>JANNMM010000121.1:0-6949 GCA_031397915.1 Rhodoferax sp. | reverse complement strand
TTATGACCGCGTACATGTAAACCTCTTTTGTTTAGGCTCTGGGAACGAATTTTCGCAGAGCCTGCTAGTATAACATTCTTCCCGTTTTCGCCGCAACTTCTGCCTTGACAGCACCTTTCGCATCGCGGCACTTTCTATAATTGGGGAAGACGCCCGGGCCAATTCCCGGGTTTACTCCCTGGTTCCACCATTTTGCAAGCCACACTCCCGCAAAAAATCAGTCCTTTGGCCGTCATTGCTGACGAGATGGTCGAGGTAGACCGGGTTATCGCCGGGCGGCTGGAATCGGGCGTGCCGCTGGTTGGGCAGGTGTCCAGTTACATCATTTCGGCCGGGGGGAAACGACTTCGACCCGCCCTCCTGTTGTTGTGTGCGGGCGCCCTGGATTGCAAGTCCACGCAGCGATTCAATCTGGCGGGCGTTGTGGAATTCATACACACGGCGACCTTGTTACACGATGACGTGGTGGATGAATCGGTTCTGCGCAGGGGCAATGCCACCGCCAACGAAGCTTTCGGCAACCCTGCAAGCGTACTGGTCGGCGATTTTTTGTATTCACGCGCCTTTCAGATGATGGTCGATGTGGGCGACATGCGCATCATGAAGGTGCTCGCTGACGCGACCAATGTCATTGCCGAAGGCGAAGTCATGCAGTTGATGAACATGCACAATGCCGCGCTGAACGAAGCCAGCTACGTGCAGGTCATCCGTTCAAAAACTGCGAAACTTTTTGAGGCCAGCGCCAGGGTCGGCGCAATTCTCGCTGGCGCCGATGCGAAAGACGAGACCGCGTGCGCCGACTACGGTCAGGCGCTGGGCACAGCCTTCCAGGTGATTGACGACGTGCTTGATTACGACGGAGACGCCACCGTCATGGGCAAAAACCTTGGCGATGACCTGCGTGAAGGCAAGGTAACCCTGCCCCTCATCTGCGCAATGCAGCGTGGCACACCTGCCGAAAGAAACCTCATCAAGTCTGCAATTGAAAACAGCGCCGTGGGCCTGTTGGCTGAAGTGGCGGGCATCGTGAAATCTACAGGCGCACTGGACATCGCGCGCAAAACGGCGGCGCAGGAAGCACAGCGCGCTGTTGAGGCAGCAAGGCAACTTCCCGTGAATGCTTACTCGGCCTGTTTGATACAATTGGCAGCTCAATTGCTCGACCGCGATCACTGAGGCCACGCCTCATTTTTGCGGTCTCTTGCGGTCTCTTGCGGTCTTTTACGGGGTGTAGCTTAGCCTGGTAGAGCGCTACGTTCGGGACGTAGAGGCCGGAGGTTCGAATCCTCTCACCCCGACCAGATTCCGTGCACAAATCAAGCCAAGAGGTCGTTGCTCCTCCTGGCCGTGCTGGAGCACTGTCTTCGTCGTCGCGCCTACTTCCGGCCTAATTTGCGCACGGAATTGCCTTCTTTATTGTTCAAAATTCCCACACATCATTAGCCAAACGCCCTCTGACGTAGTACATTTTCGGGTCATGGCAGCAGTCGACAACGCCCAGCGCGAAACCCCCACCATCGCCCTCCCTGGCTTGGGACGTGCTCTCATTCTTGCAGGCAAGCTCGGTCAGAAATCGGCGGAGGACATCTTCCGCAAGGCATCGGTCAACCGCACCAGTTTTATTGCCGAGTTGACGGGCTCGGGCGCGGTGTCTGCATTTGACCTGGCCCACACCATGTCCACTGCCTTTGCGGCGCCGCTGGTGGACCTGGACGCCATTGACACCGGCCGGCTCCCCAAGGGGCTGCTGGACAACAAGATTTGCAGTGCTTACCGCATCGTGGTGCTCTCCAAACGCAACAACCGATTGATCGTCGCGACTGCCGATCCGTCCGACCAGGAGGCCGTCGAAAAAATCACCTTCTCGACCCAACTGGGGGTTGACTGGGTCATTGCCGAATACGACAAACTCCTGAAGCTGGTTGATGTCAACAGTGCCACCGCCACCGAAACGATGGAAGAGATCATCGGCAGCGAATTCGAGTTTGACGAAAACGCGACCGATGGTCAGGCTGAAAACGACCAGGCGGGCGTTTCTGAAGTAGAAGACGCACCGGTTGTCAAATTCCTGCACAAAATGTTGCTTGACGCGTTCAGTATGCGTGCGTCTGACCTGCATTTCGAGCCGTACGAGTTCAACTACCGCGTCCGTTTTCGCATCGACGGTGAATTGCGCGAAATTGCCGCGCCTCCGATCGCCATCAAGGACAAGCTGGCGTCCCGGATCAAGGTGATATCCAAAATGGACATCTCCGAGAAGCGGGTGCCGCAAGACGGCAAGATGAAGCTCAAGATCGGGCCGAACCGCGTCATCGACTTTCGGGTAAGCACCCTGCCCACCTTGTTCGGCGAAAAAATCGTTATCCGGATTTTGGATCCGAGCAGTGCCAAACTGGGCATCGACGCCTTGGGTTACGACCCCGCCGACAAGGAGCGTTTGCTCGAAGCCATCACCCGGCCTTACGGCATGATCTTGGTTACGGGGCCCACAGGTTCCGGCAAGACCGTGTCACTGTACACCTGCCTGAATGTGCTCAATAAGCCAGGCGTGAACATCGCGACCGCGGAAGACCCGTCGGAGATCAACATGCCTGGCGTCAACCAGGTCAATGTGAATGACAAAGCCGGCCTTACCTTTGCAACTGCCCTTCGATCATTCTTGCGGCAGGACCCGGACATCATCATGGTCGGCGAAATTCGCGACCTGGAAACCGCCGACATTGCCGTAAAAGCTGCGCAAACCGGCCACATGGTGCTGTCTACGCTTCACACCAACGATGCGCCAACCACCGTGACCCGGCTGCGCAATATGGGCGTTGCACCTTTCAACATTGCATCCAGTGTGATTCTGATCACAGCGCAGCGGCTGGCCAGGCGCCTGTGTGTCGCCTGCAAGGCGATTGCCGATATTCCGCGTCAAGCCTATCTGGAAGCCGGATTCAAACCCAAGGATTTCGAGTCGTCCTGGGTCAGCTACCGGCCCGTCGGGTGTTCCGCTTGTAACAACGGCTACCGCGGCCGCGTCGGCATTTACCAGGTCATGCCTTTGAGTGATGCCATTCAGCGCATCATCCTGCGCGACGGAACGGCGCTGGATATCGCTGACCAGGCCCGCGCCGATGGCGTGCGCACACTGCGTGAAGCGGGTTTGCAGAAGGTCAAACAGGGTCTCACGTCACTTGAAGAGATTCTTGCCGTCACAAACGAATAGCAGTCAGAACAAAGGACCATATGGCGACCGCAAAGCCCAAGAACTCCAAAGAAACCGTCTTCGAATGGGAAGGCAAAGACCGCAACGGCAAACAGGTTCGCGGAGAAATCCGGGCAATGGGTGAAAACCAGGTGCAGTCGGCGTTGCGCCGCCAGGGCGTGACCCCGACCAAAATCAAAAAACGCCGCATGGGCGCGGGCAAGTCGATCAAACCGAAGGACATGGCGATATTCACCCGCCAGCTTGCAACGATGATGAAAGCCGGCGTGCCGCTCTTGCAGGCATTTGACATCGTCGGGCGTGGCAATCCCAACCCGCGCGTCACCAAATTGTTGAACGATATCCGCACCGACGTCGAAACCGGCACCTCGTTGAGCGTTGCGTTTCGCAAGTACCCACTGTATTTTGACAATCTGTATTGCAACCTGGTTGAAGCCGGAGAGTCGGCCGGTATTCTGGACCAGCTTCTGGACCGCCTGGCCGTCTACATGGAAAAAACCGAGGCGATCAAATCCAAAATCAAGTCGGCGTTGATGTACCCCATCACGGTGCTGATCGTCGCCTTCGTGGTGGTGGCCGTGATCATGATTTTCGTCATTCCGGCTTTCAAGGAGGTGTTCACGTCCTTTGGTGGTGAATTGCCTATGCCCACGCTTGTCGTGATCGCCATGAGCGAGTTTTTTGTGAGTTATTGGTGGCTGATCTTTGGCGGCCTCGGTGGCGGTTTCTACTTCTTCATGGAGTCCTGGAAACGCAATGAAAAAATGCAGCAATTCATGGACCGGCTGATGCTCAAGTTGCCGATTTTTGGCGTGCTCGTTGACAAATCCTGCATTGCCCGCTGGACCCGCACTTTGTCAACCATGTTCGCCGCCGGTGTGCCTTTGGTGGAGGCACTCGATTCTGTCGGTGGCGCTTCGGGCAATTATGTCTACCAGGCCGCAACCCTGAAAATCCAGCATGAAGTCTCGACCGGAACCGCGTTGACTACGGCGATGACAAACGCCAACCTGTTCCCGTCAATGGTGCTGCAAATGTGCGCTATTGGCGAGGAGTCCGGCTCCATCGACCACATGCTGGGCAAGGCGGCTGACTTTTACGAGGCGGAAGTAGACGACATGGTGGCCGGCATTTCCAGTTTGATGGAGCCCATCATCATCGTGATTCTGGGCACCGTCATTGGCGGCATCGTGATTGCGATGTACCTGCCCATCTTCAAGCTCGGCCAGGTCGTTTGATGCTGGGCGTGGCGTGGCTGGATGCCGGTATTCTCGGCGTTTTGGGCTTGCTGGTGGGTAGTTTTCTGAATGTGGTGATCTACCGCCTGCCCAAAATGATGGAGCACCAGTGGGCGGCCGAATGCGCCGAGTTGTCCGGCAAACCACCTGCCGACATTGCCCCCACCGCACCCTTCAATCTTCTGGTACCTCGCTCAGCCTGCCCCACCTGCGGCCGCCCGATCCGATGGTTTGAAAATGTCCCGCTGGCGAGCTACGCGGTATTGCGTGGGAAGTGTGCCGGGTGCAAGTCAAAAATCAGCCCGCGTTACCCGATGGTCGAACTGGCCACCGGGATCCTTTTTGCGTGGTGCGGCTGGCGCTGGGGCTTGACGCCCACTGCGGTTGTCTGGAGCGCCTTCTGCGCGGCGCTGGTTGCATTGGCGCTTATCGATTGGGACACAACCCTTTTGCCCGACGACATCACCTTGCCGTTGCTGTGGGGTGGTCTGGTTGCCAGTGCCCTGCAGGTAACCCAGATCCCGTTGGCAGGCGCACTGTGGGGTGTGGTCGCGGGTTATGTGTCGCTCTGGCTGGTCTATTGGGCGTTCAAATTGGTGACTGGCAAGGAGGGCATGGGCTATGGCGATTTCAAACTCTTTGCCGCACTCGGGGCCTGGTTTGGCTGGCAGGCGCTGGTTCCCATCATCCTGATGGCGTCGGTGATCGGCGCACTGGTCGGCATTGCCCTCAAATTCGGGCCAGGTTTGCGTGAAGGTGGCTATGTGCCATTCGGTCCGTTCCTGGTTGGCGCAGGCTTTACCGCAATGATTTTCGGCGCTCAAAACATCCTGCGCGTGGTGGGCCTCTAAGGAGATTCCAAGGTGCCAAATGCCTTGAGATTGGGGTTGACGGGCGGCATTGGCAGCGGCAAAAGCACGGTTGCAGCCCTTCTCGCCTCACATGGCGCCATGCTTATTGATGCAGACGCGATTTCACGCGCCACCAGCGCCGCCAGCGGATCGGCGATAAATGCACTGGCCGCAGAATTTGGTGCCGGATTCATCACCCCCGGGGGCGCCCTGGACCGGGACCGCATGCGTGAGCTGGTGTATGCCGACGCCAGCGCGAAAAAACGCCTGGAGGCCATCGTGCACCCGCTGGTCGGGCAGGAAATCGCACAACAAACCCAACTATTGGTTCAGGCAGGCGCGGTCTGCATTGTTTTTGACATCCCCTTGCTGGTTGAGTCAAACCGCTGGCGGAAAAATCTCGATCGGGTCCTGGTGGTGGATTGCCCGCCAGACCTGCAAATTGAACGCGTGGTCAAGCGCAGCGCCCTGCCGCCAGAGAGCGTCAGGCAGATCATCCAGGCGCAGGTGCCGCGCGCGCTTCGCCTGAAGGCGGCTGACTACGTCATTCACAATGGCCGGATCAGTCTGGCGCAATTGGGGCTCGAAGTTGCAGGACTGGCAGCGCGGCTCGGGCTATCATCCCGCTAGCGTGCCGCCGTGCAGCCAGTGCTTGGGGCCCACAGGAAACCAGAGTGATCCTTTACGAATACCCTTTCAACGAACGCATTCGCACCTATTTGCGACTGGAGCACCTGTGCCGGCGGCTGTCCGAGCTGGCCGCACGCGAATCCGCACTGGACCACCACTTCGCGCTGGCCACAATTTTCGAGATCATGGACGTGGGCGCGCGGGCAGACCTGAAGTCCGACGTGCTCAAGGACCTGGAAAAACAAAAACACGGGCTTAACGCGTTTCGTGGCAATCCAGCCATTTCGGAGGACGCCCTGAACCAGGTTGTGGCAGAGCTTGACAGCAAGTTTGCCGCGCTGAACAGCCTGCCCGGCAAGGTCGGCCAGTCACTCACCGAGAACGACTGGTTGATGAGCATCCGCAGCCGCGTTGGCATTCCCGGAGGCACCTGCGAATTTGACTTGCCGGCCTATTACGCCTGGCAGCAAGGCGATCCCGCGCGGCGCCACCGGGATCTGGCATTGTGGACTTCGAAAATCGCGCCTCTGGCGGATTCGGTGCAGATGTTGCTGGGCTTGTTGCGCAATGCGGGCTCAGCCCAAAAAGTGATGGCAACCGGCGGGCAGTTTCAGCAGAATTTGCCCCAAGGGCGTACTTTTCAGCTTTTGCGGCTCGCCTTCGACCCTGCCCTGGGCCTGATCCCCGAGATCAGCGGAAACCGGCTCATGGTGTCGATTCGGCTGATGCGCCAGGGTGATGACGACCGCCTGCATCAGGACGGCGCAGACCAGGCCTTTGAACTGACGCTTTGCTCCTGACGCCCCGGCAGCAGACATGGTCGCTCCTCCCAACACCGCAAAAATGGTGACCTGCCCCGGTTGTGGCGGCGACAGCATCTTTGGCCCGCAAAACGCATACCGGCCCTTTTGCAGTGAACGCTGCAAGCAGATTGACTTGGGCGCCTGGGCCACTGAAGGATTTCGGGTACCGGCGGAGGCTCCTCTTGATGAAAAGCCTTCCGGAGAGTCACGGCTTCA
>JANNMM010000099.1:0-12467 GCA_031397915.1 Rhodoferax sp. | reverse complement strand
GCGCTGCTGCAGGATTTCGGTATCGGCGATGAGCTCTTTGCCGCCCGCTCCCCGCAGTCGAAAACGCACCCGTATGCGCAGCTGGAACTCGCGCACCTGGCCCGCCGCGTTGACACCAACCACGGTTTTCTCGCGCTGCTCGTTCAGAATGTCCATGATCACGTGGGTTGGCCCGGCGACCTGCCCCGCAGGAACCTCACGCACCCGCGCGCCCAGGGCGCGGCGCAATTCCGCCGCCACCGCGCCGCCCTGTGGCGCCGCCACCGAAATCGTCTCGAAACTGAAGTTTTGCTCGCCGCGCAGCTTGAAGCCGCAACCCGCCATCAGGCCGCCCGCCAAGGCAACCGATCCAAAGGCAAAACAGCGCCTTCGCATCAGAGGGGCGATGGGAGCAACATCAGAGCACGACATTGACGAGCCGCCCTGGCACCACGATCACACGTTTGACCGGGCCTGCGCCAATCTGCTTTTGCACCATCTCGTTGGCAATGGCGGTTTTTTCAATCAGGATTTTCGAGGCGTCTGCCGGAATCAGGATCGAGCCGCGCAGTTTGCCGTTGATCTGCAGCATCAGTTCGATCTCATCCTGTTTCAGGGCCGCTTCGTCCACCTGCGGCCACGGTGCGTCCAAAATGTCACCGAGCTTGCGCGAGTAGCCCAGCTCTTGCCACAAGGCATGCGCAATGTGCGGCGTGGCCGGGTAGAGGCAGCGCAACAAGATGCCGAAACCTTCGACCAGCGCAGCGCCCGCACCTTCGCTGTCCACGTCCTTGAAATCTTCCAGGGCGTTGATCAGCTTCATGGCCCCCGAGACCACCGTGTTGTACTGCATGCGCTGGTAGTCGTAGTCGACCTGCTTGAGCACGCTGTGCATCTCCAGCCGGAGATTTTTCGCGGGTTTGCCGAATTTCAGCCCATTGACGCCGCCTGAGCCTGCGATGAGCTTGTCCATGGCCGCCAAATGGGCCGCGTGGAGTTTGTGGCCAAAGTTCCAGACGCGCCGCAAAAAGCGGTAACTGCCTTCCACCGCCGCGTCGTTCCACTCCAGCGTGGCCTCAGGCGGCGCGGTGAACATGGTGTACAGGCGCGCGGTGTCGGCGCCGTATTTTTCGATCAAATCCTGCGGGTCGACACCGTTGTTCTTGCTTTTGCTCATGGTGCCCACACCCTCGTAGGCAATCGGTGTACCGGCGGGCAAACTGCCCTGGGCCTGCTTCAATGTGGCGCCGGTCACCTTGCCGGTGGCGTCGTGCAGGTCTTGCACATCGGCGGGCCAGAAATACTGGATGCCGCCCTTGTCGCCTTTTCTGGAATAAATGTGGTTGAGCACCATGCCCTGGGTGAGCAGCTTGGTGAAGGGCTCGTCGACTTTCACCAAATTCAGGTCACGCATGACTTTGGTCCAGAAACGCGCGTACAGCAGGTGCAGGATGGCGTGTTCAATGCCGCCGATGTACTGGTCCATGGGCATCCAGTAGTTGGCGCCATCCGCGACCATCTTCTGGTCGTTTTTCGGGTCGCAATACCGCATGAAGTACCAGCTTGAATCGACAAAGGTGTCCATGGTGTCGGTTTCGCGCCGTGCCGCCTTGCCGCACACCGGGCACACCACACCCGCATGAAAGCCCTCGTGTTTGTGCAGCGGGTTGCCGGAGCCGTCGGGCACGCAGTCTTGCGGCAGCACCACTGGCAGGTCTTTCTCGGGCACCGGCACCGCGCCATGTTCGGTGCAATGGATGATCGGGATCGGCGTGCCCCAATAACGCTGGCGGCTCACGCCCCAGTCGCGCAGGCGCCAGGTGGTTTTCTTGCCACCGAGCCCCGCCAGTTCCAGCGTATGGCTCACCGCGTTGACCGCATCCTTGTGGTTCATGCCGCTGTAGTTGCCGGAGTTGATGGTGATGCCGCGCGCCTTGTCGGCGTACCAGTCTTGCCAGCGGCGGTAGTCGAAGTGTTCGCCGTCCACCAGAATCACCTGCTGGATCAGCAGGCGGTATTTTTTGGCGAATGCAAAGTCTCGCTCGTCGTGTCCGGGCACGCCCATCACGGCGCCGTCGCCATAACCCATCAACACGTAGTTGCAGACCCAGATCTCGATGTGGTGGTCCAGTATCGGGTGGGCCACATAAAGGCCAGTGGCCACACCTTCCTTTTCACGCGTCGCCAGTTCGGCTTCGGTGGTGCCGCCGGCCTTGAGCGCGGCGATCTTGGCCGCCAGCTCCGGCGACAACTCGGCTGCGCGCGCCGCCAGCGGGTGCTCGGGCGCCACGGCGACAAAGGTGACGCCCTTGATGGTGTCCGCCCGGGTGGTGAAGACCCACAACTTGCCGTCCTGGATCAGTTGGCCCTGCGCATCGCGGATCTCGTGCGGAAAAGCGAAGCGCACGCCTTCACTCTTGCCGATCCAGTTGGCCTGCATCAGCTTGACGCGTTCGGGCCAGCCGGGCAGTTTGTCTTGCACGCTGTCGAGCAACTCACCGGCGTAGTCGGTGATCTTGAGGTAATAACCCGGAATTTCGCGTTTCTCGACTTGGGCGCCAGTGCGCCAGCCTTTGCCGTCAATCACCTGCTCGTTGGCCAAAACGGTCTGGTCGACCGGGTCCCAGTTCACCACCTGGGTTTTGCGGTAGGCGATGCCTTTTTCCAGCATCTTCAAAAACAGCCACTGGTTCCACTTGTAATAACTGGCATCACAGGTGGCGATTTCGCGGCTCCAGTCGATCGCCAGGCCCATCGCCTGCATCTGCACTTTCATGTAGGCGATGTTGTCGTAGGTCCATTGGGCCGGCGGCACGCCGTTTTTCATGGCGGCGTTTTCAGCCGGCAAACCAAAGGCGTCCCAGCCCATCGGCATGAGGACGTTGAAGCCCTTCATGCGCAGCTGGCGCGTGAGCATGTCGTTGATGGTGTAGTTGCGCACATGGCCCATGTGCAGCTTGCCGCTGGGGTAGGGCAACATCGAGCAGGCGTAATACTTCTTTTTGGGGTGGCCTGCGGCGTCGCGCGCGTTTTCGGTCACGCGGTAGGCGTCAGTGGCGTTCCACTGGGCCTGCGCGGCGCGTTCTACGCCTTGTGGGTTGTATTTTTCTTCCATCCCCCAATTCTAGGGGGCGGGGCTGGCGCGCGTGGCGCGGTGCTCAGGGCTTCGGGTTGGCAACGAACCCCAGCCGGTTGAGACCGGCTTTCTGCGCCGCACCCATGATGTCGACCACGTGGCCATAAGGCACCGCCTCATCGGCCCGCAGTTGAAGCTCGGTCTCCGGGTTCTGCCGGGCGATTTGCGCCAGGCGCTCGGCCATCTCGGTTTTGGCGACCGGTTTGTCGTCAATGAAAGCCTGGCCGGTTTTGTCCAGCACCAGCATCACGAATTTGGGCGCGTCGTTGGGTTTGGCGCCGTCGGCACGCGGTAAATCCAGCTTGATGGAGCTGGCCAGCAGGGGGGCGGTGATGATGAAAATCACCACCAAAACCAGCATCACGTCGATCAGCGGCGTCATGTTGATTTCGCTCATGGGCGCGGCGCCTTTGTCGCGCTCCAAACGTCCGAAGCTCATGCCCCCACACTCCCGGAATGGCTCATCAATTCGCGCAGATCGCGCGCGAAGCCTTCGAGGTCGGCCTCGATGCGGTTGATGCTGCGGCCAAACACGTTGTAGGCCAGCACGGCGGGGATGGCGACGGCGAGGCCGGCTGCGGTCATGATCAGCGCCTCACCGACCGGGCCGGATATTTTGTCAATGGTGATCTGGCCCGCGCTGGAAATGCCGATGAGCGCGTGATAAATGCCCCAAACCGTGCCCAGCAGCCCGACAAACGGCGCGGTGGCACCAATCGTGGCCAGCAACACCTGGCCAAAATGCAGTTTTTGCAGGATGGCGTGCAGGGCGTCGCGCAAGCGGCGTGTGAGTTGCTGGGCTTTGTCGCCGGCCGCGGCCAAGGTTCCCAGAACTTCCATTTTGATAGCGCCCAGGAGTGGGGTGACGAGACCTGCCCGGTCGAAAGCTTCTACCTTGGGGCGCGCCTCGTCGAGGCTGGCAGACTGCCAGAAGGCGGCAATGCTGCGCGCCACCTCGCCCTTGGCGCGTTGCAGCAGCCAGCCCTTCCAAAGAATCCCCACCCAGCTGCTGACCGACATCAGCAACAGCAGCAGGGCCACCGTCTTGCTGACGAAATCGCCTTGCGAGAACAAAGAAAACAGACTCATATCAACCCCAAATTGGGTACGATTTCGACCAAAAATGGCCTGCACCACGTTTTTTGAATAAAAATGGCAATGAAGTCACGAATTATATGCATAGTTAGCTATATTAATTATAGCAAACGGTTCCGAAACTGCAAACTGCTAGCGCAGCCCCAACACGTCAAACATGTCATACAGCCCGGGTTTCTGCGTCGCCAGGTACCGCACCGCGCGCAGGCTGCCCTGGGCGTAGGTGGATCGGCTGGCCGATTTGTGGGTGATCTCGATGCGCTCGCCGGTGCCGGCAAACAAGACGGTGTGGTCACCCACGATGTCGCCCCCGCGAATGGCGGCGAAACCGATGGTGGACGGGTCCCGCTCGCCCGTTACGCCTTCACGGGCGTACACCGCGCAATCCTTCAGGTCACGCCCCAGCGCGCTGGCGATCACTTCGCCCATCTTCAGCGCCGTGCCCGAAGGCGCGTCGACCTTGTGGCGGTGGTGGGCTTCGATGATTTCGATGTCATACCCGGTGGACAGGGCTTTGGCCGCCATCTCCAGCAGCTTGAAGGTGACGTTCACCCCCACACTCATGTTGGGCGCCATCATGATCGCGATGTCTTTGGCGGCGGCGCCGATCTCGGCCTTTTGCTGCGGTGTGAAACCGGTGGTGCCGATCACCAGGTTGACACCCAACCCGCGGCAAACCGCCAGGTGCGCCAGCGTGCCCTCGGGCCGGGTGAAATCGATCAGGGTTCGCGAAACTGCAAGACCGGCGCGCACATCGGCGCTGACGTTCACGCCGCCCGCGCGGCCCAGAAATGCCGTGGCGCTCTGGCCCTGCATGGGGCTGGCCGAGATGTCCAGCGCGGCCGTCAGCTCGCAATCGTCTGAGGCGCAGATCGCCTCGATCAGCATCTGGCCCATGCGGCCGGAGGCGCCGGCCACTGCAATCGTGTGTTTGGTCATGGCGTATGCGCGCGTTGCAGCAAACGGAGGTTCAACCGGCCGAACCGGGCCTCAACGGCCCGTGGATTCCAGCGGTGGGTAACGTTCTGGCAAAGGCGGCAACGCGCTGGGGGCAACGGCAGGACCGCCAATGGCATTCCCAGGTGCCCCCGCCGGGGCAGCCCGGCTGGCGGCGAACTTGGCCAGACTCTCCTCGCTGGCTTCGAGCGTCTGCACCTTGCCGATGCGCCGGCCAGAGTCGAGCGACGCCACAAATTCGGCCTCGGTGGGCAACTCACCGGCTTCAAACCGCTCCAGCAGGTCGCCCTTGAAATGCACGGTGACCCGTCGCGCCTGCGGCTCGCTGCCCTGGCGCTTGAAGGTGAAGACGTAGTCCCAGCGGTCGGCGTGGAACATGCTCATCAAGAGTGGCGTGCCCAGGATGTCGCGCACCTGCACGCGGGTCATGCCCGGCTGGAGTGCCGCGGCCTGTTCACGGGAAACAAAGTTGCCCTGCACCACGTCGATTTTGTAGGGCGAGACAATCCCCGCCAGACGGTTGCTCACGTTGTTGGCCGTGGAGCAGCCCGCCAGTAACAAAACAGCGGCCAGCGCTACCGCCCGGCCCGAAAGACGGCGAACACCACAAAGGCTGGAATACGGCGATATCATCGGCCCATTGTAACGGTTGGCCCCCCAGCGACAGGCTGGACAACACACGCGAGCCGCACCCCAGAATTTCCATGCACCGCATCGACGACCTCAAGAACACCGGCCTCAAGGCGACCCTGCCACGGCTGAAAATCCTGGAAATTTTCCAGAAGGGTGAGCAGCGCCACATGACGGCCGAAGACGTCTTTCGGGTGTTGCTGCTGGACCGCTCCGACGTGGGTCTGGCCACGGTGTACCGGGTGCTGACGCAGTTCGAGCAGGCCGGTATATTGAGCCGCAGCCATTTTGAAAGCGGCAAAGCGGTGTACGAGCTCAATGAGGGGCAGCACCATGACCACCTGGTCTGCCTGGACTGCGGCCGGGTGGAGGAGTTTTTTGACGCCGAGATTGAAAAACGCCAACACAGCGTGGCCAAAGCCAAAGGTTTTGCCATCGCCGACCACGCCCTGAGCCTCTACGCCAACTGCACCAAGCCGACTTGCCCCAACCGCCCGGCGCCCCACCGCTGAGCGCCTGGGGGACAGCGTTCAGCTGGCGCTGGGGTTGCCCATGGCTTTGCGGTGGCGCTCGACAAACTCCTGGTAGGTGTCGATGCCGCGCAATTGCAAAATCGTGTTGCGCACGGCAGCCTCCACCAGCACCGCAATGTTGCGCCCGGCCACCACCTGGATCACCACCTTGCGCACGGGAATGCCCAGCAGGTCTTGCGTGAGCGGCTCGTAGGGAATGCGTTCGTACTCGCGCTCCAGCGTCTCGCGGCGCACCAGGTGCACGATCAACTTGAGCCGCATTTTGCGGCGCACGGCGGTTTCGCCAAAGATGGCGCGAATGTCCAAAAGGCCAATGCCGCGCACCTCGAGCAAGTTTTGCAGCAATTCCGGGCAGCGCCCTTCGATGGTGGTCTGGTTGATGCGAAACAAGTCGACCGCATCGTCGGCCACCAGGCCGTTGCCGCGGGAAATCAGCTCCAGCCCAAGCTCGCTCTTGCCCAGGCCCGACTCGCCAGTGATGAGCACGCCCAGGCCCAGGATGTCCATGAACACGCCGTGCATCGAGGAGCGGTCGGCGAAATGTTTGGACAGATAGGCCCGCAACACATCAATGACGGTTGCCGATGATTCCTGCGTGGCAAACAGGGGGATTTGCGCGCGTTCACACATGGACAACAGCGCATCGGGCGCCTTTTGCCCGTCTGCCAGCACCAGCACGGGCGGCTCCAGCGTGACGATGCGCGAGATGCGCCGCGCGCAGTCTTCCTCGTCGACGCTGGTGATGTAGGCGACCTCGCGCTCGCCCAGAATCTGCACCCGGTAGGGGTGGATGTAATTGAGGTAACCCACCAGGTCGGCGCCGGAGCGCGCCGCGCGGACGGCCACTTCGTCGAATTTGCGCTCGGAGGCGCCCAGGCCCGCCAGCCATTCCCATTTCAGGCGTTCGCGAAACGCCTCAAACAGGGCATCGGCGCTGACAGCGGTAGGTTTCAAAGGCCGGTGGACCCGTTTGCGCCGGTTCAGGCCACCATGGCCGACTGCCAGGCGTGGATCAGGCCGTGCAGTTGTGCGGCGTCGGCACTGGCAGCCAATTGGGCACGCAAGACTGTGTCACTGAGCATTTCGGCGATTTCAGAAAGTATTTCAAGGTGTTTCTGGGTCGCCGCTTCGGGCACCAGGAGGAAGATCAGGAGCGCCACTGGCTGCTCGTCGGGCGCGTCAAAACCAATCGGCTGCGCCAGCTTCAGGATGGCGGCACAAGGTGCTTTGAGGCCTTTGATGCGGCCGTGTGGAATGGCTACGCCATGGCCCAGGCCGGTCGAGCCCAGGCGTTCGCGCGAAAACAGGCTGTCGGTCACCAAAGCGCGGCCCAGCCCGTTGTGGTTTTCAAACAGCAGGCCGGCTTCTTCAAAAGCGCGTTTTTTGCTGGTGGCTTCAACGCCCACCAGGACGTGGGTTGACGGCAAAATCGCGGCGAGTCGGTTCATTTTGGGGAATTATGCCGATAAAAAAGCCGCTTGTTTGGACAAGCGGCTCTAGTGTGGCCCCCACGGTCGCCCACTTTGTGAGGCTCCCTGCCCCCCAAGGGGGCTGATTTTTCTCGGGAACGGCCCTTCGAAAAAATGTCCCTCGATGGCTTTGGCGTTGGTTGGGGAGTTGTTACATCAGCCGTTTGGCGGCCCCGTGGTGGTGGTCTTGCAATCGGTCCTTGTGGCGCACCACCTGGCGGTCGAGTTTGTCGACCAGTTCGTCCACGGCGGCGTACAGGTCCGCGTGGGAGCTTTCTGCAAACATGTCACTGCCTTTGACGTGAATGTTGCATTCGGCGCGCTGCCTTCGTTCCTTTTCCTTCTGTTTTTCGACGGTGAGAAGTACTTTGACATCAACTACCTGGTCAAAGTGGCGGGTAATTCGATCAAGCTTGGTCGTGACGTAATTTCTGAGTGCCGGGGTAACTTCGAGATGGTGACCGCTGATCGTCAAGTTCATGGATAACCTCCTGTGCTCTACCGTTGAAAAAGCTGAGACAAATTCACTATGCCTATGAATTGCCGTTCGCGCAACGCCCGCCGGGCAAAATACTGTCAAATAAATGCAATAAATAGATGGTGCCTGTGTCTTTTTACAGGTTTTTGGTGCTTGCGGGGCCCTGCTGGGCCAGCGCAGGCGTCTGCTCCGTGTACAAATACAGACGCCCCGCCAGCCAGACACTGGCCAGGCTGGCCACTGCGCCCACCGCCGCGTTCATCCAGTAGTGCTGGATGTGCCCAGCGGCGTCCCGGCCGATCAACATGCCGCCCACCAGTGCTGCACAGCCCATGGCGGCCGACTGCGCCGATGAATTGAGGGTCATGAAGGTGCCGCGCAGCGCCGGATTGGCCGCCGAGCTGACGAGCGCCATGCCAGGGATCATGCGACCGTTCATGCAGATCATGAACAGCGTGGAGGTGCCCAGCACCGCCCACAGCGGCGCGCCAAACGGCATCAGCGTCGTGGCGAACATCGGCGCGATCACGGCCACGGCCATCAGCCGGAAGGTTTTGACCTTGCCCCAGCGGTCCGTGAGTCGGCCAAACCAGCGCGCCAGCAACAAGGCGCCAATGCCGCCAAACAGGTAGACCTGGAAAATCTGGTCCTGGCGCAAACCCACGCCGTATTCCAGGTTGATGGCGATGTAGGGCACGACGGTGAAGCCACCGAACATCATCAGGGCCGACAGCAGAAACGCCTTGTAATGGTTGCGCTCAGCCAACACCGTGCGAATGCGTTGAAAGGCCGTGGTGTCGGCGCCCTGGCGCACATGGGCGTCAAGGGCGGGCAGGGTGATGGCGGCAAACACGCCCAGCACCACACTCAAGCCCACGATGGCGAAAAACGGCGCGTGCCAGCCGTATTGGTCGGCCAGCCACAGACCGGTGGGCACGCCTGCTACCGAAGCGGCCGAAAACGAGGTCATCACGATGCCCATGGCGCGGCCGCGGCGCTCAAACGGGATCACATCAGCCACGATGGTTTGTGCCATGCTGGACAGGATGCCGCCAAACAGGCCGGCGGCGATACGGGCCGCCATCAAGGTGCCGTAGCCCGGTGCCAGCGCGCAGGCCAGACCCGCCAGGCAGAAAAACACGTACAGGGTGAGCAACATGCGCTTGCGGCTGAAGCGTTCGATGAAGGTCGATGCCGCCAGGCCGGCGAGACCCGCCGCCAGCGTGTAGGCCGACACCAGCAGCCCGAACTGCGCCTCGTTGATGCTGAATATGCGGGTGAACTGCGGCCCCAGCGGCATCATGATCATGAAGTCCAGGACGCTGGTGAACTGGATGCCCGCGAGGGTAAACAATAACCAATTCTCGCGCCGGCTCGTCATGCAACCACTCTAACATCCCGTCACAATTCAGCCATGAGCCTCGACACCATCATCCACGCCGGTTTGGCCCGTTACGCGCAGCCCTCGACTGCACTCGTGTTGATGGGTGGTGGCGCACGCACGGCCTACCAGGTCGGCGTGCTGCGGGCCTTGGGGGCGATGATCAAGTTGCACCCGGCGCTGGGCAAAACCTTCCCGTTTCAGGTGCTGGTGGGCACCTCGGCCGGCGCCATCAACGCCGCCTGTCTGGCCGCCTGGGCCACCCAGGGCCTCAACGCATTCGATCAGCTGGCCACCTTTTGGAGCGCGCTGCGCTCTGACGATGTTTACCGCCTCAACGTGCCCTCCTGGGTGCGGTTCTCGCGGCTGGCGGCGGCCTGGAGCCTGTCACGTCAGGCGCGCGCGCATGGCGCCATCATGGACAACCTGCCGCTGGTGGATACCCTGCACAACGGCGTTTCGCTGCAGGCCATCGAAGAGAGCCTGCGCTCACGCGCCATCAATGCACTGGCGGTCACCGGCTCGAGTTACAGCAGCGGCACACACTGGACCTTTTGCCACACCGTCAAAGGCGCGCCCTTTGAAGGCTGGAGCCGGCCCGGACGGCGCTCCGAATTTACCCAGGTCACGATCGAGCACCTGATGGCCTCCAGCGCCATTCCCTTCCTGTTCCCCGCCACCGCGTTGTGGGTGGACGGGCAGCGCGAGTTTTTTGGCGACGGCTCGATGCGGCAAATCTCGCCGCTCTCGCCCGCCATGCACCTGGGCGCGCGCAAGATCCTGGTGGTGGGTGTCGGCCAGCCGGACCGCCCGGTGCTCGCGGCCAGCCGGGTCAGCAAGGCCGGCACCACGCTGGGCAGCATCATGGGCCACACCATGGCCACGGTGTTTCACGACACTTTGCATGCCGACGTGGAGCAGACGCGCCGCGTCACGGCCACCTTGAAGCAGTTGCCACGCGAAGCTGCGGCGGCCCTGCCCTACAAGGCAATTGATGTGATGGCCATTGCGCCCTCGCAGTCGCTGGATGAAATTGCCATGCAGCACATCAGGGAATTGCCGATTGCCACGCGCCACGCCCTTTCGGGCCTGGGCATGCTCAAAGGCGGCGGCGGTGTATTGGCCAGTTACCTGCTGTTTGAACCCAATTTTGTGCAGACCCTGATCGCCCTGGGCGAAACCGACGCTTTTGCGCGCAAGTCGGAGTTTCTGGAGTTTTTGATGCCCGATTGAGGGCGAGGTGGGTCGAAGCCAGACAACCGCGGCGCATGGCTGTTGCCCAATGCGATAATTTACGAATCGAAACAACAGGGGCCATCGCCTTGGAACACCCGCCTATCCGGTAGGTTTCAACTCCCACCTGCATCGGGGTTGAAGACAACACCTACGTCGCCGCACGATGCAAATGAATTTATGGGAGAGCGCGAGTGCTCAACATCTTCACCCTTGCCAACGGACGGCTGTTCCAGGAGGAAATTGAATCCCTGGAAGAGCTCTCCAAGTTCCAGCCCATCTGGGTGGACCTCGAAGCGCCCACGCTGGAAGAAAAACGCTGGGTCAAGCAGTATTACGGCCTCTCCATCCCCGAAGACGCGATGGACGAAGACATCGAGGAATCGGCGCGTTTTTACGAAGAAGACAACGGCGAGTTGCACATCCGCAGCGACTTCCTGATCGCCGACAACGAAACCCCGCGCACCGTGCGGGTGGCCTTCATCCTGAACCAGCACAACGCCGAGCTCAAAAGCCGCGGCGTGTTGTTCTCCATCCACGACGAAGACGTGCCGGTGTTCCGCCTCTTGCGCATGCGGGCGCGCCGCGCGCCAGGGCTGATTGAAGACGCCAAGGAAGTGTTGCTCAAGCTGTTCGACGCTGACGCCGAATACTCAGCCGATACGCTGGAGAACATTTACGTCGAGCTTGAAAAAGTCAGCGCGCAGGTGCTGTCAGGCGACGTGACCGACGCGCTGGCCGGTGAAGTGCTGGGCGCCATCGCGCGGCACGAAGATTTGAACGGCCGCATCCGCCGCAACATGATGGACACCCGCCGCGCCGTGAGTTTCATGATGCGCAGCAAGATGCTCAATGCCGAGCAGTTCGAGGAAGCGCGGCAGATTCTGCGCGACATCGACTCGCTCGACTCGCACACCGCCTTCCTGTTCGACAAGATCAACTTCTTGATGGACGCCACCGTCGGTTTCATCAACATCAACCAGAACAAGATCATCAAGATTTTCTCGGTCGCGAGCGTCGCGCTGCTGCCGCCGACGCTGATTGCCAGCGTCTACGGCATGAATTTCAAGTTCATGCCCGAACTCGACTGGGGCGCGGGCTACCCGTTTGCGCTGATGCTGATGGCGGCCAGCGCGGTCGTGCCGATGTGGTATTTCAGGCGGCGTGGCTGGCTCAAGTAAGTCGCTTCACTGCCCAGGGCTTTGTGCAATTCGCTATAAATATAATAGCTGCTTGCGCACATGATCGTTGGGCTAGAGGCCAATTTGTCACTTGAACTGAATCCAAGGAAAGCTGACTTGTCCGTCCCTGACTCTCCATCACCCCGATCTGTTCCCCTGCCTCTGGCCGGTCTGCGTGTCGTCGAATTCACCCACATGGTGATGGGCCCGACCTGCGGCATGGTGCTGGCCGACATGGGCGCTGAGGTCATCAAGGTCGAGCCGATCGCCGGCGACCGCACGCGGCACCTCCTCGGCGCGGGTTCGGGCTTTTTCGCGATGTTCAACCGCAACAAGAAAAGCATCGCGATCGATTTGCACACGCCCGAAGGCGCGGCGGTCGCGCGCAAGCTGGC
>JANNMM010000082.1:0-2119 GCA_031397915.1 Rhodoferax sp. | reverse complement strand
TTGCATGGGGTGCAAGGGGTCGAAGGTTCGAATCCTTTCACACCGACCAAATTCACACATTCTGCGAATGGTTTGAAAGCCTTCAAGACTAAACGCTTGAAGGCTTTTTTCATGGCCGACTCGGTCGATGTTCGGTCAATGTTCGGTTAATGGCACTACCACGCAAAACTTTAAACAAGGCATACCATGGATCTGGAACTCAAAGGCAAACGCGCGCTCATCACAGGCGGCAGCAAAGGCATCGGCAAGGCGATAGCGCGTGTGCTGGCGCAAGAAGGCGCAGACATTGCTCTGCTGGCGCGTAACCAGGCGGCGCTGGATGCCGCCGCGGGCGAGATAAGCCAGGTGTCGGGCCGCAAGGTGGTCGGTGTGGTGGCAGATACCAACAGCGATGAACAGGTCAAACGCGCGGTGGCCGAAGCGGTGCAGAAACTCGGCGGCGGCATTGACATTCTGGTCAACGCAGCGGCGGAGCCGGCGGGATTTGCTGCGCCACCCAAGTTGGCCGAGATCAGCGGCGATTTTTACCATGCAGAGATGAACACCAAAGTTATGGGTTACATCCGCGTGGCCAGGGAAGTGGCGCCAGGCATGCAGGCCAGCCGTTGGGGGCGTATTGTCAACATCAGTGGTCTGGCCGCGCGCCAGACGGGAAACGCGGTAGGCAGCATGCGCAATGTGTCGGTGGCTGCGCTCACGAAGAACCTGGCTGACGAATTGGGCCCCATGGGCATCAATGTAAACGTGGTGCACCCAGGCCTGACCCGCACCGAACGCACCGCCCCGTTGGTGGCAGCGCGCGCGGCGGCACAGGGCGTTTCAACGCAGGTGGTCGAGAAACAGATGGCCGACGGTAACTCGATCCAGCATTTGGTTGATGCGTCCGAGGTGGCCTATGTGGTGGCCTTTTTGTGTTCCCCCAAATCGATTGCCATCAATGGTGACGTGATCGCAGCCGGTGGTGGCGTGCCGCGCGTGATTCACTACTAGGGATTGGGTCGCGCAGACCGTTCCTGGCGTGCAGTTTGCAGGAGCCAATGGTACTCAGCTATAAAAATGTTTATAATTTTGATTATAATAATTAATTTGTATTTATTACAATCAATAATAGTAATAAAAACATAGCAAATAATTGATATTATTGGTGACTTAGCGGCAATAAATGTTTGTGCAGTTATTTAAATAATATTTATTAATACATCGGCGCTGAATTGACGCAAATTTCAGCCGCCCGATTGTTGAAATAAACCGAAACAAACCGAGACCCCGCCGAGAAGATTTCGCAAGGGTGAATGGGCAAACTGGTGCCTTGTTCAACCACTCTTGAAGGAGAAATCTCATGAAACCTTGGCTTAAACGCACCTTGGCCGGCTTGTTTGGCGCCAGTGTATTGGTGGGAGGCTTCAGCGCCTGTTCGGGAAACCATCGCGGATGGCACGGCGCAGGTCATGGCGACGCTGCCGGGCAAGCCCAACACCAAGCCAAAATGATCGACTACGCAGGCAAAAAACTCGACCTCAACGATGCCCAAAAGCAGCGCCTGAACGTTTTGGCCAGCAAGCTGCAGGAGCAACGCACGGCCCTGGTCGGCACGACGGGTGATCCGCGTGAAGCACTCAAGGCGCTGGTGGCTGGCGACAAGCTCGATCGCACCCGTGCCCAGGCTTTGGTGGACGAGAAAACCGGTGCCGTCAAAAGCAAAAGCCCCGAAGTCATCACCGCTGCGGCTGATTTTTATGACAGCCTGACGCCGGCGCAACAGCAGCAGATCCGCGACCTGATGAACCGCCGCCGGGGCTGGAGAAGCTGAGAAACCCCCGGTTGCGGCAAACCCCGCATTGCCAGCAATGTGACAATGCGTCATGCCCGACACGCCGATGATTCTGCTGATCGATGATGACGAACAGCTGGGCCCACCGCTGGCAGCGTATTTCCAGCGCTTTGGGCTGAGCCTCAGTTGTGCGCTCGACCCCTCCAGCGGACTCGCGGCCCTCCGAAAAACGCCGTTTGATGCCGCCATTCTGGACGTCATGTTGCCCGGAATGGACGGCTTCGACCTGTGCCGCACCATTCGCAAGAGTGGTGACGGATTTGGCGATATCCCGATCATCATGCTCAC
>JANNMM010000001.1:0-17807 GCA_031397915.1 Rhodoferax sp. | reverse complement strand
GGCCTGCTGCATGGCCACGCCCCAGGCTTTTCGCAGCTTGTCGCCCACCGCCGGTGGCAGGCCTTTGGGCGCCATCAGGCCGATCCAGCTGCCGTATTCGAAGCCGGCGATGCTGTCGGCGATGGCGGGCACATTGCCCAGGGGGCGTGTGCCTTTGCCCAGGCTGTGCCCAAGCGCGCGCAGGCGCCCGCCCTTGACCAGCGCCATCGCTGCCGGCGCGGGGGTGAGTGTCCAATGGGTTTCGCCCGAGACCACCGAGGCGACCGACTGGCTGCCGCCCTTGTAAGGCACGTGAAGAGATTCAAAACCGGCAGCGACGGTGAGCGCGACGCCCGCCAGGTGACTCGCTGAACCCGGCCCGGCCGAGGCCATGTTGGTCTTGCCGGGATTGGCTTTGGCGAAAGCGATCAGGTCGGCGATGGACTCGACTTTCAGCGCCGGGTTGCACACCAGCACGCTGGGCAACATCGCAACGAGTGAGACGAATTCGAAGTCCTTGAGCGGGTCGTAGGTGATGGCTTTTTGCAGCAGGGGCGCTACTGTCATGGCGCTGCTGGAGGCGACGATCAGGGTGTAGCCGTCTGGTGCAGCCGTCTTGCCGGCATCGACGCCCAGTGCACCCGCCGCACCGGCTCTGTTGTCGACAAAATTGGCCATGCTGGCGACAGCCGCCAACTGGCCGCCAACGATGCGCCCGATGGTGTCGACCGAGCTGCCCGGCGCGTTGGGAACGATGAGTTTGATGGGGCGGTTGGGGAAATCTGTGCCTTGCGCGTGGGCGGCCCATGGCAGCGCCCACGGCAGGAAACCTGCCAGCGACAGCGATTGCAGCAAGACGCGGCGGTGGTGAAGGTGCTTGTGAAGCGGGTCGTGAACGGGTTTCATGGCGTCATTCCTAAAAAACGCTTGGCGTTGTCTTGCACCAGCAAGGCGATTGTTGCACTGTCAAAGCCGGCTTTTTCGATCTGCGCGACCGGTGTGGATTCGCAGAAATTGAAGGGGTAGTCTGTGCCGATCATCAATTGCGAAGCGCCGAACCGGGCCACCAGGTGTTGCAGGGTGGGCGTGTCAAACACCAGGGTGTCGTAAAACAGCTTGCGCGCCTGTTCAGCGGGCGCGGTTTCAATCGAATTCTTGAGCGCCGGGAAAACGCTCCAACCCTGTTGCAGGCGCGGAAGCAGCATCGCCAACGTGCCGCCGCCGTGGCTGAAGGCAATGCGCAACTGGGGCCTGCGGGTGATGAGGTTGGTGGTGAGCACCGAAGCCGCCGCCAGGCCCACGTCGCTGGGGTAACCCAGCACCTGCTCCAGCGGCGCGGGGCCGACCAGCCGCTCCATGCCGGTGGGGCGCAGCGCATGCACGAAGACTGCCGCGTTGAGCGCCTCGCAGGCTTCAAAAAATGGGTCGAACTGCGCATCGCCAATCGGTTTGCCGTTGATGTTGCTGCCGATCTCCACACCGGTGAATCCCGGCGTGGCCATGATGTGGCGCAGCTCGCCAATGGCCATGTCGATGTCTTGCAGCGGCACGGCGCCAAGCGCGCGCAGTTTGCCGGACGACTCGACCACCATGGCGGCCATCTGGTCGTTGAGGTAACGCGTCAGCACGGCGCCGTCTTTGGGTTCCAGCCAATAGGCGAGCAACTCGGGCATGGGCGAGATCACCTGCAACTGCAGACCCATGCCTTCGAAGTCGGCCAGGCGTTTGGCGGTGTCCCAGGATTTGTCAGAGACGGTGCGGTAGTTCTTGCCGTCAATCATCACATTGCGGTGGCACTCGTGGGCGGGGGCCATGGACGGCCAGCCCCGGGGAATGGCCGCGCCCAGGTATTTGGGGAATTTGCCGGGGATGATGTGCGCGTGGATGTCAATGCCGCAGGTACAGCGTGAGGTGAGGGTGGACGTCATGGAGGATATCTGGCTGTGATGGTTGCTACTAAAAGAGTAGCAAACTATGTATATTATCCGTGACTTCAGTGCTGATTTTATTCATAAAATGTCAATTTTGGCCAGTTTTTGACAATAATTAACATGAGTGTTAATTATTGCCTGGATTATCAGGCGTTAAATTAACTCCCATATTAACAATTCAAGAATCCCCAGCTGCACCAGGTTTTCAAATAGGTACTAAAGTCATGCCCCATGAAACGCATGCTTCCAACCACTTTTATTTTCCTGCTCATCCTGTTCGCCAGCCTGGGTGCACAGGCTCAACTGGCGCCGGTGCGTGCGCAGGCCGGCATCAGCGAGTATGCGCTGCCCAACGGTTTGCAAGTGTTGCTTCTGGCAGACGACGCCAAACCCAGCGCCACCGTCAACATCACTTACCGCGTAGGCTCACGCCACGAAAGCGCGGGCGAGACCGGCTCGGCGCATTTGCTGGAGCACATGCTCTTCAAGCCCAGCGGCAGCGTGACCGACCCGAAACGCGACATGCAGGCCCTGGGCATGCGCTGGAACGGCACCACGGCGTTTGACCGCACCAATTATTTTGCCCACTTTCTCACCAGCGACGCTCAGACCAATGAGCGGTTTGACTACATGTTCAAGTGGCTCGCCGGCATGATGAAAGACGCGAAATTCACCCGCGACGACCTGGCCACCGAGATGACCGTGGTGCGCAACGAATGGGAGCGCGCCGAGAACGAGGCCGGCCGCATTCTGGGCGAACGCATGCGCGCGGCGGCCTATACCGCGCACGGTTACCGCCACAGCGTGCTGGGTGCGAAAAGCGACATTGAAAACATCCCGGTCGAGCGCCTCTATGCCTTTTACCGTCGCCATTACCGGCCCGACAACGCCACGCTGATTGTGGCTGGGCGTTTTGACGAAGCCGTGGTCAAGGCGCGCATTGAGGCCGCGTTTGGTTCGATTCAAAAACCGGCAGAGCCATTGCCCGCCACCTACAGCCTCGAGCTGCCGCAGGATGGCGAGCGCCACGTGGTTTTGCGCCGCGGCGGTGGGCAGACTGCGACGGCGGTGATGTACCACATGCCAGCTGCGGGAACCCGCGACGGTGTGGCCGCGCGCCTCCTCGCCGAAACCCTGAGCCAGGGGCGCGGGCCAGTGATGCGCGGCGTGGTGATGAGCGGATTGGCCGCCAACGCGTTTGGTTATTACCGCGCAACCCGCGAGCCGGGGTTCCTGGTGGTCAGCGCAGGGCTGGTCGAGAAGCCCGGCGACATGCCCGACGCGCAGTTCGAAGTCAAGGTGCAAAGCAGCGCCGCCGCGTTGGCGCGGGTGGTGGAAAGCGCACAGATCTCTGACGCCGAAATCGAAACAGCGCGCACCAGCCTGCTGCAAAACTGGCGCAGTACCCTGCGCGACGCCGAATCCACTGCACAGACGCTCAGCGAAATGGTGGCGCTGGGCGACTGGCGTTTGATCTTCGGCATCCGGGACGCGCTGCAGGACATCAAGGCCGACGAGGTGCGCAGCCTGGCGCGCCAGTACCTGGTGGCCTCCAACCGCACCTCGGGCAGTTATTTGCCGTTGCCGGTGTCCGCGACTCCAGTGGCTGCGCGCGCGCCGTCACCCCGGATTCCTGGCGCAGTCGATTTTGTGGCGTTCCGTGCCGATTCCGCGCCCATCCGGGCGCAGGTCGACCCTGCCGTGGCGCAACCGTTTGAGAATTTTGAGATCACGCCGGCGCTGATGGCCCAACGTGCCCAGCGCGCGCGGCTCACCGTGGCCGAGAAACCCGGCCTGCAGATCGCCGTGTTGCCGCGCGCTGCCAAAGACGAACGCGTGGTGGGCACGCTGCGCCTGCGTTGGGGCACCGAGCAGTCGCTCAAGGGCAGCAGTGTGCTGGCCACAATGGCCAGCCCGCTGTTTACAGAAGGCACGGCCGACCTGCCTGCGCTGGGCCTCACGGCCCAAAGCGCAGTGCAGATCAAGGACCGCGTGCAGGCGCTGGACGCGCGCATCAGCTTCACCACCGGCGCCGGTTACGCCACCGTAGGCCTGGACTTCCCGGCCGGCAACGCAACGGCGGTGCTGGAACTCATCCACCAGCTGCTGCGTTCGCCGCGTTTCGCCGACGCTGCCTTCGAGCGCAACCAGCGCGCGATGGTGGCCAGCCTGCAGAACCTGCGCGCCAACCCGGTCAACATTGCCGGCAACACGCTGGGGCAGATGTACCGCCCGCGTGAGCTGTTCCCGCAGGGCGACGTGCGCGAAGTGCGCAGTTTTGACGAGACCGAAGCCTTGATGCGCGGGGCGACTGTGGCGCAACTGCGTGATCACTGGCAACGTTTCGCCTCGGCCAGTGTGGGCGAACTGGCACTGGTGGGCCCGATCACGCTGGAGGCGGTGCGCGCGCCGCTGCAGCGCCTGTGGGGCGACTGGGGCGCGCGCGAGCCTTATGCGCCTTGGGTGAACGAATACATTGCGCCGGCGCCTGCGGGCACGCAGGTGGTGCGCGTGGCCGACAAGGCCAATGCCAGTTACACCGGGCGCATCGGTTTTGCCATGAACGAATCCAGCCCGGATTTCGCCGCGCTGTTCACGGCCACCCAGCTCATGTCGCGGGTCAACCTGTGGGAACGTGTGCGCGAGAAAGAAGGCTTGAGTTACGGCGTCTCGGCTGCACTGAGCGTGCCGTGGAATGGCTCCGAGGCATCGATCAACGTGGCGGCCAGCTTCGCACCGGTCAACCGCGAGAAGTTGTTGGCCAGCATCCGGGGCGCCTTGACGGAAGCGCGTGAAAAGGGTTACGGCTTTTTGGAAGTGGGCGCGGCGAAATCGGCCATCGTCAGCCGGCGTGCGGAGTTCATCGCGCAACCGGTCAATGCAGCCGGGAACCTGGCGATCCAGATGCGGCTGGAGCGGCCGCTGGACTTTTACGCCAGTTTCACCAACCAGTTTCAGGCACTTGACGCCGCAGCAGTGAACGCAGCCCTGAAAAAATACGTCGACGTGGGCGCGCTCAGGGAAGTGGTTGCCGGCACCTTTGATTGACCCTGCGCCAGGGTTCTGGGGCGAGGGTTTGGCAGGATTCCGCCTTGCGCGTGCGTGTTCCATAATCGCCCGTTTGCCACAATTTTTATCTGCATTTTTAACGCATCACAAGGAAATACACCATGGATAAACGCACCCTCATCAAGGCGCTTGCTGCCGTGCCGTTTGCGGCACAGCCGATGTTGGCCAGTGCCCAGCAGGCGCCCTTCAAAATCGGCTTTCTGGCCCCCATGACGGGGCCTTTTGCCTCCACCGGCTGGCAGATGGAGCAGGGCGTGCGTCTGTACATGGCGCAACACGGCAACACCGTGGCCGGGCGCAAGATCGAGCTGATCGTCAAAGACGACACCGGCACACCCGACGTGACCAAACGCCTGGCGCAGGAGATGGTGGTCAACGACAAGGTCGACGTGCTGGCCGGTTTTGGCCTCACGCCGCTGGCCCTGGCCACCGCGCCCATCGCCACGCAGTCGAAAACGCCGATGGTCAACATGCTGGCCGCCACCGCCGCAGTGATCGACGCGTCGCCCTACATGGTGCGTGTGTCCATGACACTGCCGCAAATCACACTGGGCATTGCTGACTGGGCGGCCAAAAACGGCGTCAAGAAGGCGGTGACTTTGGTGTCTGATTACGGCCCTGGCCTGGACGCCGAGCGCACCTTCCGCGACCGCTTCGCCTTCAACGGCGGGCAGACGCTAGAGTCCCTGCGGGTGCCCCTGCGCAGCCCCGACTTCGCTCCCTTTCTGCAGAAGGTGCGCGACCTCTCGCCCGACGCGCTCTTTGTCTTCGTGCCTTCGGGCGTGGGCACGCAGGTGATGAACCAGTTCAATGAGCGTGGCCTTGCCAAGGCTGGCATCAAACTCATCGGCACCGGCGACGTGGTCGATGACGACATTCTCAACAACATGGGCGACTCGGCCCTGGGCATCGTCACCTCCTACCCGTATTCGGCCAGCCACCCGTCGGCACTCAACAAGAAATTTGTCGAGGAATTCAAGAAGACCAACAAGGGCCGGCGCCCCAACATCGTGGCTGTGCTCGGCTACGACGGCACGCGTGTGATTTACGAAGCGCTGCGCAAAACCGGCGGCAAAGGCGGCGGCGACGCATTGCTGGCGGGCATGAAAGGGCAGATTTTCGAGAGCCCGCGCGGCCAGATTTACATCGACGCCAACACCCGCGACATCATCCAGAGCGTTTACATCCGCAAGGTCGAACGCGTCAATGGCGAGCTTTACAACACCGAGTTTGAAGAGCACAAAGACGTCAAAGATCCGCCGCGCAACAAATGAGTTCAGGCGCTCCAGCGGCCAAGCCGTTTTTCCGGGCAGACCAGGTAGGCAGCCTGTTGCGACCCGCGTCACTGGTCGCGGCGCGGGGCCAGTTTCAAGCGGGCGCGATCAGCAAAGCGGCCTTGCGAAGGATTGAGGACGCCGCCATCACCGACACCGTGCGCCGCCAGGAACAGTGCGGCTTTGAGGTGGTGGTGGATGGCGAGTTCCGCCGCGAAAACTGGTGGATCGATTTTGTCCAGGGTCTCTCGGGTGTCGAGATTCAGGAGGGCAACGCGGCGCAGGCGTTTGTGGCGCCAACTGTGGCCGCGACAGGCGCGCCTGGCAATCACGACCATGAACACGACCATGACGATGACCATGGTCATGATCACGGCTGGCATTACGTTCCCAAAAACGTTGTCACCAAGGGCCACTTGACTGCGGCTGCCCCCATCACGGCGCCCGATTTCAAGTTCCTGCAAAGCACGACGCAGCGCACCGCCAAGGTCACCTTGCCATCACCCACGCGCCTGCATTTTCACGGCGGGCGGGCGGCGGTTTCCAGGGCGGCTTATCCGGATATCGAAGATTTCTTCGCCGATGTCGTGAAGGTGTACCGCGCCGAAATCGCCGCGCTCGAAGCCGCGGGTTGCCGCTACATCCAGATCGACGACCCGCTGTTGACCTATTTCATCAGCGAACGCATGCGCGCCGAGGTCGTGGCTGCCGGCGACAAGCCCGAAGCGCGCCTGAAGCGGTACGTCGATTTGACCAACGACTGCATTGCCGCGCGTGGGCCAGACACCGCCATTGGCATCCATGTCTGCCGGGGCAATTCAAAAAGCGGCTGGATCGCCGAGGGCGGTTACGAACGCATCGCCGAGGCGGTGCTGGGTGGCCTGAAGGTCGACCACTTCCTGCTCGAATACGACGACGAGCGCTCCGGTGATTTCGCGCCGCTGCGCCATGTGCCGCGCGGTGTGAAGGTGGTGTTGGGGCTGGTCACGACTAAATTCGGCAAACTCGAAGAAACCCGTGACCTGCTGCGGCGCGTTGATGAGGCTTCGCGCCTGGTTGCGCTGGAAGACCTCGCCATTAGCCCCCAGTGCGGCTTTGCCAGCACGGTCGAGGGCAACATCATCACCGAGGAGGACCAGTGGCGAAAACTGGCGAAGGTGGTGGAAGTGGCAAACACCGTCTGGAAAACTTAAAGCCTCGACCAAAGGCTGCGCACCATTTCCTTCATCTGGATCGCCTCGGCCCATCGGTCCGAGAGCTCATGGCCGTCAGCACCCGTCATGGCGTATTCGGGTGGCCCCAGCTCGCATAAAAATGTCAGGGTTTCGTCCTGGCCGGCCTTGCGTTTCCACTGCCGGAAACCGCGCTCCCACCACTCCATGAAAACCGCCACCCAGTGTTCGTGTTGCGGGAAATTCAGCTGCAGCTGGATCTGCTCACGGCTGGCCACACGGCCATGGAAGCCCCAGCAGTTGTCGATGATGCGGTGCATCAGCGCCTGGTCTTCATCACTCAGCGGGTACCAGAATTCACGCCCCACCACATAGTGTGAAAGGTCGCCGGTAAGGCGCAGATCAGGGTAGTGGTCCAGCAAACGCAGCGTGAATAACAGGTCGGTCGTCATGCGATTGCGGTGTGTCTCGATCTGCATCTTGATGCCGGCGTCTTGCGCCAACCGTCGCCAGCCGTCAATCAGCGGGAAACACTCTTCGAGCGTGTAGGGGCGCACATCCGGCTGCACGTTCAGGTGATCGGCACCGAACTCGAGCACGTGGTCGATGACGGGTTTGAGATCGTCCACGGTTTGGGGATACGCCTGCGCCTGCCAGCTCATGTTGTGCGCGCGCAGATAGCCGGTGACGGTTCTGGCGAAAGCGCGGTCGGCAAATCGCACGCCGGCGCCGTCGAAACCGGCAGCGTGGATCAAGGCGAGTTTTTCGTCGAGCGACCATTCCAGACCGTCTGGCCGGCGCCGCTCCATCGCCCACAGCGATTGGTAGACCAAAAAACGCTGTGACATGGCACCGATGCGATCAGGTTGAGACCCTGGCGCTGGCGGCCGGAGTCTGCGTCACAGCGAAGAAACGCTTTCCGCTGGCGGCTTGGTTCTCGTAAATCGAGCCCTGGTTTTTGGCCGGTGGCAAGGGCATGCGCACCGGTGCTTCACGAAAACGAGGCACCACCGATTCTTCGCCATACAGCAGGCGGCTTTTGAAATCACCGTAATCACTGACACCCATCAGTGGGAAAGCGTCGCACGCCGCCACTTCGTAGAGCAACAGGCCGCGCGGCTTTTCGGAGGTGTTTTGCGCCGAGCCGTGAATTGCGCGCACGTGGTGGAACGAGCAGGAGCCCGCAGGGCCTTCACAGGGCACTGCCCTGGTGAAATCAACACCGCAGGTTTCCGGGTCCATGGCGCCTGCGAAGTAGCCGTCGGGCCCGTGGTGGTCGAAAGTTGCCCCTTTGTGGGTGCCGGGTAACACATACATGGCGCCGTTCTCCACTGTGGTGTCGTCCAGCATCACACCCACGGCCAGGATGTCGTCATTGGTGTGCGGGTAAAACGCCCAGTCCTGGTGCCACTCAACTGGTGAACCGAAGCCGGGCGCCTTGAGGTTGAGTTTGGAGCCGTAGAGGCGGGCGCTGGGGCCCACCAATGCGCGCAGGCAATCGGTCAGCGCTTTGGAGCGGGCGAAATCGTAAAACACGGCGTTGGCAAGGTGCGGTTTCTTGATGCGGCGCACGCGCGGGTCGGTGGCGCTGTGGCCGGGCTCCAGGTCATACAGGTCGGTGTGCGCCGATACCTGGCGCGAACCCTCGACCCAGTCGGCCAGGATCGTTTTCATGCGCTTGCGCGTGAATTCATCGAGCACACCTGGCACAACGATGGCGCCTTCTTCCCGGTACTGGTCGATTTGTTGTGGCGTGATCATGGTGTGTCCTTGGCTGGGTGGTTTGCTTACTTGAAATTCGGGGTGAATTTAACGCAAGTTCGCGATTGATATGTTAGCGCTAACATGAATTTTACGTTAAAGTTGTCACGCATGTCAACCCGCACGAAACCAAGCCTCCCGAAACCGCCCGCCAGAAAACGCCGCACGGCGTCCGGAGGCAGCCGCATGGAAGACGTGGCGCGGCTGGCGGGGGTGTCGATGATCACCGTGTCGCGGGTGCTGAACTCGCCCGGCAAAGTGGCCAGCAAGACGCGCGAGGCGGTGCTGGCTGCCATCCGCAAGAGCGGTTATGTGCCCAACCTCACGGCGGGCAGCCTGGCGTCCAACAAAAGCCGCATCATCGGCGCGATTGTGCCGACCATCGACAACTCGATATTTGCAGAAACCGTGCGTGGCCTCTCCGAAACGCTGGCTGCGGGCGGTTTCCAGCTGTTGTTGGGGCAAAGCGGCTATGACGAAGTGGTCGAGGAATCGCTGGTGCAAGCCTTTTTGGGCCGGCGCGTCGATGGCCTGGTGTTGACCGGTGGCACACATTCGAAGACGACGCACGCGCACCTGCGCCAAAGCGGTGTACCGGTGGTGGAGACCTGGGATTTGCCCGCCAAACCGATTGACTTGGTGGCAGGCTTCTCCAATTTCGAAGCAGGCCGAACGGTGGCGGTGTACCTGCTGGCAAATGGGCGCAAGAAACTGGGTTTTGCCGGCGGGCCGGACGAACGCTCTGCAGCCCGACTGGCCGGCATGCGTGCGGCGCTCAAGGGCAAACGGGGTGCCTCGCTGCAGGTGACCCGCCTCGAAACGGGCGCTTCATTTCAGGGCGGGCGAAGCGTGATCGCACACTATGCAGAAGCGGGCACTTTGCCGCAGGCCATTTTTTTTGGCAACGACGCGTTGGCTGCCGGTGCCTTGCTGGAATGCCAGAGCCGCGCCATCGCCGTGCCAGCGCGCCTGGCAATCGTTGGCTTCGCGGATCTGGCGATCGCATCGGCCATGGAGCCCGCCCTCACTACCGTGCGGGTGCCCACGCGGCGCATGGGCGAGGACGCCGGGCAAATGTTGCTGGCCCGTCTGGCCGGCCAGGCGATGGACGAGCAGGTGCGTGATTTGGGCTTCGAACTGGTCAAGCGGGCCAGTGGCTGAACCGGCATACACTTTGCGGCGGCCAAACCGCCTGAATTCTTTTTAATACACCTTCTGAACCACGGAAACCACCATGCAAAGTTATGACGTCGTCGAATGGGGCAAACCCCTTCAAGCCGCGATCCGCGCCACGCCGGTGCCCACCGGCACCGAGGTGTTGGTGCGCATCAAGTTTTGTGGCGTGTGCCACAGCGACGTGCACATCCGCGACGGTTATTTCGACCTGGGTGGTGGCAAGAAATTCCACATGTCCGAGCGCGGCATGAAGCTGCCCGTAACGCTCGGGCACGAGCCCTATGGCACGGTGATCGCTGCCGGGCCCGACGCAAAGGATGCGCCGATCGGCAAAGACATGCTGGTCTTTCCGTGGACCGGCTGCGGCACCTGCGCGCGTTGCCTGGAGGGTATGGACAACCACTGCATGGCGCCGCGTTACCTTGGCGTGCAGCGCCCGGGCGGTTACGCCGACCATTTGATCGTGCCGCATCCGCGTTATCTGGTGGACGCGACTGGTGTCGATCCGGCCTGGGCCGCCACGCTGGCCTGCTCGGGTTTGACCACCTATTCGGCCGCCGTGAAATTGTTGCCAATCCCCAAAGAGGAGTGGGTGCTGGTGCTCGGCGCCGGTGGCCTGGGCCTTTCGGCGGTGGCGATGCTGCGCGGACTGGGGCACGAGCGCATTGTGGTGGCTGATCTGGACGTCAACAAATTCGCAGCGGCCAAAGCGGCTGGGGCGGCAGCAACCGTGGCTGCCGGTGCCGCTAATGCACTGGACCAGCTCAAGGCTGCCACCGGCGGCATGATTTACGGCGCGATTGACCTGGTGGGCGCCGCGCAAACCTTCCAGCTCGCCTACGCCGCACTGCGCAAAGGCGGCAAATACGTGGTGTGCGGGCTCTACGGCGGCGAAGCGACCATCTCCATCGTTCCGACCGTGCAGCGCGCCATCACGATCCAGGGCTCCTACGTGGGCAGCCCGCAGGAATTGCGCGAAGTGGTGGCCTTGGCCAAAGCCGGCAAGATCAAGCCCTTGCCGCTGGAGATGCGCGGCGCCGAGCGGATTTCAGAAACCCTGGACCAGCTCAAGGCAGGCACCTTGATTGGCCGGGTGGTTGCTGAAATGGCCTGACACCCGTTATTTGAGCTTGCCCAGGCCGACCCTATACGCCTCCAGTTTGGTGGCGTAGTCCTGCGGGTCGCCGTAACTCAGGAAGTTGCGGTAACGTGCGTGGGTGCCCAACACTTTACGGGCGTGTTTGATCGGGCAAAAATACTCCTCGGTGCGCGCCAGTATTTCGGTCATGTACGCCATCAGGCCATTGCCGTATTCGCAGTAGGTGCAGTGGAATTTCTCGATGAAATTGAGAAAACCCAGGTGGTGCCGGTCGTACACAAAGTAGTCACTTCGGCGAACCTTGCGGATGCCGTAGATCGGGAAACAGGTCCACTGGTAGAGCGTGACCAACACGTCCAGGAACACCATCGGAATGGCCATGCCGTAAATCACGGGGCCGGTGATCAGGTTCTGCGGGCGGTTGGTGACCAGCCAGCGGAAAAAATTCATCTTGAGTTTGCGGTGCGCAATGCGAACGGAGCGTTCAAACTCCACCCGTTTCCCTTTGATCTGGAAAAAAATGCGGCTCTCCTGCTCATGCAGCGCCGTGCGCAACTCGTCTTCCAGCGTGGCCATTTGGGCCACCAATTGTGTGATTCGCTCGTCCATGTGGCTCCTGCGGTGGCCCGACACGCCGGCCCAAGCCAGCCAGTGTCGAGCCAGAACGCATTGTGCGCCCCGCGCTTAAAGCCTGCTGGCTCAGGCCCGCTTCAGGTCGTGGTTCTTCAGCGGCAAACTGCGAATCCGCTTGCCCGTTGCAGCGAAGATGGCATTCAGCACAGCGGGCGCGGCCACGGCAATCGTCGGCTCGCCCACGCCGCCCCAGAACCCGCCTGAAGGCATGACGATGCTTTCCACTGCCGGCATGTTGCTCATGCGGATGGTGTCATAGGTGCTGAAGTTTTCCTGCTCCATCTTGCCGTCTTTCACCGTGCATTCCTGGAAGAGCGCGCCCGACAAGCCATAGGCGAAGGAGCCTTCAATCTGTGCCTCGATTTGCTGCGGGTTCACGGCGTGGCCGGAGTCCGTCGCGGCCACGATGCGGTGAACTTTCACCACACCTTCATTGCTGACAGAAACTTCAGCGCAGGCCGCCACGTAGCTGCCAAAGCCGTGCGTTTGCGCCAGGCCCCGGAACACCCCCGGCGCCGCCGGTTTGCCCCAGCCGCCCTTGTCGGCAACGGCATTGAGCACGGCCAGCGCTTTGGGCATGTTGGTGAGCAGTTTGCGGCGCAGCGCCAGCGGGTCCTGCTTGGTCTCGTGGGCGATTTCGTCGATGAAACTTTCAACGTAGATCGTGTTCTGGTTCAGGTTCACACCGCGCCAGAAACCCACAGGTACATTCGGGTTGCGGATGGCGTGGTCGATCAGCAAATTGGGAATGGTGTAGGTGAACTGCGCTTCCGGGCTGGGCGGATTCAGGCCCTGGAAAGCCACCGGGTCCTTGAAATTGACAATGTTTTGCGGCGCCACCTGCGATAGGATCGACTGCCCGGCCACCCGCATGTGCAGGGCCATAAGGTTGCCCTGCGCGTCCAGCCCGGCGGTCATCTTGCACTGCGACGTGGGGTGGAAGCGGCCCTGTAGCATGTCTTCTTCACGCGACCAGATCAGTTTGATCGGCGTGCCCGGCATCTCCTTGGCAATGGTGACGGCCTGGCGCACATAGTCGGTCATGCCACGGCGGCCAAAACCGCCACCCAGGTGCATTTTGTAAACATCGCACTGGGCCTGCGGCAGGCCCGCCACTTCGGCTGCAGCCGCCAGTGCCGCCTCGCCGTTTTGTGTGGGTGCCCAGACTTCACACCGCTGCGGCGTGTAACGCGCCGTGGCGTTCATGGTCTCCATGCAGGCGTGGTTCTGGTGCGGGTAGCTGTATATCGCCTCGATTTTTTTCGCGGCACCGGCCATCGCCGCTTTCACGTCGCCGTTCTGGTTGCCCATGGCGGCCTCGGGTGCGTCCAGCGCGGCGCGCATCACCTTGGCAAATTCGGCGCTGGACTGTTTGGTGTTCTCGCCGTTGTCCCATTCAATGGGCAACGCCGCCAGCGCGGTGTTGGCATGCCACCACGTGTCTGCAATCACAGCGACCGCGTTGTCGCCGACCTTGACCACTTTTTTCACGCCGGGTTTGCTGGCAATGGCGGCGGCGTTGAATGACTTGAGTTTGCCGCCAAAAACAGGGCTTTGTTTGATTGACGCATTCAGCATGCCGGGCAACGTCAAGTCCATGCCATAAATCTGGGCGCCGGTGGTTTTGTCGACGGTATCGAGCCGCGCCAGTCGTTTGCCGGCCAACTTCCAGTCTTTCGGGTCTTTGAGCGCGACAGTGGCTGCATCGGGCGGTGTCAATTTGCCGGCGGCCGCGGCCACCTTGCCGTAAGTCACAGTGCGACCGGACGGCGTATGCGTGATAACGCTGCTGGCCGCGCGGCACTCGGCCACGGGCACTTTCCATTCCTCGGCCGCAGCCTGAATCAGCATCATGCGCGCCGCCGCGCCGCCTTTGCGCACGTAGTCGTTCGACTGGCGGATGCCCTGGCTGCCACCGGTGCCAAAGTTACCCCAGACGCGGTTGCGCGCGAGGTTGGTGGCGGGTGTGGGGTACTCGGTGCTGACCTTCGCCCAGTTGGCGTCGAGCTCCTCGGCAACCAGCTGCGCCAGGCCGGTGAGCGTGCCCTGGCCCATTTCGGAGCGGGCGATGCGGATGACGATGTTGTCATCCGGCTTCACCACCACCCAGGCATTGACTTCAGTGGGCATGGTTTGTGCCGCAGCGTCGCCACTGAACGGGATGTGGAAGGCGAGGGTCAGGCCGCCTGCCGCTGCAGCGGAGCTGCCGAGAAAAGTACGGCGACTGACGCCCTGTTTCGGGCCACGGACAGCGGGAGTTTTGAGCGAGGTAGTCATGGTGTGCTCTTTCAGGCGATGCTGCCGTCGGCGTGTTGAATGTTCAGAGCGGCGGTTTTGGTGTCACCCCCGTTGGCCACGACCTTGATCGCCGCGCGGATGCGGTTGTAGGTGCCGCAGCGGCAGATGTTGGTGATGGCGGCGTCGATGTCGGCATCGGTCGGTTTCGGTTTGTCTTTCAGGAGCGCTACCGTGGCCATGATCATGCCGCTTTGGCAGAAGCCGCATTGCGGCACGTCCAGCGCCGCCCAGGCCTTTTGCACCGGGTGCGAGCCGTCGCGGGTGAGGCCTTCGATGGTGACAATTTTTTCTTTCACTTCGACCGTGGACACCGGCCGCACGCAGGAGCGGGTGGGCACGCCGTCAATGTGCACGGTGCAAGCGCCGCAAGCTGCGATGCCGCAGCCGTATTTGGAGCCGGTCAGGCCCAGTTGTTCGCGCAGCACCCACAGGAGTGGCGTGTCGCCTTCGGCCTCAAATGTGCGCACTACTCCGTTGACGTTCAGTTGTGCCATGGGTTGGCTCCTCTTGGTAGAAGTGGGAATTGAAAAACGGACCGACGTGCATCTTACGACGGTTGCCCGGTTTTTGCTTTCGGGTGGGCAGGGCGGCTATGCTTCGCTTTTTGCCCCACCTTCATGCCATCAACGCCAGCCCCGCCAGTACTCGCCACAACGCCCAAGACCGGTTATTACGCCGTCATCTACTCGTCGATCCGCACGCCGGGCGACCAGGGTTACGACGCGATGGCCGCGCGCATGATGGAACTGGCAGCCCAACAACCGGGCTACCTGGGGGTGGAGAGTGCCCGCGGTGAGGATGGTCTGGGCATCACCGTGAGTTATTGGGAGAGTGAAGTAGCCATCCAGCGCTGGAAGCAAAATGCTGAACACCAGGTCGCACAGTCAGGCGGACGATCGACCTGGTACGCGCACTACGAGCTGCGGGTGGCCAAAGTGGAACGCAGTTACGGAAAATAAGCCATCGCCACGGGGCCCGGTGCAGGCGGCGGCCCGTTTTTTCAAAGTGTTCAGGATTTTCAGTTTTTACAAAGGCAACAACACATGGCAATTTACGAGAAACGCACCTACTCGGTGGTGGTCGGCCAGATGGCCGAAGTCTCGCGTCTTTACAGCACCGAGGGGTTTCCGGCGCTGGAGGCGGGTGGGTTCAGCAAGAACCTGGTCGGCTATTTCATCAGCGACACGGGCGAACTGCACCAACTCATGCATTTGTGGAAGTTTGACGACGATGCCGCGCGGCGCGACCACTGGGCCCGCCTCTTTGCCGACAAGGCCTTCATGGCGTTTGCCAAACAGCTCAGGCCCTTGCTGAAGACTCAGGCGAATCAGCTGCTGGTGGCAGCGCCCTGGGGCCCGCACCCCTGATCAATTCAGTCTGAGGCGGCCTGGCGATCGGGCTGCACCCGCCGGGCGCCGTCGAAACGCTGCGTCCAGTAGGCCTTTTGCATGTCTTCCACCCGCACGGCCGAGCCAGCGCGTGGCGAGTGGATGAATTTGCCTTCACCGACGTAAATGCCGACATGGCTGAAGGCTTTTTTGAGGGTGTTGAAAAACACCAGATCACCGGGCTGAAGCTCGGCTTTGTCTATTTGCACGGTGGCAGCAGCTTGTTGTTCGGCTTTGCGCGGTAACAACAGGCCGGCGGATTGTTCGAATAAAGCCCGCACAAAGCCGCTGCAGTCAAATCCGGTCTCAAACGTGTTGCCGCCGCGTTTGTAGGGCACGCCGAGGAACCCCATGGCGGTGACGACCAGCTCGGACGCCTTCTCGGTGACGTTGCGGGCGACCCGCTGGGTGACACTTTGGCCGGCTTCGCTGAGTTGCGAAAGCAGGCCTTTTTCGACCAAAAAATTGTCCATGTCGTCGGCTGAACCGCCCGGCGCTGCGTGGCTATTTGCGGCCATGCCCAAGGCCATAAGGCCGGTCACCACCACCGAAACCACCGTACCCAATCGCCGCGGACTGTGGGCAGTGGGGCGTGAAATGGGGGTGACGGGTATATTCGCGCGACGCATGGCGACAAGGATAACCGGTCCAGAAGCCCAGGGTCAAGTTAATGTTGCTAATTCGGTATTGATTGTAAGTGTTTGATTTTATTTAATTAAAGGCGAAATTTTTCATGTTTAAAGCGATTCGGCTCAGCAACAGCGAAGGTTTTCGGGCTGAAATGGCAGACGTCGACGAGGTCGACTTGCCCGACGACGGCGACGGTGAAGTCAGCGTCTCCGTGGCGTATTCGACGCTGAATTTCAAGGACGGCCTGGCCATCACCAACAAAAGCCCGGTCGTGCGCGCCTGGCCGATGCTGGCCGGCATCGACGGCGCAGGCACCGTGCTGGCGTCGCGTCATCCGGCCTGGAAGGCGGGCGAGCGGTTCATCCACAACGGCTGGGGCGTGGGCGAAACGCGCTGGGGTTGCCTCGCCGAAAAAGCCCGCCTGAAGGGCGACTGGCTGGTGAAACTGCCCCCGGCGTTCACGGCCCGCCAGGCGATGGCGATCGGCACGGCCGGTTACACCGCCATGTTGTGCGTGCTGGCGCTGGAAGACCATGGCGTGTTGCCCGGCGCGGGTGAAGTGCTGGTGACCGGCGCGACCGGTGGCGTGGGCAGTGTGGCCATCGCCATTTTGGACAAGCTCGGCTACAACGTGGTCGCCGCCACCGGCAAAACCAGCGAAGAGGCGTATTTGAAGGCGCTGGGCGCCACGTCGATCATCGACCGCGCCGGTTTGCAAGCCGCCGGCAAACCGTTTCAGAAAGAGCGCTGGGCCGGTGTGGTCGACGCGGTCGGCTCCCACACGCTGGCCAATGCCCTGGCGCAAACCCGTTACGGTGGCGTGGTGGCGGCCTGCGGGCTGGCGCAGGGCATGGATCTGGCGACTTCGGTGATGCCTTTCATCTTGCGTGGCGTGACACTGGCGGGTGTGGATTCGGTGATGGCGCCGCTGGTCAAACGCCAACGCGCCTGGGATCGTCTGGCCAAAGACCTGGACCTGGCGAAACTGGAATCGATGATCGACGAGGTGCCGCTGCAAGGCGCGATTGCCAAGGCGCAAGCGCTGATGGACGGCAAGGTGCGCGGCCGGGTGGTGGTGCGGGTGGGCGGTTGAAGTGGCTGCAAGTGCCTCCATATGACGAGGGTCATGGTCAGGCGCAACGCCGAGTGCCCAATCTTGTCGATGCGGGTGTCCCATTGATTCAGAAAGGCCCTCCTTGATCCAGCACATCGAAGCCAGCCTGCGCGAAGCGCAAGTGGCGTTGACCCATCTCATTGCCAACCCAAACACACTCAAAGACATTGAGCGCGCCGCCGCTTTGCTGATTGAAGCCTTTGAGAAAAAAGGCCGTGTGTACTCCTGCGGCAATGGCGGCTCGATGTGCGACGCCATGCACTTCGCCGAGGAACTCACCGGG
>JANNMM010000380.1:0-5539 GCA_031397915.1 Rhodoferax sp. | reverse complement strand
TCAGGTGTTCTTGGAAATCGTGATCGACGGAAACTTCGACGAAAAATCCTTGTTCTTCGCCGCAATCGACACCGCGACCTGGCGCGCAACGCCCTTGTAAATCTCTGCCACTTCGCCATCGGGGTCAGCCACCACGGTGGGCATGCCGCTGTCGGCCTGAACGCGGATTTGCATGTTCAGCGGCAAGGCACCGAGGTAATCCATCTTGTAATCAGCCGCCATCTTTTTACCGCCGTCGGCGCCAAAGATGTGCTCGATATGCCCGCAATTGCTGCACACGTGAACCGCCATGTTTTCGACGATGCCCAGAATCGGCACGCCGACTTTTTCAAACATCTTGATGCCTTTTTTGGCGTCGAGCAGGGCGATGTCTTGCGGCGTGGTGACGATCACGGCACCCGTCATGGGCACGCGCTGGCTCAAGGTGAGCTGGATGTCGCCGGTGCCCGGTGGCATGTCGACGATCAAATAGTCCAGGTCACGCCAATTGGTTTGCCGCAGGAGTTGCTCCAGCGCCTGCGTGGCCATGGGGCCGCGCCAAATCATCGCTTCGTCTTGCGCCACCAGGAAGCCGATGGACATGACCTGCACGCCGTAGTTTTCCAGCGGATCCATGGTTTTGCCATCGTCACTCTCGGGGCGGCCTTCTATGCCCATCATCATCGGGATGCTGGGGCCGTAAATGTCGGCATCGAGCAGGCCCACGCTGGCGCCCTCGGCTGCCAACGCCAGTGCCAGGTTCACCGCTGTGGTGCTCTTGCCCACGCCGCCTTTGCCCGAGGCCACAGCGACGATGTTTTTGACTTTTGGCAACAGTTGGACGCCGCGCTGCACCGAGTGGGCTGAGACTTTTGTGTAGACGTTGACGGAGACATTGCCAACGCCCGCCACACCTTTGGCAGCAGCCACCAGAGCCTTGCGCAAGGCTGCGATCTGGCTTTTGGCCGGATAACCCAGTTCCACCTCGAAGGCCACATCGGCACCCGAAACTGTCAAATTTTTCAGTGCCTTTGAAGACACAAAATCGCGCCCGGTATTCGGGTCCACTACCGCTGATAACGCCTGCATCAGCGCTGTTTCCGTCACTGCCATTGATTACTCCTAGAGGGCGGTAGTCTACCGGGCGGGCAAGTTGTCGTTTTCACCATGAACGTTTTCACCGAGAAAGTCCAGGAATCGCCGCACGGCGGGCACCATTCCGCGACGGGACGGGAAGACCGCATGCACGATGCCTGGCCGCGGTCCCCAGCCGGGCAAGACCTCGACCAGACGCCCGTCCAGCAACTCCTGGCGGCACATGTAGTCCGGCAAAACACACATGCCAGTGCCGTCCAGAACGGCGAATTTGAGCGTCAACAAATCGTCAGCAACCAGGCGCGGGCGATGCTCCAGCGTGTAGCTTTTCTCGTCTGGCCCGCCCAGATGCCAGGTGGCTTGTCCCTGGGTGGCGGACATGTTGACCGTGTCCAGCCGCGCCAGGTCGCTCAACTTGACGACCTGCCCGTATCGCGCGAGTTGTGTCGGGCTGGCAACCATCAGTGCGCGCGTGAGGCCCAGGTTTTTCACCACCAGGCTGCCACTGTCTTCGAGCGATCCGCGCACCCGAAGCGCCACGTCAAAACCCTCCTCCACCAGGTCGACCACACGGTTGCTGACCTGCATGTCAACCTGCACCTGGGGGTAACGCGCGAGGAAGGTGCCCAGAATCGGCCCGATGGTGCTTTGCGCCAAAGTTACCGGGCAAGCCACTTTGACGATGCCCTGCGGTTCGGTGCGCGCCTGCTGCATCGCTTCGTCGGCCGCGTCAGCGGCGTCGCGCATGGCCAGGCAGTGGCGGTGAAAAACCTCGCCGGCCTGCGTGAGCGACAACTTGCGCGTGGTGCGCTGCAACAAACGCACACCCAGCCGCGCCTCCAGTTCGGCAACCCTGCGCGACAGTTTCGACTTGGGCAAGCCCAGGTGCCGCCCTGCCGCTGCAAAGCCGGCGTGTTCCACCACTTCGGCGAAATACACCATGTCGTTCAAATCTTGCATGGAAACTCCCTCAGTTGACCCTGCTCGCGGCTTTCAAGGTGCTTTTTGTCCCAAAAATAGGACAATCTAAACCAATATTGGGTACTTATCAATAGATTGTATCTCCGGGATACTTAATTCTTCTTGAACCACTTCGAAAGCCTGACCATGAACCTCCTGCACATTGACTCCAGCATCTTGGGTACCCATTCTGTTTCGCGAGCGCTCACTCACCAGATCGTGGAGCAATGGCGCACTAGCCACGCCGTCTCCAAAGTCGAGTACCTGGATTTGGCTGCAGACGCGCCGACCCACCTCAACGCCGACTCCATGGGTTTTCGTGCTCCGCCTTCGGACCAGAAACCCAGCGCGCTGCAAAAGGCCGAAAACGCCATTTCTGAAAAACTTGTCAGCCAGTTCCTCGCCGCAGACGTGGTGGTGATCGGCGCGCCTATGTACAACTTCGGCATCCCAACGCAATTGCGCGCCTGGATCGACCGCATCGCCCAGCCGGGCAGGACGTTTGGTTACTCCGATAAAGGCCCCCACGGCCTGGCGGGTGGCAAAACCGTGATCGTCGTCTCAAGCCGCGGCGGCGTCTATTCCACCAGCGAAGGCGGCCGCGCCATGGAGCACCAGGAGAGTTACCTGCAAACGGTGTTGGGCTTTCTGGGCATCACCGACGTGCGTTTTGTGCGCGCCGAAGGGGTGGCGATGGGTGAGCCGGCTAAAACCGCCGCCCTTGACAGCGCCGCGCTGGCTGTGCGGGCACTGGCCCAACCGGCGGCGAATCAGGATTTGGCCAAAAAAGCGGCCTAAACACGTTGGGGACCGCAGCAGGCAAGGATTTCACTGGCATGGCCTGGTGGAACCACCTGCCGCGTCTTAACACGGTTCATCGCTCCATTTGCTATATTTTATATAGCATTACTTTAAATAAATACGTGACTTAGAGGCCAAAAAAGCTTTAAATTTTCATAAATTCCGCAAAAATCAAAAATAATTAACACCCATGTTAATTATTGATGTTGAAAGCAGTATTTACCAAGTTGTCGGGTCAACCCGGTACAGCCCCACCAACTCGCGAAACACCTCGGGCGCTTCGGCCGCGAGCGCCTCGGGCCGCTCGAAAAACACCTCGGTCAACACGGCAAAAAATTCAGCAGGATCACTCGCGCCGTAAGCTTCGATCACAGCGGAGGGCTGTTGCTGCAATTGCTCAAAAGCGGCACCCATTACGGCGTTCCAGCGCCGCCGTGCGGCTGCCGTGGGTCGCCACGGGCGTCCGTCGGCGTGGCCGGTGTCTTGATCGATCTGGTGCGCGAACTCGTGCAAGACGACGTTGCGGCCATCGGCCCGGTTCGCCGCGCCCGCCACGACCTCGGCCCAGGCCAGGATCACCTGTCCCTGCACCCACGACTCGCCTGCCAGCGCCTTGGCCTGTACCTGAACCGTGCCGTCGCCCAGTGCGCGCTCGTGTTGCACCTGGAAGGTATTTGGATAGACCAGAATGCGCGTCAGCCTCGGGTAACAGGCGGGTTCGGTATCCCCCAGCAACAGCAGGCAGGCCTGCGCGGCCACGGTGACACGCACCTCGTCGGTGATGGCCTGGCCCTGGCACCCCACAAAGGCCTTTTCAGCCAAAAACACCTGGATATGCTGCTTCAACAGGCGCTGCAAATTGGCCGGCAACTGCGCCACCGCAGGCACGCGCTGACGCAAGATGCGCCGCCACGCTTCCGGAAACGGCTCTGCCCGTATCCGCGCGCGCCGGAGCCGCTCCCTAAGAGGACCGGCCGCCAGCGCCAAAGCACCCAACATGCCCATCGCAGTGACACCCAACATCGCCACGGTGGAGGTGAAATCGGCCGGGTTCATGAAATTCAAATTGGTCCGGGCTGCGCAAATGCAATGCCGCCCGTAACGACCTGTGCGCTTTCCTTGGGATAATTGGCCCTTTTGCTGTTCTCCATCGCGCCTTTGCAAGCAAGCGTCCGTGCCTGCAAGCCCAGGCCCGATGCCACCCTGAACCCGCCCGCCCCAATTCATGACCGCCCCGCGCCAACTCTTCGTCACCACCGCCCTGCCCTACGCCAACGGCAACTTCCACATCGGCCACATCATGGAATACATCCAGGCCGACATCTGGGTGCGGTTTCAGAGGATGCAGGGGCATGACGTCAACTTTGTCTGCGCCGATGACGCCCATGGCGCGCCGATCATGATTGCAGCCGAAAAAGCCGGCGTCTCGCCGCGCCAGTTTGTCGACAACATCGCCGCGGGCCGCCCTGAGTACCTCGACGGCTTCCACATCAAGTTTGACAACTGGAGCCATACCGACAGCGAAGAGAACCACGCCCTGTGCAAGTCCATCTACGAAGCGCTCGACCGGGTTGGGCTGATTGGCAAAAAAAGCGTGGAGCAGTTTTTCGACCCCGAGAAGAACATGTTCCTGCCGGACCGTTTCATCAAGGGTGAATGCCCCAAATGTGGCACGAAAGACCAATTCGGCGACAACTGCGAGAACTGCGGCGCGGTCTACGCGCCCACGGACCTGAAGAACCCGTATTCCGCGGTGAGCGGCGCGGCGCCGGTTCTCAAGTCCAGCGAACACTTTTTCTTCAAACTCTCTGACCCGCGCTGTGTCGAATTTTTGCAGGAATGGACACAAGGCAACGACGAAAACGGCAAACCACGCCTGCAACCGGAAGTGGCCAACAAGGTCAAGGAATGGTTCTCGCTGCGCACCAACCAGGACGGCAGCACCTCCGAAGGCCTGGCCGACTGGGACATCTCGCGCGACGCCCCCTACTTCGGCATCGAAATCCCGAACGCGCCCGGCAAATACTTTTACGTCTGGTTTGACGCGCCGATTGGTTACCTCGCCTCGCTCAAAAACCTGCTTGAAAAGAGGGGCCAGAATTTTGACGCCTACATGGCGGACCCGTCGGTTGAGCAATACCACTTCATTGGCAAAGACATTGTCAATTTCCACACGCTTTTCTGGCCCTCGGTGCTGAAGTTCAGCGGCCGCAAGACCCCGCACAACGTGTTTGTGCACGGCTTCCTCACTGTGAACGCCGAGAAGATGAGCAAAAGCCGCGGCACCGGACTGGACCCGCTGAAATACCTCTCGCTGGGCATGAACCCCGAATGGCTGCGTTATTACATTGCCACCAAACTCACCGCAAAAAACGAAGACATCGAGTTCAGCCCTGAAGATTTCATGGCGCGGGTGAATTCGGATTTGATTGGCAAGTATGTGAATATTGCGAGCCGGGCGGCGAATTTTCTCGTTCAGTACTTCGGCGGGCAACTTTCTGCTCCCAAGGAAGCGCTGTCGGCAGAGGACGTTCACATATTTGGCCTAATCGATATCGAAAGTGCTGTGAAAACGGCTTACGAGGAGCGCGATTATGGAAAGGCCTTGCGCCTTTGTATGACCTATGCGGATCAGTTGAATCAATACTTCGATGCCAACAAACCGTGGGCCTTAGCGAAGGACGAAGCAACTCGCCCACTAGTG
>JANNMM010000359.1:0-1886 GCA_031397915.1 Rhodoferax sp. | reverse complement strand
GGTGACGTAGGACCCCTGTGGAGCCGGCATGTGCTCCAATTGTTGTGCCATCAGGATCTTGAAGAGGCCGACGTCGAAAACGTCGCCCGCACGATCCTGGGTTTGCTGGTTAAGCCCGACCCCAAAAAAAAGACATGCCCTTGACGCGAATTCACTGGAACAACCACCCGGCCTCGGTACTTGCCAACGACCAGGACCTGATCCGCCACTGGGACCGGCTCAATGCCGAACACGGCGATTTGCCATTTCTCTCTGCCGACGTGGTCAATTCCGCCCTGCGCATACTGGGCAACGGCCAGGAACGCCTGCTGGTTGCCAGCCGTGGCAGCGAGGTGTTGGCCCTGTTTTTACTGACCCATATCGGCAAATTTCAATGGCAGACCTTTCAGCCTTCGCAGTTGCCGTTGGGCGCCTGGGTGTGCAGTGCGCACGAGAACCTGGTGGACATGACCCGAAGCCTTATGCACGGCCCGCTCGGGTTCAGCCTGTCGGTGTCCATCACGCAGGTTGACCCGCGCATTGCGCCACAGCCAGCAGACGCGGCTGACCTGAAACAGGCCGACTACATCGACACCGGCTGGATCGACATCGACGGCAGTTTTGACGACTACTGGAACGCGCGCGGCAAGAATTTGCGGCAGAACATGCGCAAACAACGCACGAAACTCGCCGCCAATGGCACCCATCTGAAAATGCAAACCCTGCGCGGCCATGCCGACATGGCAGCGGCCATCGCGCGGTACGGCAGCCTAGAAAGCGCCGGCTGGAAAGCCGAAAAAGGCACCGCCATCCACCCCGACAACGCGCAGGGCCGCTTTTATCTCGAGATGATGGAGCATGCCAGCCTGCGCGGCGAGGCCGTCATTTACCAGTACCTGTTTGACGACAAAGTCGTGGCGATGAACCTGTGCCTGGAACGCAAGGGCGTGTTGATCGTCCTGAAAACCACCTACGACGAATCCATCCAGAACTTCTCGCCGGCGTTTTTGCTGCGCGAGGAAGAACTGCAGGAGTTTCACCGCGACCGCAAAATCACGCGGCTTGAGTATTTCGGCCGCCTGATGGACTGGCACACCAAATGGACTGACCAGAAACGCACGCTCTACCACCTCACGCTGTACCGCTGGCCGATCATCAAGAAACTCGCGGTCGCGCGCAGCAACCGGGCCAGCCAAGGCGCGACAAAAGTTGAGACCCCAACCCCGGTGGCGGAAAACGCGCCCACGGCGAGTTGACCGGTTTGATCGCCCGCCTGTTCCACGCGACGGCATGGCGTGTGCGCAAGCTTGCGGGGGACCGGCGCGTCGATGATTTGCTCGTCAAACTGGCGCTGCGCTGGCGCCCGGCTTTGCGCAACCCGGTGTTTATCGGCATTGCTGGAAGCGGCGGCAAGACCACCGCCAAGGACCTGCTGCACGGCATACTGTCAGGCACCCAGCATGGCGTGGCCAATCCCGGCACCCTGAACGTGCCACCGGAAGTGGCCAAAACCGTCTTGCAGGTTCGCCCAGGCCACGCCTATTGCATTGCCGAGCTGAGCGAACACCTGCCCGGTGTGATGGACGCCAACCTGGTGTTGTTCCAGCCGGCCATTGCCATCGTCACCGTAGTGAAAGACGATCACCTGGCGGCCTTTGAATCCCGTGATGCGCTGGCCGGCGAAATCGCCAAACTCGTGCACCACCTTCCCGCCACCGGCACTGCGGTACTGAATGCCGACGACTCGCAAGTGCTGGCCATGGCCGCGCAATGCCGCGCCAAGGTCTTGACCTATGGCCTCGCGCCCGAAGCCGATGTGCGCGCCGAAGGCGTCAGCGCGGCCTGGCCCCAGCGGCTGCAGATGACGCTGGTGTACCGCGACCAGCGCATGCATGTGCAAACCCAGC
>JANNMM010000327.1:0-10040 GCA_031397915.1 Rhodoferax sp. | reverse complement strand
GGCATGCGCCACGTCGTCCCGACGATTTGTGCGCAGTGGCGCTTGCCGCCACGTCAGCGCACCATGAGGAGCGGCGGCGAGGCGCATGGCTTGCGGCCGACGGTGTCACCACCTGCGCGCTGGCTATTTGCCAGTGTATTTGGCGATTAAATTCCATCCAACCACGCTTGCGGCGAAAACCCCGCTGCCTCGACGAGTTCCTTGAGCAGGGCAACGGGGTCTGCGCCGGTACGGATCAAACCCATCTGCCAATCGCCCATGAACTGGCTGTTCACGGTGTGCTGCAAAAACTGCAACAGCGCGTCGTAATAACCGTCCACGTTCAGCAGACCCACGGGCTTGTCGTGAAAGCCGAGTTGCCGCCAGGTCCAGGCTTCGAAGAACTCCTCGAAGGTGCCAATGCCGCCAGGCAGGGCGAGGAAGGCGTCGGCGCGCTCGGCCATGATGTGTTTGCGCTCGTGCATGGTGTCGACGATGAGCAGCTCGGTGCAGCCGCTGTGCGCCCACTCGCGCTCGACCATCGTTTTCGGAATGACACCGACCACCTGGCCACCTGCGCCGAGGCAAGCGTCGGCGAGGATGCCCATCAGGCCGTTGCGCCCGCCGCCATAAACAAGCTGGCCCTGGTGGGCGCCGATCCAGCGGCCGACGTCGGTGGCCACGCGGGCAAAGGCCGGCGAGTTGCCGGGGCGTGAGCCGCAATAAACGGCCAGTGAAAAAGCAGGGGTTTTCATTGGGGCGATTGTCGACTCGGCACCAGAAGGCGCTGAACCCGCGGTGCGTTGACGTTATCGGCTCAGGGGTTCACTGGTGATCAGCCTTGTGCCGGCAAACGCGTCGTGCCAGAACTGCCCCTTTGGGTGGAAGCGGCTCAGGATGGCCCAGACGCTGATCCAGCCGATGGTGATCACAGCGGCCTCTTTGCCGGGCAGGCTGAAGATTGCCGACGCGGCCAGCGGCGGCAAAAACCAGCACCAGCTCCACAGGTAACGCACGATAGCGCGCTGTTGCGTGAGGGCGCCACCATTTGCATCGACGACGCGGATGTTCCAGGTTTTCATCGCCAGTGTTTGGCCCTTCGACCAGAACCAGACGAAGTAAATGCCAAAAATGACAAACAGGAAAGCCTGCAAGGCGTGCCGGTTGTCCAGCGCGTGGCGGGTTTGGCTGAGGGTGCTGAACAGATAGCCGGCAATGAAGACCACGCCGAACATCAGAAGGCCTTCGTAGGTCCAGCAGGCCATCCGGCGCCACAGGCCTGGCGTCTGGCCCGCCCGCTCAGCCTCGCTCAATTTTTGCCAACCGCCGATTCAGGCCCGCCGGGATTGCGCGGGAGCAGGGTGTTGGTATGGATGCTCGAGGGTTGGGGGGAGTTTGCGGCGACGGCCGAGCTCTTCTGGGTCAGTCGTGTGGTGGGCACGTTGGCCAGTTTTTGCGCAGGTACGGGTTTCACAGCGGCCGTGGCACCCGCGGGTCCGGGTGGCGCTTTGGCCGCGAGTTTTTGTTTTTCTTCGGGGCTCAGCGCCTGGTAGGCCTGCCAGTTGGCGGCTTTTTCATCGGGCGCGATTTTTTTGGTCTCGGCAAAATTCAGGCGGGCCTGATTGCGCTGCTGCGGGCTCATGCTGGCCCAGTCGGTCATGCGGCTGTGCAGCTTGACCTGTTCGGCGGGTGCCAGTGATGCGTAATTTTTGGACAGGGCCAACCACTTGCGTTTGTGCGGCTCGCTGAAGGTGGCCCAATTGGCACCCAGGGGCCTGAGCGAATGCTGCTGGGCCGGTGTCAGCTCTTGCCACAGGGGTTTTGTGGGGGCGGAAGGCACCGTGGCAGCGGCCGATGGCGCGGCCGGTTTGGTGTTGCCGGCAGCACCCGCGGTCGACTGGAGCGGTTTGAAAGCGCCCGAAGTGGCGGGTGCCAGTTGGGTCTGGGTGGTTTGGGCGAAGGCGAACGTAAAGGAGGGCGTGACCACCGCCAGCCAAAGGCCCAACACAGCCAGACCGAGTGGTTTGGCGCGTGCCATGTTATTGCCCTGCTTCGCGGCGGGACTTCAGAAACTGCACAAAACCCGGGTCGGCGTAAGCCGCGGGTGGCAGGTCATCGGTGAGCAATGCGGCGTCAACCTCGGCCACTTCACTGGCGCGGTTGTCGTTCTGGATGTTGTTGATGACAAACAGGCCAGCCATCAAGGCGATCAGGGGCAAGGCCGACGCGATCAGGTTCCAGAGGCCAAAGGGCTCGTTGCCGCCGGAGCCCATGCTCAAGGTGGCACTGCCGCCAGAGCGCGAAACCGACGACGCGGTGGCGGCGCTGGTGAGGCTGGCGAGTTTGCGTTTGGCCACGGCCTGCTGGCGCGAGACGCGCAAACGCTCGGTGAGGTCGTGGGGGAGGGTGTCGGTGGCGTCCGACAGATGCGATGTGAGCTTCAGCGCGAACCGCTCCTGCGCCAACTCGAGGGCGAGGCTTGTGCGGAATGTGTCAGTTTGTTGGTTTGTGTAACTCATAGTGTGATCCCCTTTGCCCTCAACGCTTTGCCAAGAGCCTGGACCGCCCGGGAACAATGCGTTTTGACACTGCCTTCCGAACAACCCATGGCCGCCGCCGTTTCGGCCACGTCCATCTCCTCCCAGTAACGCATGAGGAAGGCTTCCCGTTGACGTCCCGGCAGCTCCTGAATCTCGATTTCTATCTCCTTGAAAATCTGGCTGCGCTCGACCGTGGTTTGGGCGCTTTCGTTGCGTTCCGAGCCTTCGGCCACTGACAAAGTTTCCAGAACATCGAATTCACCCGCTTCGCCCGCTGATTCGAAGTCGCTCAGGTTGGAGAATAAGGCTTTTCGGGTTTTGTTGCGCCGGAACCAGTCCAAAGTGCAGTTGGACAGGATGCGCTGGAACAGCATGGGCAGCTCGGCCGGGGGCTTGTCGCCGTAATGCTCGGCGAGTTTCATCATGCTGTCCTGCACGATGTCCAGCGCGGCTTCTTCGTCGCGCACGTGGTAGATCGACCGTTTGAACGCGCGCCGCTCGACGCTTTTCAAGAAGTCGGAAAGTTCCAGTTCAGTTGCCAATTTTTTGCACGGTCATGGCGCCATGTCCCGTGGTGTCTCGTTGTGTCTCGCAGCGTTTCTCAAAGGGCCGCGTCCGCAGTTGCAGCAGGCCAAATTGAACAAATTATGGCATCCGCCTGCAGAGAATTTGCTGCTTCGCAACAATTTCGGGCGACTCGGTGCCATAATCCGCCTTGCAATTCAAAAAGCAAACGGGTCCTGGCTCGGCGCGCAAAGTGGTGCGCTTATGGCTTGGATCCAAAGTTTCGACACGGCCCCAAAAGGGTTCGGGAAGAAGCACCCAAGGTTTTTCGTTAGAGAAATTCACAAAGGTTCATCATGGAAATATCCAAAGCTGAAATCAATTCAGCCGCTCTCGCGGCTTCTGGTGCTGCATCAGCGGCAAAAACCGTTTCGTCAACGGCTGCCCCGCAAGACTTGCGCGGCGGTGAGATTCTCGTCAAGGCCCTGCAGGCCGAAGGCGTGAAATACGTCTGGGGCTACCCCGGCGGCGCGGTATTGCACATTTACGACGCTTTTTACAAGCAAGACACGATCCAACACGTGCTGGTGCGCCACGAGCAGGCCGCTGTGCACGCGGCCGACGGTTACGCACGCGCCACAGGTGATGTGGGCGTGGCCCTCGTCACCAGCGGCCCCGGCGTCACCAATGCCGTCACCGGCATCGCCACCGCGTACATGGACAGCATCCCGATGGTGATCATCACCGGCCAGGTGCCCACGGCGGCGATTGGCCTGGATGCGTTTCAGGAGTGCGACACGGTCGGCATCACCCGCCCCATCGTGAAGCACAACTTCCTCGTCAAAGACGCCAAAGACATGGCCGAGACGATGAAAAAAGCCTTCCACATCGCGCGCAGCGGCCGCCCTGGCCCGGTCGTGGTCGACATCCCCAAAGACGTGTCGTTCAACAAAGTCGCCTACACCGGTTACCCCGAGTCAGTGACGATGCGCTCATACAACCCGGTGAAAAAAGGCCATGGCGGGCAGATCCGCAAGGCGCTGCAGCTGTTGCTGGCGGCCAAGCGGCCCTACATCTACACCGGCGGCGGCGTGTTGTTGTCCAACGCTTCGAACGAGTTGCGCACCCTGGTGGACATGCTGGGTTACCCCGTGACCAACACCTTGATGGGCCTGGGCGCGTACCCGTCCACGGGCCAGAAATTCCTGGGCATGCTCGGCATGCACGGCACGCTGGAAGCCAACAACACGATGCAGAACTGCGACGTGTTGCTCGCCGTGGGCGCGCGCTTCGATGACCGCGTCATTGGCAACCCGAAACACTTTGCGCAGAACGAGCGCAAGATCATCCACATCGACATTGACCCGTCGAGCATTTCCAAACGCGTGAAGGTCGATATTCCGATCGTCGGCGACGTCAAGGACGTGTTGCTGGAAATGATCGCGATGATCAAGGAAAGCCCGATCAAGCCCGACCAAAAGGCGCTTGCTGAGTGGTGGGTCACGATTGACGCCTGGCGCAAGAAGGATTGCCTCAAATACAGCATGGGCAAAGGCGACGTGGTCAAGCCGCAACACGTCATCGAGACGCTGTGGAACATGACGAAGGGCACCGACACCTACATCACCTCCGACGTCGGCCAGCACCAGATGTGGGCGGCGCAGTATTACCGCTTTGACGAGCCGCGCCGCTGGATCAACTCGGGCGGCCTGGGCACCATGGGCGTGGGCATTCCTTACGCCATGGGCATCAAACTCGCCAAGCCCGACGCCGAGGTGTTTTGCATCACCGGTGAAGGCTCGGTGCAAATGTGCATTCAGGAGCTTTCAACCTGCCTGCAATACAACACGCCGATCAAGATCGTCTCGCTCAACAACCGTTACCTCGGCATGGTGCGCCAGTGGCAGGAGATTGATTACGAAGGCCGATACAGCCACAGCTACATGGACGCGCTGCCCAACTTTGTGAAACTCGCCGAGGCCTATGGCCACGTGGGCATGTTGATCGAAAAGCCGGGCGACGTGGAAGGCGCATTGCGTGAGGCGCGCAAGCTCAAGGACCGCACGGTGTTCATGGATTTCCGCACCGACCCGACCGAGAACGTCTTCCCGATGGTCAAGGCTGGCCAAGGTATTACGGAAATGTTATTGGGTAGTGAAGATCTTTAAGATTTTCAGTACTTAAGTCACGAATAATATTGATTTATCGCTATTAAATTAGTATATTATCAGAGTATTATTTAATCTTAATTATTGTTGAAATATTAATTCAACGCATTTTTTGACGAATCTATTGCCCGCCGAGCCCTGAACTTACCGGTTCAGGGGGAGGGCGGCGAAAAGAGGAATCTGTCTTTATGAAACACATCATTGCAGTTTTGGTGGAAAACGAGCCCGGCGCGCTTTCCCGCGTGGTTGGGTTGTTCTCAGCCCGCGGCTACAACATCGAGTCGCTCACCGTCGCGCCCACCGAAGACCCTACGCTCTCGCGCATGACGATCCAGACCACGGGGTCGGACGACGTCATCGAGCAGATCACCAAACACCTGAACCGGCTGATCGAAGTCGTCAAGGTCGTCGATTTGACCGAAGGCGCCTATATCGAGCGCGAGCTGATGATGGTCAAGGTGCGCGCGGTCGGCAAGGAGCGCGAAGAGATGAAACGCATGGCTGACATCTTCCGCGGCCGCATCATCGACGTGACCGAGAAAAGCTACACCATCGAGATGACCGGCGACCAGTCGAAAAACGACGCGTTTTTGACGGCCATCGAACGTGGCGCGATTCTGGAAACCGTGCGCACCGGGTCGTCTGGAATCGGGCGCGGTGAACGCATTCTTCGCGTTTAGTATGTCGCCCCCACGCTCCCCACTTCGTGTGGTTCGCTGCCCCGCGCAGCAATCCTGCGCTTCGCTTGGAGTGGGGCTAATTTGGCTACGCCGCTCTTCGACAACCCTTGGGGCGGCCCTGCGGGAAATTGCCCTTTTACCCATTTACCCTGGTTTTATTTAATAGGAGAAAAAAATGAAAGTTTATTACGACAAAGACTGCGACCTGAGCCTGATCAAAGGCAAAACCGTGGCCATCATCGGTTACGGCTCGCAGGGCCACGCGCATGCGCAAAACTTGAACGACAGCGGCGTCAAAGTCGTGGTCGGTCTGCGCAAGGGCGGCGCATCGTGGGACAAAGTTGGCAAGGCCGGCCTCAAGGTTGCCGAAGTCGCCGACGCCGTCAAACAAGCCGACGTGGTCATGATCCTCCTGCCCGACGAGCAGATCGGCACGGTCTACACCAATGACGTGGCACCCAACATCAAACAAGGCGCTTCCCTCGTGTTCGCCCACGGCTTCAACGTGCATTACGGCCTGGTCACACCGCGTGCAGACCTCGACGTCTGGATGGTTGCGCCCAAGGCGCCTGGCCACACCGTGCGCGGTACCTACGCACAGGGCGGCGGCGTGCCCCACCTGATCGCCATTCACCAGGACAAATCAGGCCGCACGCGCGACCTGGCGCTTTCTTATGCCATGGCCAATGGCGGCGGCAAAGCCGGCATCATCGAAACCAATTTCCGCGAAGAGACCGAGACCGATCTGTTCGGCGAACAAGTCGTTCTGTGCGGCGGCACCGTCGAGCTCATCAAGGCCGGATTCGAGACTCTGGTGGAAGCCGGTTACGCCCCTGAAATGGCGTACTTTGAGTGCCTGCACGAGCTCAAGCTGATTGTGGACATGATCTATGAAGGCGGCATCGCCAACATGAACTATTCCATCAGCAACAACGCCGAATATGGCGAGTATGTTTCTGGCCCGCGCATCATCACGGACGAGACCAAAAAGGTGATGAAGCAGGTCTTGAAAGACATCCAGACCGGTGAATACGCCAAGAGTTTCATCATGGAAAACAAGGCCGGCGCGCCCACACTGCTGTCCAAACGCCGCCTGATGGGCGAGCACCAGATCGAAGTGGTCGGTGCCAAGCTGCGCTCCATGATGCCGTGGATCGCCAAAAACAAGCTGGTCGATCAGACCCGCAATTGATGCTCAACTGACCTGGCAGCGCCGATTCACTTCAGCGCTGTAAGACAAGAGGCCACTTCGGTGGCTTTTTGTCTTTTTTCCGGGCCACAGGGGTATATTCCACAGTGACAACAAAGGGCCCAATTCATGCATGACGGCGCAGATCAAGACACCCATCAAGACGACCATCTGGTCGTGCGCAAGCGGCGAAAGGGCATTTACATCCTGCCCAACCTGTTCACGTTAGGGGGCTTGTTTGGCGGTTTCTACGCCGTCGTCATGGCCGTCAACGGGGAGTTTGACAAAGCTGCCATTGGTGTGTTTCTGGCCATGGTGCTGGACAGCCTGGACGGCCGCGTCGCCCGCATGACCAACACCCAGAGTGCGTTTGGCGAGCAGATGGATTCACTCTCCGACATGGTGTCGTTCGGCGCTGCACCGGCGCTCATCTCCTACATCTGGGCGCTGCAAGGCCTGGGCCGCTGGGGCTGGCTCGCTGCATTCGTCTATTGCGCCTGTGCGGCGCTGCGCCTGGCGAGGTTCAATGTCAACACCGGCGTGGTTGATAAGCGTTATTTCCAGGGTTTGCCGTCACCCGCTGCAGCGGCTTTGGTGGCCGGCTTCATCTGGCTCATGACTGATTTGGGATTCGATGGCGCTGACAAGCTGTGGGGCGTGTCGATCCCGTGGATCACCTTTGGCGTTGCGCTTTATTCGGGCCTGACCATGGTGACCAATGTGCCCTTCTACAGCTTCAAGGATTTGAGCATGAAGAAAAGTGTGCCCTTTGTCGTGCTGGTCTTGATTGCGTTGGGCATTGCCGTGATCAACATCGACCCGCCAACGGTCATGTTTGGCGTGTTCGTGGCGTATGGGCTGAGTGGTTATGTGATTTACGGCTGGCGCAAAGCCAAAGGCCAGCAGACGAGCGTGATCGCCACCTCAACTGATGAGCCGGATGAGCGCGGCTTGCATTGATCGGTTGTGCCGTCGATAAATTCCATGCTATATTCATCCCCATGAACCGAATTCTGCTGGCTCTACTGCTGATCCCCCACGGGCGGAGACGGTAGCGCACGCGCAAAACCCCTCAAACGGCCCGTCTGCAACAGCAACGGGCCGTTTTTCTTTGTGCCGGATTTTTGTTAGATCTTTCAGGAGCGAACCATGACCGACAAACTCATCATTTTTGACACTACCTTGCGTGACGGCGAGCAATCGCCTGGCGCTTCGATGACGCGTGACGAGAAGCTGCGCATAGCCCGCCAGCTCGAACGCCTCAAGGTCGACGTGATCGAAGCCGGTTTTGCCGCCAGTTCGAACGGCGATTTTGAGTGCGTGAAGGCGATCTCGGGTGCCATCAAGGACAGCATCGTGTGTTCACTGGCCCGCGCCAACGACCGCGACATCTCGCAGGCCGCTGCCGCGCTCAAAGGGGCCCAACGCGCGCGTATCCACACCTTCATTGCCACCAGCGCCTTGCACATGGAGAAAAAAGCTGCGCATGACGCCCGACCAGGTGTTGGAGCAATCCATCCAGTCCGTGCGGTTTGCCCGCAACCTGTGCGCAGACATCGAGTTCAGCCCGGAGGACGGCTACCGCAGCGATATGGATTTTTTGTGCCGCGTGCTTGAAGCTGTGATCAAGGAGGGCGCCACCACGCTGAACATCCCCGACACCGTGGGTTACGCCGTGCCCGAGTTGTATGGCCAGTTCATCAAGACTCTGCGTGAACGGGTGCCCAACAGCGACAAGGCGGTCTGGAGCGTGCATTGCCACAATGACCTGGGCATGGCGGTCGCGAACAGCCTCGCTGGTGTGATGTTGGGCGGCGCTCGACAGGTGGAATGCACCATCAACGGCTTGGGCGAACGCGCCGGCAACTGCAGCCTGGAAGAAATCGTGATGGCGGTCAAAACGCGCCGGGACTATTACAACCTGGACGTGGGCATTGACACAACGCAAATTGTGCCGGCCAGCAAGATGGTCAGCCAGACCACCGGTTTTGTGGTGCAGCCGAACAAGGCGGTGGTGGGCGCCAACGCGTTTGCCCACGCCTCAGGCATCCATCAGGATGGTGTCTTGAAGGCGCGCGACACCTACGAGATCATGCGCGCTGAAGACGTCGGTTGGGCCGCCAACAAGATCGTGCTGGGCAAGCTCAGCGGCCGCAATGCCTTCAAGGCGCGTCTGAATGACCTGGGCGTGCAAATGGAGTCGGAGGCCGACATCAATACGGCGTTTGCCCGTTTCAAGGAACTCGCCGACAAAAAATCGGAGATCTTTGACGAAGACATTCTTGCGCTGGTGAGTGATGAAAGCGTGACGCACGAGAAGGAGCACTACGGGTTTGTCTCCCTGAGCCAGCGCAGTGAAACAGGTGAGCGGCCTCACGCCAATGTGGTGATCACCGTGGCAGGCAAAGAAATTCGCGGGGAGTCCGACGGCAATGGCCCGGTTGACGCCTCGCTCAAGGCTATCGAAGCACACGTCAAAAGCGGTGCCGAGATGGTGCTGTATTCGGTCAACGCCATCAGCGGATCGACCGAATCTCAGGGCGAAGTGACGGTGCGGCTGCAATCCAGCGGCCGCATCGTCAACGGCGTCGGGGCAGACCCCGACATTGTGGTCGCCAGTGCCAAGGCTTATCTGAGCGCCCTCAACAAGTTACACAGCAAAGCTGATCGAGTGGCTGCACAAGGGTAAATTTGAATAAGGGTTTACCCTCTGTTGTGATCTTTCTGTTGAGATATCGGGTTTAAGTGCTTGATTCAACGTAACTTTGTTGGATAAACTGTGGCACTGCCGTGAAAATGGCGGGCGAATGGTTTGTTCAATTATCGAATTGTTGCGTTGGGAAACACCTTGAATCGACTTCAATCAGCGTTTGCTATTGCATTTCTGGCGATTTCAGTCAGCTTGGCCGGGTTCAGCAGCGCCAGCGCGGCCTCCTCCCGGCTGGCGGTGAAATCGGCCAGTGCGGCCAAGGCGCAAAAG
>JANNMM010000303.1:0-4047 GCA_031397915.1 Rhodoferax sp. | reverse complement strand
CACCACCAGGTGCTCCAGGTGCGCCAGTGCGTTGCGGGCGTGGTTGGCGTCGGGGTCGCTCATGGCCGGGTTTTCGCCCATCACGTAGAGGCCCTTCACATCGCCCTTTTCGATGGCATGCATCACTTCGACCACGGTCAGGCCCGGCTGGTCGTCCAGCGAACCCTTGGCGACGCCCCAGGCCTGCTCGAAGCTGGCCCGCGTGGCGGCGTTGGTGACGTGTTGGTAGTCGGGGAACATCATGGGGATCAGGCCCGCATCCGATGCGCCCTGCACGTTGTTCTGGCCGCGCAAGGGGTGCAGACCGGTGCCCGGACGGCCGATCTGACCCGTCATGAGCGACAGTGCGATGAGGCAACGGGCGTTGTCGGTGCCGTGCACGTGTTGCGAGATGCCCATGCCCCACAGGATGATCGAGGCCTTGGAGGTGGCATACAGCCGCGCTACATACTTGATGGTGTCGGCGTCGATGCCGCAGATCGGCGCCATCTTTTCGGGGCTGTAGGCGGCCACGTTGGCCTTGAGCGCTTCGTAGTTTTCGGTGCGGTCGCGGATGAAATCGGCGTCGACCAAGTTTTCGGCGACGATCACATGCATCATCGCGTTCAGCAGCGCCACATCGGTGTCGGGCTTGAACTGCAGGAAGCGGTGCGCCAGGCGCGCCAGGTCCGACTTGCGCGGGTCCATCACCACGAGCTTGGTGCCGTTGTTGACGGCGTTTTTGATCCAGCTGGCCGCCACCGGGTGGTTCACCGAGGGGTTGGCCCCGATGATGATCGCCACTGCCGATTGGGTCACGTCCATCACCGGGTTGGAAACAGCGCCCGAGCCGATGCCTTCGAGCAGGGCCACGACCGACGAGGCATGGCACAGGCGCGTGCAGTGGTCAACGTTGTTGCTGCCAAAACCGGTGCGCACCAGTTTCTGGAACAGGTAGGCTTCTTCATTGCTGCCTTTGGCCGAGCCGAAACCGGCCAGTGATTTTTTGCCGAACTGGTCTCGCAACCGGGCAAATTTGCCACCGGCAAGAGCCAGCGCCTCTTCCCACGAGGCTTCCCGGAACACGTCCATCACGCGGTCCGGGTCCATGACAAAGTCGCCGCGTTTGGGCGCGTCTTTGCGTCGGATCAGCGGCTTTGTCAAACGTTGCGGGTGGTGCGCGTAATCAAAACCGTAACGCCCTTTGACACACAGGCGCCCGTGGTTGGCCGGGCCGTCGCGGCCTTCAACAAACAGGATCTTGTCGTCTTTGACGTTGTAGGTGAGCTGGCAGCCCACACCGCAATACGGGCAGACGGATTCGACTTGTTTGTCGGGCACGGCGAGTGCCGCACCTTTTGCGCCACCCAGCGCGGGCATCAACGCGCCCGTGGGGCAGGCTTGCACACATTCGCCGCAGGCTACACAGGTGGAGGCGCCCATGGCGTCGTCCATGTCGAACACGATCTTCGCCTGGTCCCCCCGGAACGCCAAGCCAATCACGTCATTGACCTGTTCATCGCGGCAGGCGCGCAGGCAACGCGTGCACTGGATGCAGGCGTCGAGGTTCACCGCAATGGCCGGATGGCTCAGGTCTTGCCGCACCTGCGCACGGGCTTCGAATCGTGGTTTGCCCAAACCGAGTTTGGCCGACCATTGGTCGACCTCGTTGTGGCGGGTGTAAGCGGTCTCCGGCATGTCGGCTTGAAGCAACTCAAGCACCATTTTTTGCGACGCCACGGCGCGTTCGCTGTTGGTGGTGACCTTCATGCCCGCGGTGGGCGCGCGGCAGCACGACGGGGCCAACACCCGCTCGCCATTGATTTCGACCATGCAGGCGCGGCAGTTGCCGACGGCCTCCAGGCCTTCCATGAAACACAGGTGCGGTATCTCGATGCCTTCGCGTTTGGCGACGGTCAACAGGGTGTCGTCGGCACGCGCGGTGACCGCTTTGCCATTGAGTTCGAAGCTGACGGTTGGGGCGTCCAGCGCGGCGCGTTCTTTTCGGGTGACAGCGTTCATGCCAGCTCCTCGGGGAAGTATTTGATGACGCAATCCACCGGGTTGGGCGCGGCCTGGCCCAGGCCACAAATCGACGCGTCGCGCATCACCAGCGACAAATCGGCGAGCAGGGGCAAATCCCATTTCGGCTGGTTGATGAGGTGTGACGCCTTGGCCGTGCCCACCCGGCACGGTGTGCATTGGCCGCAGGACTCATGTTGAAAGAAACGCATCATGTTGCGTGCCGCAGCAGAAGCCGTGTCTTTGTCTGACAAAACAATCACCGCCGCTGAGCCGATGAATCCACCGTGCGGCTGCAGGGTATCAAAATCCAGCGGGACATTGTTTAGGCGCGCGGGCAAGATGCCGCCCGACGCACCGCCCGGCAGGTAGCCGTACAAAGTCTGTCCGCTCAACATGCCGCCGCAGTATTCGTCGATCAGCTCCTGGATGGTGATGCCGGCTGGCGCCAATTTGACGCCCGGCTCTTTGACCCGACCCGACACCGAATAGGAGCGAAGGCCTTTGCGCCCGTTGCGTCCCTGTGACGAAAACCAGGTGTCGCCTTTTTCCAGAATCTCGCGCACCCAATACAGGGTTTCAAAATTGTGTGCCAGCGTGGGCCTGCCAAACAGCCCAAGTTGCGCCACATACGGCGGGCGCAGGCGCGGCATGCCGCGTTTGCCTTCAATCGATTCGATCATGGCCGACTCTTCACCACAGATGTAAGCCCCGGCGCCCCGGCGCAGTTCGATCGGCGGCAACCCGGCAGCGGGCGGGGCCAGACGCAGTTTTTCCAGCTCGGCCTCAAGCATGGCGCGGCAGCCGTGGTATTCGTCGCGCAGGTAGATGTAGATTTTTGCGATGCCCACCGCCCAGGCTGCAATCAACATGCCTTCGATGAAGCGGTGCGGATCACGTTCCAGGTAGACACGGTCTTTAAAAGTGCCGGGCTCGCCTTCGTCGATGTTCACGGTCATCAAGCGCGGCCCTGGCTCCGAGCGGACGATGTGCCACTTGCGCCCGGTTGGAAAACCGGCCCCGCCGAGCCCGCGCAAACCGGCGTTTTCAACCGTTTCCATGACCGATTCAACCCGGTGCGCGCCGGCGACGCACTGCTTGAGCAGCGCATAACCGCCCGCTGCCTGGTACGCGGCCAGGTCCATGAACCCCGTGGGTTGGTGTTGGGTGGCCTTTGCCTTTACCAGCGCAGCGATGGCATCGACCGTCGCATTGGGTACCGGGTTTTGCCCCACCACTGCAGCGGGTGCCTGCTCGCAGCGGCCAATGCAGGGCGCTGCGATCACTCGCACGGTCTTGCCCAAAATCGAGGGCAGTTTGGCCAGCAGGTCCTGAGCGCCCGCCATCTCGCAGGAGAGGCCGTCACACACGCGCACCGTCAGCGCCTCGGGTGCCGCCCCGCCTTCTTTGACAATGTCGAAATGGTGGTAAAAACTCGCGACCTCGTACACCGAGGTTTGCGCCATGCCCATTTCCTGTGCCAGGGCGGCCAGGTGCGCCGCCGCCAAATGGCCAAACCGGTCCTGGATCTTGTGCAGGTGTTCGATCAGCAAGTCGGCCTGGCGCGAGCAGTTGCCCAACAGTTGCTGGACTTCAGCCAGTGCTGTCGGGTCGACACGGCGGCCTTTGGGCGCTTCGCGTTTTCTTTGGCGCACTTCGCCTGCAACGGCAATCGGTATCACCGGACGGGTAACGGGATGGTTCATCAAGAGCCTAAATTACTTTTTCTGCGCGAAGTTCAGCGATGTGCGCCGGGTTGAATCCGAGCTGCGCCAGCACCTCGTCGGTGTGTTCACCCAACAATGGTGAGCGCGTCACCTCGGTCGGGCTGTCAGACAGTTTGATCGGGTTGCCCACCGTAAGGTATTTGCCCCGTGTGGGGTGGTCCACTTCAACTATGGTGCCGGTGGCGCGCAAGGCGGGTTCCTCGGCGATTTCCTTCATGGAAAGAATCGGGCCGCAGGGTATGTCGTACTGGTTGAGGATGTCCATGGCCTCGTGTTTGGTCTTGGTCATGGTCCACTGCTCGATACGGGCAAAGATCGG
>JANNMM010000243.1:0-7924 GCA_031397915.1 Rhodoferax sp. | reverse complement strand
TGAATGCCATGCACGCCAAGATGAACCGCATGCTTGCGGCGGCAGGTGGGCGTGTTGATGCCATTTTTTATTGCCCGCACACGCCGGATGACAACTGCCATTGCCGCAAACCCGAGCCCGGCCTTTTCGAGCAGATTGGCGAGCGGTATGGCGTTGACCTGCCGCAGGTTCATGCCGTGGGCGACAGTTTGCGTGACATGATCGCGGCCACGCGGGCCGATTGCCAGCCGCATCTGGTCTTGACGGGCAACGGCGAGACCTTTCGCGGGCGGCCGCTGCCCGAAACCTTCCCCGCTGGCACCCACGTGCATGAGGATCTGGCCGCCTTTGCCGACTGGCTCCTGGCCAGCGCGCCCGACTTCGAGCACTCGGTGTTCCACCACTAGAGGTGCCCTGCGGCCAGCCTGACACGACACAACATGTACGCCCTTCGCTCTGTTTTGCACCTGATCTGGATGATCCTGTTTGTCATTCCCACGGCCCTGTACATGGTGGTGATGGCGCCCTTTGTCAGCAAAGACCACCAGTTCAAAGCCGCCCGCTTTTTCCTGGCGCGTTCGATTTATGGCTTGCGTGCCATTTGCGGCGTGAACTGGCGCGTCAGCGGCGAAGAGAATCTTCCCGGTCTCGATGCGCAGGGAAAGCAACTGCCGGCGATCCTTTTGGTCAAACACCAGTCGCAGTACGAAACGTTTTTGATGCCCCTGATCATGCCGCGCCCGCTGGCCTTTGTGTTCAAGAAGGAGCTTTTGTACATTCCGTTTTTCGGTTGGGGCATCGGCTTGGTGGACATGATCCACATTGACCGCAAACTTGGAAAACAGGCCTTTCAAAAGGTGGCAGAACAGGGCAAACGCCTGTTGGACCGGGGCACCTGGGTCATCATGTTTCCAGAAGGCACCCGCATTCCACGGGGCAAGGTTGGCCAATACAAATCGGGCGGCACGCGCCTGGCCGTGGAAACCGGCGCGCCGGTGGTGCCAATTGCCGTCACTTCGGCCAAATGTTGGCCACGCAAGGCATTCATCAAGCGGCCGGGCATGGTGGATGTGTCGATCGGCAAGCCAATTCCAAGTGTTGGCCGTGATCCGGATGAAATTCTGGCTGAGGTGCAGAGCTGGATCGAGTCTGAAATGCGGCGGCTGGACCCGGACGCCTACCGATGAATCCGTTTCAAGGCCTGATTCAGCTGACGCTGGACCTGTTTGGGCCGGAGCAGGCACCCCAAGCGTTCCAGAAGGCCACAGATCAGAAGTTGAAGGAAAAACGACCGCCGAGCCAGGTAAAGAGTATGGACGATGCTGCTGAAAAGGTAGCAACTGAAGTTCCTTTCAAGGCGGAGCCCTTGCGTGACGTCATGGCCCCGGCCAATTTCCGCCATCCACTGGCCAACCGCGAGTCGCGCCTGCAGGATGCCGTTGTTGCATATGAATTCAAACGGGCGCGTCGCCGAACCATCGGCTTCCAGGTCGGGGCAGAAGGCTTGGTGGTGCGCGCGCCCAAATGGGTGCCCTTGCAGGAAGTGGAGGTGGCGTTGCAGGAGAAAGCCGCCTGGGTGCTGAAAAAACTCGAAGAAACACGTGTGCGCAAGGCGCAACTCGACGCCAACCGCATCGAATGGCGCGACGGCACCAACTTGCCATTTTTGGGGGAGCAAGTGATCGTGGTGCTGGACCCGCGCCACGCGTTTGGGGATGTGGGGGCAGTGCTGCACACCGACGAGTCGGCGCCGAATCTCACCCTGGCCGGTGTACCGCGCCTCACGTTGCATGTCGCCCTGCCGCACAGCGCCACACCGGCGCAAATCCGCGACGCCGTGCAAGCCTGGCTGATGCGCCAGGCCAAACGCGTGTTCATTGAGCGCCTGAACCACTACGCGCCACTCCTCGCGGTCCAGTGGCAAAAATTGTCTCTCAGCAGCGCCGGTACGCGCTGGGGCAGCGCCAGCGCCAATGGTTCCATCCGGCTGAACTGGCGCCTGATCCATTTCAACCGGTCAGTGGTCGATTACGTGGTGGCCCATGAATTGAGCCACCTTCGCGTGATGGACCACAGCCCGCGTTTTTGGGATACGGTGGCCAGTGTGGTACCTGATTACGCGCTGCTGCGTCACCAGCTTAAAGACGACTCGTTGCCCCGGTGGAGTTAGCGCCACAGGGCGCGCGCAGCGGCCAGCTTGCCGTTTCTGGATCAGGCCAGTGCAAAGCGGTAAACGCCGTCGCCATCGCGCTGGCGCGTGAGTTTTCCCTCAAACCACAATTTGTGCAGATGCGCCACGGCCTCACCCATGGCAAACGTCATCTGGTGCACATCCAGCGGGCGTTTGAACATCACCGGGATCACGTCCATGGCGCTGATGGCCTTTACGGCGCACAAATCGACCACTTCGGCCAGGCGTGCCTGATGGTGCTCGTGTAATTGCTCGATGCGCCGATGCAGGCCTGTGAACGGTTTGCCGTGGGCGGGTAGTGTCAAGGTGTCGGCATGCAGCGGTTTGAATTTGTCGATCGAATCGAGGAACTGCGTCAGCGGGTTGGCTTCGGGCTCGTTTTCATGGACGCTCACGTTGGTGGAAATGCGCGGCAGCATCATGTCGCCGCCTATCAACACTTTGAGGTCAGCGCAATAAAGCGCGATGTGTTCGGGCGCGTGGCCGTAGCCGCTGATGCAGCGCCAAGCGCGCCCGCCAATGCGGATGGTGTCGCCGTCCTGCATGCGCTTGAAGGTGCGCGGCACGCTTGGCACGAGGTTGACGAAATAATTGGTGCGCGCCCGGATGGTCGCAAGGTGCCCGGCGTCTGTCATGCCGTGTGCGGCAAAAAATTCTGCCGCAAATTCGCCGCCGCCAAATGCCATCGGCATTACCGACGCCAGGCGGGCCACGCCAAAATCGGTCGCGCTGATCCATAAGCGGCAGGTGTGGTCCGGCGTGGTCCAGCGTTCGCACAACCAGCCGGCAAGTCCAATGTGGTCCGGGTGCATGTGCGTGCAGATCACCCGCAGGATGGGCAGACCGTCCAGTTCCTGGTCAAAAATCTGTTGCCATTGGGTGCGGGATTCATCGCGCGAAATGCAGGTGTCCACCACTGTCCAGCCCGGTTTACCGTCCAATTCGTCGCGCAGCAGCCACAAGTTGATGTGGTTCAATGCGAAGGGCAGGCCCATGCGGATCCACTTGATGCCCTCGGCCACGGGTAGGGTGGCGCCCAGCTCGGGCAGGGTTTCACCCAGCGGGTAGTGGAGCTCTTGTTCGAGTTCGTTCATGGGCGTGTTTTTGGCTGATAATCCCGGGTAACTTGACGTTTACGTAAACGTCAATTGACTCGCCCATTGTAGAGGTGACAGCCCGCAAGTGCTGTCGCCCAGGCTGACACCAGCCATACCGCAGACCCACCGAATAGATGAGCAGCGCAACCTTCACCATCGGCGACCTGGCACGCGAATTCGACCTCACGACGCGGGCGATCCGTTTTTACGAGGATATGGGGTTGCTGGAGCCCACGCGGTCCGGTCCGGGTGGCCGCAACCGCATTTACAGCGGGCGCGACCGCACGCGCCTGAAACTCACTTTGCGCGCCAAACGGCTGGGCCTGTCGCTCACCGAGGCCAAAGACATCATTGATCTGTACGACAGCCCGCGTGACACCGGTGCCCAGCTCAAAAAATTCCTTGCCGTGCTGGACGCGCACCGGCTGCAAATCGAGGAACAATTGGCAGAATTGCAGGCCAACCTTGACGAAGTGAAGACCCACGAAAGAGAAGCCCGCGCGCTGCTGGACGCCATTGGCAAACCGGCCAAACCCGGCACAAATGCAAAAGTACCCGCCACGAAGAGGACATCACCATGAACCTGCCAGGCCTTGACTTCCAACTGGGCGACGACATCAACGCCCTTCGCGACGCTGTCCGTGAATTTGCACAAACCGAGATCGCGCCCCGTGCTGCCGAAATCGACAAGACCGACGTGTTTCCGGCCGGCATGTGGCGCAAACTGGGTGACTTGGGTGTGTTGGGCATCACCGTCGGCGAAGAGCATGGCGGCGCCAACATGGGCTACCTGGCGCACATGATCGCCATGGAGGAGCTTTCCCGTGCCAGCGCTGCGGTGGCACTGAGTTATGGCGCCCACAGCAACCTGTGTGTCAACCAGATCAACCGCAACGGAACCGACGAACAGCGGCGCAAGTACCTGCCCAAACTCATCAGCGGCGAAAACGTGGGCGCGCTGGCGATGAGCGAGTCCGGCGCGGGCTCGGATGTGATCAGCATGAAGCTCAAGGCCGAGGACAAAGGTGGGTACTTCCTGCTCAATGGCAGCAAGATGTGGATCACCAATGGGCCCGATGCCGACACCCTGGTCGTCTACGCCAAATCAGAACCCGAGCTCGGCGCGCGCGGCGTGACGGCCTTCCTGATCGAGAAAACCATGAAGGGCTTCACCGTGGCCCAGAAACTCGACAAGATGGGCATGCGTGGCAGTCAGACGGGTGAACTGGTGTTCAACAACGTCGAAGTGCCCGCGCAGAATGTTTTGGGCGGCCTCAACAATGGCGCCAAAGTGCTGATGAGCGGGCTCGACTACGAACGTGCCGTGCTCACCGGCGGGCCGCTGGGCATCATGCAGTCGGTGATGGACAACGTGGTGCCCTACATCCACGAACGCAAGCAGTTTGGCCAGAGCATCGGCGAGTTCCAGTTGATCCAGGGCAAAGTGGCCGACATGTACACGGTGTTGCAGGCGGGCCGCTCCTTCGCGTATACCGTGGCCAAAAATCTTGACCTGCTCGGCACCGACCACGTGCGCCATGTGCGCAAAGACTGCGCTTCGGTGATTCTCTGGTGTGCGGAAAAAGCCACCTGGATGGCTGGTGAAGGCATCCAGATATTTGGCGGCAACGGTTACATCAACGACTACCCGTTGGGCCGCATGTGGCGTGACGCCAAGCTCTACGAGATCGGCGCCGGTACCAGTGAAATCCGCCGCATGCTGATCGGACGGGAGTTATTTGCCGAAACCCTGTGAACCCCCACCCAACCGGCCCGTTCCATCCAACCTTGAACCTGTATGAACAACGACATCGAACTGCTGTTTGAACACAATCGCCAGTGGGCGGCGCAGACCGAGGCACGCGAGCCTGGCTTTTTCACGCGGCTGGCCCAACAGCAAAGCCCGAAATACATGTGGATTGGCTGTGCCGACAGCCGGGTGCCGGCCAACCAGATCACGGGGCTGGACCCTGGTGAGGTGTTTGTGCACCGCAACGTTGCCAATCTGGTAGTGCACAGCGACTTGAACGCCTTGTCAACGATCCAGTTCGCCGTCGAGCACTTGAAGGTCAAACACATCATCGTGGTCGGCCACTACGGTTGTGCGGGCGTGCGCGCAGCCTTGAGTGGCATCCGCGTGGGCCTGGCAGACAACTGGCTGCGCCATGTTCAGGACGTCCGCATGCGCCACCGCAAGCGGCTGGACCATTTGCCCAAAGTGCAGCAAGAAAACATTTTGTGTGAAATGAACGTGATCGAGCAGGTCGGCAATGTCGCTTTGTCTACGGTGCTCCAGGACGCCTGGGCCCGAGGGCAACCGGTGTCTGTGCACGGCTGGGTGTATGCCGTGAGTGACGGCCTGCTCAAGGATCTGAAATGCAGTATCGCCAGTTCAAAAGATGCGATGCCGGTGTTTCAGGCCGCCATCAAGCAGTACCCCCGCGGCAACACCGAGGCGCAATGAGCAGCATGTTCCCCCAGCGGCTGGACTCCAGCCTGGCCTACGACATTGCCAAAGCGATGATGGACGGCTTCAACCGGCATTACCGCCTGTTTCGCACCGAGTCGGCACGCGCCAAACACCGCTTTGAAGTGGCCGACTGGCACGGCCAGCAACGTGCGCAGCGCGAGCGCATCGAGTTTTACGACTTGCGGGTGAAGGAGTGTTCGACCCGGCTGGAGCGCGAATTCAAGGCCGACGACCAGCCCATGGACATCTGGCAGCAGGTCAAGCTGCACTACATTGGCCTGCTGGTGAACCACCACCAGCCTGAGCTGGCCGAGACGTTTTTCAATTCGGTCACCACGAAAATCCTGCACCGCACGCATTTCCACAACGACTTCATTTTTGTGCGGCCAGCGGTCAGCACCGAATACATTGAAAACGGCGAGCAAGAGGCCCGCCCGACCTACCGCGCCTACTACACGACGCGCGAAAGCATGCAGGACGTGCTGGTGCAAATGGTGCAGGACTTCGAACTGCGCCTTGACTTCGAAGACCTGGTGCGCGACGCCGGTTTTGTCGTGGCGGCGATGGGAGAGCGCTTACAGAACGCTACCGTGCGTGCCAACTTCCAGATTCAGGTGCTGACCAGCCTTTTTTACCGCAACAAGGGCGCCTATCTGGTGGGCAAACTCATCAATGGGTTCAACGAATTTCCCTTTGCCCTGCCCATTCTGCACCGGGCGGGAGACGGCGAACGGGGCGACGAAGGCGACGCCAGCAAACTGGTCATCGACGCCGCGCTGTTTGGGGAGGACGACTTGTTGATCCTGTTCAGCTTCGCCCGTGCTTATTTCATGGTCGACATGGAAATTCCGTCGGCCTATGTGCAGTTCCTGCGCAGCATGATGCCGCGCAAGCCGCGCAACGAAATCTACAACGCTTTGGGCCTGGCCAAACAAGGCAAGACGCTGTTTTACCGCGATTTCCTGCACCACCTGCGGCATTCAAGCGACAAGTTCCGTATTGCGCCGGGCATCAAGGGCATGGTGATGCTGGTATTTGACCTGCCGTCATTCCCCTATGTGTTCAAGGTCATCAAGGATTTCTATCCGCCGCAAAAAGACACTACCCGCGAGCAGATCAAGGGCAAATATTTGCTGGTGAAACAACACGACCGCGTGGGTCGCATGGCCGATACCCTGGAGTACAGCGAGGTGGCCTTTCCGCTGGAGTCGCCGCGACGCGCGCCTCATTCAGCGTCAACCTGTCAACAAAGCTCGGTTTCAGATCCTTGGCCTTGGCGTTTTCAAGATCGCGGGCGTTCTCCGCCAGAATGTCCACGGCACTCGAGCGAATTTTCGCCGCCATGGCATGAAGGGCATTGTTCTTTTGCTCGCAAGACGCCAACGCCAGATGCCGCGCGGCGGTTTTCGCGGCGGCGCCTAGTGCCCGCATCATTTCGCGGTTGGCGATAATCACGTTCATGCGCGCTCTCCGCCCATTAGCACCAGATCGTCGCGATGGATCAGTTCGTCGCGGCCACGAAACCCCAGAACCTTCTCGATGTCACCGGATTTCATTCCGGCGATCCGCGCCGCGTCACTGGCATCATAGGCCACAAGACCGCGCGCGATCTCTCGCCCGATCAGGCTGACGATCGACACGGTGTCGCCGCGCGTGAAGCTGCCTTCGACTTTTTTCACACCGGCCGGCAGCAGGCTCTTGCCCTTTGAAAGCGCCGCCGCCGCACCTTCATCGACCACCAGATGGCCGATGGGTTGCAGCGTGCCGGCGATCCAGCGCTTCCTGGATTGCAGCGCCGAAGCCTCCGCCACGAACCAGGTGCAGCGCTCGCCGTCGAGGATGCGCTTCAAGGGATGCATTTCATGGCCCGAGGCGATCACCATGTTGCAGCCCGCGCCCAGCGCGATCTTCCCCGCCTCGATCTTGGTGATCATGCCGCCCGAGCCCACGCCCGACACAGGCTTCCCCGCCATCGCCTCGATTTCCGGGGTGATGCCGTTGACCAGCGGAATAAAAACAGCACCCTTCTGATTGGGGGGAGCGGTGTAGAGCCCGTCGATATCGGACAGCAGCACCAGGCAATCGGCCGACATCATCGAGGCGACGCGCGCCGCCAGACGGTCATTGTCGCCATACCGGATCTCGCTGGTCGCCACCGTGTCATTCTCGTTGATCACCGGTATTGCC
>JANNMM010000158.1:0-3883 GCA_031397915.1 Rhodoferax sp. | reverse complement strand
GTTTTGGCCTGGCAGTGATCGCCACTGTGTTTGTTGGCAAGAAAATGCCTGTGAATTGAAAGCAACAAGGAGACAAGCCATGAAACGTGATCCCCTCAATGCCGCTGGTTTCTGGCAACTCGCCGCCCGCGCCGAGAAGATGAACCCTTCGGCGATCCGCGAAATTCTGAAGGTGACCGAGCGCCCCGGCATCATCAGCTTTGCCGGCGGCCTGCCCTCACCCAAGACCTTTCCGATCAGCGAGTTTTCAGCAGCTTGCCAGATGGTGTTGCAGGGCAAAGGCGAGGCTTATGGCCAGGCGGCGCTGCAATATGCCGCGAGTGAAGGTTACGCGCCGCTGCGCGAGATGGTCGCTGCCAATTTGCCCTGGAAGGTCGACGCTGCCCAGGTGTTGATCACTACCGGCTCGCAGCAGGGGCTGGATCTGGTTGCCAAGGTGTTGATCGACACCGGCAGCCGCGTGCTGGTGGAAACGCCCACGTACCTCGGCGCCTTGCAGGCTTTCACGCCGATGGAACCTGAAGTGGTGAGTGTCGCCAGTGACGATGACGGCGTGTTGATCCAGGATTTGGAACTGAAATCAAACACCCAGGGCCAGCGCGCACGGTTCCTCTATCTGCTGCCGAACTTCCAGAACCCCACTGGCCGCACCATGAGCGAAGCGCGTCGCGCCGCCTTGTCGCAGAAAGCCGCCGAACTCGGCCTGCCGATTGTGGAGGACAACCCCTACGGTGATTTGTGGTTTGACGCGCCGCCACCCCTGCCGCTCACGGCCCGCAACCCGGCCGGCTGCATTTACCTGGGCTCGTTCTCCAAAGTGCTGGCGCCGGGCCTGCGCCTGGGGTTTTTGATCGCTCCGCCCGCGCTCATGCCCAAGCTGCTGCAGGCGAAACAGGCCGCTGACCTGCACAGCCCCGGCTTCAACCAGCGCATGATCGCCGAGGTCATGCAAGGCGGTTTTCTGGACCGCCACGTGCCGACCATCCGCGCGCTCTACAAATCGCAGCGCGACGCCATGTTGGCCGCGCTCGCCCGCGAAATGCAGGGCCTGGACGTGACCTGGAACACCCCGGCCGGCGGCATGTTTTTGTGGGCACGCCTGCCCGAAGGCGTCAACGCGGTTGAACTGCTGCCGCAAGCGGTCGACAAGGGCGTCGCCTTTGTGCCGGGCGCGCCGTTTTTTACCGACAACGCCGACCCGCGCAGCCTGCGGCTTTCATTCGTTACCGCCAGTGTGGAACAAATCAACACCGGCATGGCGGCACTGGCGCAGGCGATTCGCGCGTTCAAATCGGCGAAGTCCTGAGCGGGGCCGGGCGATGCTGAGAATCTGGGGGCGCATGAGCTCCATCAATGTGAAAAAAGTGGTGTGGGCCGCGCAGGAGCTGGGTCTGCCGTTCGAACGCACCGAAGCGGGTGGCGCTTTTGGCGTGGTGAAAACGCCCGACTACCTTGCGATGAACCCGAACGCCCTGGTGCCGGTGGTGGACGACGATGGTTTTCTGCTTTGGGAATCCAACGTGATCGTGCGCTACCTCTCCGCCAAACATTCAGCAGGTAATTTGTACCCGGCCGAACTGCCGCCTCGCTTCCGCGCCGAACGCTGGATGGACTGGCAACAAACCACCGCCAACCCGGCCGGGCGCGAGGCCTTCATCCAGTGGGTTCGCACAGCGCCCGAAAAGCGCAGCCAGCCAGCCATCGACGCATCGGTTGCCGCCATGCAACCGAAACTGGCCCTGCTGGACGCGCATTTCGCCACCAGCGCCTTCGCGGCCGGCGAGCGCTTCACCATGGGAGACATTCCGCTGGGCTGCGAAATCCAGCGCTGGTGGGGTCTGCCGCACCCACAGCCGCCGCGCCTTGTGTACGCGAACATCGAACGCTGGTACACGCAGGTGCTGGCGCGCCCGGCAAGCCGGGGCGTACTGGATTTGCCATTGAGCTGACGCATTCGATGACCATGACCATGAAAACCAGACCCTTCAAGCAAGTCGACGTCTTCACAGCGAAACCTTACCTCGGCAACCCGCTGGCGGTGGTGCTCGACGGCCGCGGACTCTCCAGCGCCGAGATGCAGCACTTCACGAACTGGACGAATCTGTCGGAAGCGACTTTTCTGCTGCCGCCCGAACACGCTGGTGCGGACTACAAGGCGCGCATCTTCTGTCCGGGGCGTGAGTTGCCCTTCGCTGGGCACCCAACGCTGGGCAGTTGCCATGCGTGGCTGCAGGCGGGCGGGATACCGAAAAGCACGGACTTCATTGTTCAGGAATGCGGCGTCGGCCTCGTGCGCATCAAACGCGACGGTAAACGCCTCGCCTTTGCGGCGCCGCCGCGAGTCCGCAGCGGGCCGCTGGCGGAGGCCGACGTGGCCTTGATCGCGCGCGGCCTGGGCATACCGCGCAGCAGCATCCTGCACCACGCCTGGTGCGACAACGGGCCGAAATGGCGCGCTGTGATGCTGGCTTCGAGCGAAAAGGTGCTGGCCTTGAAGCCCGATGGTCACATTCTGGCCGGGCTGGACGTCGGCGTCGTCGGGCCACGCGGGAAGGTGGGCGTTTTGGGCGCCACGGCCAATGGTGACGACTGCGCGTTTGAGATTCGCGCGTTTTTCCACCTCATCGGCGGCGGGGTGGACGAAGACCCGGTCACCGGCAGCCTGAACGCTGCCGTGGCCCAGTGGCTCATTGGCGCGGGCCTGGCGCCGTCGCGCTACATCGCGTCGCAGGGCACGGCGCTTGGGCGCGTCGGCCGCGTGTATGTGCAGCAGGAGGGCGAAGACATCTGGGTCGGCGGCAGCTCGGTCACCTGTGTGGACGGCACCGTGATGCTTTAGACCTGCTTTGGGCGCGCAATCATACCCAAATTGGGGTTTATTTTGGCCCCAAAAGCGGGTTTGAATGAACTTCAGGCAAATATCAGCAATGAAGTCACGTATTTATTCATTTGTTTGCTATTATGTATATAGCAACTGCGGTTAAAGTGATCGCCGCCCGTCACGCCCGGCGCTTGGCTTGTATGGTAAAAACTGTTTGAATCCACCGGAGAGCCTTCCATGTCTGTATTCCGTCCCCTGCCTTTGGGCGCTGCCCTCGCTGCCAGTCTGGCACTGGCCTTGAGTCTGGCCACTGTTACCGCTGCCGCCCAGGAGCGCACCTTGGTGCTTTCGGCCTTCGGTGTTGGCCAGAACGAGTTGCGCAAAGAGCTTTACGCCCCGTTTGAAGCCAAGTGCAAATGCAAGATTGTGGTGAACGTGGGCAACAGCGCAGACCGGCTGGCCAAGATGGAGGCACGCAAGGGCAACCCGGAAGTTGATGTGGCGGTGCTGGCTGATTTCTCCGCACTGGAGGCGGCGCAAAAAGACCTGATCGAGCCGATCGACGTGAGCAAACTCAAGAATTTCAACAAGCTGCACGAGTTTGCCAAAGACCCGATCGGCAACCACATGGGCGTGGGATACACCTATTTCGCCACCAGCATCGTCTACCGCAGCGACAAGGTGAAGATCGACTCCTGGAAAGACCTGGCCAAACCCGAACTCAAGGGCCGACTGGCTTTGCCCAACATCACCACCACGCAGGGCCCCACCACGCTGATGATGATCGACAAGGCCTACGGCGGGACCACGCCCAACCTGGCCACCGGCATCCAGAAGGTGGCCGACATGAAGGGCGGCGTAGTGACGTTTTACGAACGTTCGGCGCAACTGGTACAGCTCTTCCAGCAGGAAGAAATCTACGCCGCGGTGGTGGGCCGCTTCAACTGGCCCCTGATCAAGAAGCTCAACATGCCGATTGCCTGGGCAACCCCCAAAGAAGGCCTCACCGGCGGCATCAATGTGCTGGTGGTCACCAAAGGCAGCAAAAACAAGGATCTGGCC
>JANNMM010000116.1:0-12492 GCA_031397915.1 Rhodoferax sp. | reverse complement strand
GCACGTCTTCCAGATCGCGGAAGTAAACACCAACTTGATCGGCCAGCAAAAGGCCTTTGTAGACCACCGTGCGGCTGCTCATACTCGGCACGTAATACTCTTTGCTGTGTTTGAGCTTGAGATTCTGGATGGCTGCACTGGCGGTTTTGCGGATGACGTACAACTTGCGTTCGAGCGCGTCTTGCACGATGACGTCGTTGCCGCGGCCAATGAAAACCTGCCGCAGGATCGGCTCCTTGGCCCGCACCGTGGGCGACATCGGCATGTCGTGGTTCACCGGCACGTCACGCCAACCCAAAAGCACCTGGCCCTCGGTTTTGATGGCGCGCTCCAGCTCCTGCTCGCAGGCCAGGCGGCTGGCGTGCTCCTTGGGCAAGAAAACCATGCCCACACCGTATTCACCCGGCGCGGGCAGCGTGATGCCCTGCGCGGCCAACTCTTCGCGGTACAGGGCGTCGGGCAGCTGGATCAAGATGCCGGCACCGTCGCCCATGAGTTTGTCGGCCCCCACGGCGCCCCGGTGGTCGAGGTTCTCCAGGATCTTCAAGGCGTTCTTGACAATGTCGTGGCTCTTGTGGCCTTTGATGTGCGCGACAAAGCCCACGCCGCAGGCATCGTGCTCCTGATCCGACGAATAAAGCCCGTGTTGTTGAAGATGGGCGATCTCTGCAGCCTGGGTCATGGCGCGCTCCTGTAAACCGAAAGGGACGCCGATTTTACTGCGCTGCAACATGCGATTCAAGCAAATTAATTGGGGTCAGATTCCAATTAATTGTTGATTTATTTAATCAACAATTAATTAGGGGCAGATCAAAAAAAGAAGCAATAAAACTCGCGTAGAAGACACTTTAGACTGAATTTTTCTCAACCACTTTGACTTGATTCGGCCGCCCCGCCAAGCTTTTACTCACACGCCTCGCGGTTTTATTTTGCAGCTCATTGACGAAACCTGGCTCCCCCAGCACCCAACCCCGCAAGGCAGACTGCGTCAGTTCCGCCTGCGCCTGGGCACTGACCCCGTTCTGCACGAGCGCCACATACGCCGCCTCGCGGGCAAAGGGCGTGTTGCCCAAGGCCCAGATCAGCGGGTGCGGCGTAATCAGCGGGTCGACCCGCAAGCCGGCGTAGTGGCCATAACTGGACCAAGGGTGGTCGCCCGGCAGCGAGGTAACGCCCGCGCGCACCGGGTTGAGGTCGATATACGCCATACACGCGAGCAGATAACGATCGGTCTGTATCACGGTGGACCGGTAACGCCCTTCCCACAGCGTGCCGCTGCGTCCGCGCGAGTCGTTGAAAAGGCGCACATAGCGCCGCCCCACGGCCTGCATCATCTGCGGCAGCCCGTCTGCTGTTTGCGGCGTGGCCAGCAGGTGGAAATGGTTGTCCATCAAGACGTAGGCGTGAACCGCGACGCCGAATTTCAGCGCGTTTTCAGCCAGCAGGTTCAGCAAAAACTGGCGGTCGCCGTTCGATTCAAAAATCGCCTGGCGGTTGTTGCCGCGCTGGATAATGTGGTGCGGATAACCGGGCAAGGTAAGTCGGGGAAGTCGTGCCATGGCAGGTCGAAGCTGAAGGAGTTTGATTCCGCATCATGGTAATTGGAATCTGACCCCAATTAATTTCCGCCCTCAATTTGCTATGTTTAATATAGCAAACTATCCATGTTTTACGTAACTTAAGGGCTCAAAAACTCTGAAAAACTGGATTTCCATTAAAAAAGCGACCAATCATACCCATATTGGGATCGATTGGCCGCTTTCGGGGCGCTTTTCAGCGTTGATCAGTTTCTGTTGAGCAATCCGCCGAGCATGCCCATCAGGTCGCCGGAATTGCCCAGGCCGCCCGCTGGCGCCTGGCCGTTGGGGGTGAGTTTGTCGATCAGGCCGGGCAACATCTGCGCCAGTGAACCGGCGGCGTCGCCCTGGCTCATGCCGAGTTTCGAGGCCAGGTCGCCCAGAACGTCGCTCCCCAAGACGGAGCTGATCTGATCGCCCGAAACCGGCGCGTTGGCGCCCGTACCGACCCAGGAGCTCATCTGGTCGCCCAAACCGGCCTGGTTGAATTTTTCCATCAGGCCGCCCAGGCCGCCCATCTTGCCGTCGTTGGCCAACATGCCCACGACCACAGGCAACAATGCGCCCAGGCCGCCCGCACCGCCCAGCATGCCCGCCAGTCCGCCGCCACCTTGTTGTGGTTGCTGCTGTTGCTGTCCCAGCATCGAACCTGCTGCACCCAATACCGAATCAAGCAATCCCATAACTACCTCCTGTGAATTTTCAGTTTCAACAACCGTTTTTTTGGGCAGCCAGCCTGGCCAACCTCAAAACGCGAGGTGCATTAGACCACCGAAATTTGCGCCCGTGTGCAAGCTTTTGTTGAGAGAAATCAGGCTGTGCCCGCGGCCGGATCGCTCTGCGCCAGCGGCAATTTAAAGCGCGTCTCCAGCAATTCCAGCAGGCCAAATTCCGCCAGAATCGCCCGCAGGCGTTCCGCTGCAGCGCGTTTTTTGGAACCGGACGGGCGTTCGATCCGGCGCGCCAGGATCAGCTCGTTCTTCAGGCTGTGCTCCCACCCGACCAGCTCGGTCACCGTCACCTGGTAACCGCAGGCTTCGAGGTACAGGCAGCGCAGCACATTCGTGATCTGGCTGCCCATTTCGCGCGTGTGCAGCGGGTGGCGCCACAACTCCGCCAGCGGGGTGCGGCCCAGGCTAAGGGCTTTGGAGGTGTTCAAGACCCGTGCCACCTCGGCCTGGCAACACGGCACCAGCACCATGCATGTCGCCAGTTTTTGCAGACCAAAGGCGATGGCGTCGTCGGTCGCGGTGTCGCAGGCGTGCAGGGCCGTGACGACATCGATCTGCGCCGGCAAATCGGGTGAATTTGCCGACTCGGCGACGCTCAGATTCAGAAAGTCCATGCGCTCGAATCCGAGCCGCTTGGCCAGGGCCTGCGACTGGCTGACGAGCTCAGGCCGCGTCTCGATGCCGTAAATCCGCCCCGCCGTTTTGCTCTTGAAAAACAAATCGTAGATGATGAAACCGAGGTAGGACTTGCCAGCGCCGTGGTCGGCCAAGGTGGCCGCGCTTCCACCACCGGGCAATTCCAGCAGGAGTTTTTCAATGAATTGGTAGAGGTGGTAGACCTGTTTGAGTTTGCGCCGCGAATCCTGGTTGAGTTTGCCCTCACGCGTCAGGATGTGCAGCGCTTTGAGCAGTTCAATGGATTGCCCGGGGCGGATCTCCGGTGCCATGGCCTGCAAATTGGTCGACAAGTCGGTTGGTTTCGCGTTGCGATGTTGGCTCATCGTTGCATCATCCGCCATTCTTCAGTCTAGCGCCAACGTGCAAGCTCGCCCATCCCGCTTGCCCCAGCGCGCGCAGGGTGGCCAGGTTCTTCTCGAAAATCATTTCAGCCTCAGGAAAAACCTGCACCGCCCGGGCCACACTGTCTTCCCGCAACAAATGCAAGGTGGGGTACGGGCTTCGGTTGGTGGAATGGGTGACGTCGCCCGACGGGGCATCGGCAAATTCGAAATGGGGGTGAAAAGCGGCGATCTGGACCACGCCGTCCAATTCGAGATCGACCAGCAGCTGGTCAGCCACGGCCAGAAAGTCGTTGTAGGCCAAAAACTCCGGCAGACACAAGGGCGCCATCAGCAGGCTGGTGTCGCGCACCTGCGGCTCCAAGGCCACCAGCTCCGCGAGTTCGCGCTTCAGGTCAAGCAGCAACTGGGCCGGCTCTGTTGCAGGGCTCACCGCGTAATGGATTTGCCCCTTGGCAGACACGGCCTTGGCAAACGGACACAAATTCAGTCCGATCACGGCGCGCTCCAGCCAACGCCGCGTGTCGTCGATCACGACCCGGGTGTCGTCCTCCGAAAGAGCCACACGGCTTGCAATTGGTTTCATGGCGTTGGTACAGGCTCCAATAAACTTGCCACCTGGCGGGCCAACAGCAGCCCAACGCCGGCGCAGGCACCCGTGACGACCCAAGTCCAGTGCCAGCCGCCCATGCGGCTCGCCACAAACGCAACCACCGGTGGCCCGAAAAACTGCCCGATGGCCGACCACTGCTGCATCCAGCCGATGGTGGTGGAAACCGTCGACTCGGTGGGTGCGAGTTTCACCGCCAGGGCAAACAAGGTTCCGGGAATTACGCCACCGACCATCGAAAATACCAGGATGGCCAGGTACTGCACCCAAAATTGCCCGTCGCTCCCCAATCCGGCTGGCCATTCAACATAGGCCACCAGCGAAGACGCCGCCATCACACCGTACCCCGCATACAAAAGCCGGGGTGGGCGGGTGCCCGAACTGAGCAGGCGGCCAGACACAATATTGCCCCCCATGTTGACGGCTGCGGCCAGCGCGGTCAGGCCCGCCGAGGCACCCAGCGCGATACCCGCCTGCGCATAAATAGTCGGCAGGAATCCGATCACCGCCAGCCATTGGCACGAATACACCGAGAAACACAGGGCCACCAGCCAGGGGCCACGCCGGGTGAGTGTCAGGCGCAGGCGCTCTCGGGCCGAAATCGGGTCATTTGGATTTTTCGCAGTGGGCGCAGCCGAATCCTGATCGGCTGGCACAACGCGCCAGACCCAGAGTGCCGTGAACAGCGTCGATACCGCCAGCCCCCACCACAACACCTGCCAGCCGAGTTGCCCGATCACAAACGGCCCGCCCAACAAAGCCAGCGCAGTCGCGAAGGGCATGTACGCGCTCCAGACGCCCAGGCGTTTGCCGATTCGCTCGGTTGCCACCATGCGGCGGATCAGCCCAGGCGCCGGGGTCACGGCCAGCAGGAAACCCAGCCCTTCCAGCACCCGCAAGACCAGCAAGGTTTGCGCCTCGCGGGCAAAACCACCCGCGCCAGACGCCAGCGTCAAGGTAACCAGCCCGGCAATCAGGCTGCGCCGCAGGCCCAGCCCGTCAGCCGCCAGACCAATCGCCACGCCCAGCCCCATGCCCGCCAGTTGCACAGTGGAGAGCAGGAAGCCGGCCTGAACCAGCGACAAACCAAGCTCAACTTGCAGCACCGGAAGCGCCGGAATCAGCTTGGTCAAATGCAAAGCGGCAACCACGCCGGCAAGAATGACCACACTGGCAGGCTCAACGCTTGCCTGCGCCTTGTAAACGCCTGCGCTCACACCAGCAACCGCCGCCCACTCAAACGCTCGTGCTCGCGCGCCGCCATGCGGTCGGTCATGCCGGCAATGTAGTCGGCCACCACGCGGGCCGCCTTGTGTTCACCCGCGGGCGACTTGCGCGCCAAAAGTGCTTGCTCTGCGTGGTCGGCCTGCATTTGCCCCGGCTTGTCCAGGTAATGGCCAAACAGCTCACTGACCACCTGGCGCGCCTGGTCGGTGGTTTGCATGACTTGCGGGTGCCGGTACAAATTGCGCATCAAAAAATGCTTGAGCTGGGCCGATTTTTCCCGCATGTGTTGGCCAAACTGCACCAATTGCGGCAGCTTGCGGATCGCCTCCACACTTTCAACGCCCTGCGCCTCCTGGGCCTGCAGTGCCGCGCGGGTTGCTGCAACCACGTCGTACACCTGGGCACTCAACATGCGCCGGATCGATTCGTACAGGAGCCGGCGCCGCTGCGCAGGTTGGCCCAGGGCTGCAAATGCCGCCAAAGACTCGCCGCGAAACTGCTCGAAAAGCGGCACGGCTTCGAGCTGCTCCAGCGTGATCAAACCGGAGCGCACGCCGTCGTCGATGTCGTGCGCGTTATAGGCGATTTCGTCGGCCAGGTTGCACAGCTGCGCCTCCAGGCTGGGCTGGGTGTGCGCCAGAAACCGCCGCGCCACGCCACCTGGTTCGGGCTCTGTGGCGTCCAGCTTTTCAGCATTGGCACGCGAGCAGTGTTTCAGGATGCCTTCGCGCGTTTCAAAGGTCAGATTCAGCCCGTCAAACTGCGGGTAACGATGCTCCAGCGCATCCACCACCCGCAGGCTCTGCAAATTGTGTTCAAAGCCGCCATGCTCTTTCATGCAGTCGTTCAGCGCATCCTGTCCGGCGTGGCCAAATGGTGTGTGGCCCAGATCATGGGCCAGGGCGATGGCTTCGACCAGGTCTTCGTTGAGCTGCAGGCTGCGGGCAATGGAGCGGCCCAGTTGCGCGACCTCCAGCGAATGCGTCATGCGCGTGCGAAACAGGTCACCTTCATGGTTCAGGAAAACCTGGGTCTTGTAGACCAGCCGGCGAAACGCGGTGGAATGGACAATGCGGTCACGGTCACGCTGGAAGGCCGTGCGCGTCGGCGCGTCGGGCTCGGCGAACCGTCGGCCGCGAGAGCGGGCGGGGTCGCAGGCGAAGGGGGCAAGCGGGCTCAGATCAGGGCTTCAGCGGTGCAGCTTTGGTTTCGTCGTAACCGCCGCCGCCAAAATCGGTTGGCTCAAAACCGGATTCCTGCGTTTGCGTGTCTTCAAAATTGGGCTGGACGGTTTTGGGCGGCTTGTCCTGCAGCATGCGGGACTCTTCAAACAGGGCCCAAGCTGAATCGGTGTCGCTCTCTTTGACGTCGGGCACCGGAATCGGACCATTGCGGTCGTACAGGCCGCCGTGCGAGGTGGTGTTGCCCAATTTGCCGTCTTTGGGCTCTGTACGTCGTTTGTCGCGCGGATGTGTGCTCATGGGGGCCTCCTGTTCACGCCAGCTTGCGGGCCTCGCCGGGTGGACTACAGGCAAATTATCCCGCAAATCGCGGGTTTGATAATGACCTTTTAAAACGCGGAATCAGCAAGGCCAGCATTGACACCCGTCCCCTGCAGTTTGGGGGTATTGGGTTTTCGGGGTGAAACACGCCCCTTGGCTTTCAACCAGGGCTCCACGAGGTCCCAGATGGGGTTTCCGCCCGTGGTTTTGGCTTCTTCGGCGACCGGCGCCCAACCGGCAACCTTGTAGGTGCGCCCGGCTTCAATGGGTTTGCCGTTCAGACGCATGTCATCGATGCGTTTGCCCATGGTGTTGGTCGGGTTGCAGGTGTAACCCATGCCACCCACTCGCACCATGTCGCCGCCTTGCTGGTAATACGGATCGGGGTTGAAGAGGTTGTCGGCCACGTCTTCCAGAATGTTTTTGAGGGTCTCGCCCGTCATTTCGGTGAGGGTGGTGTAGGGGTAGGTGATGGCGGTCATGTCCATCAGCCATTCGCGCGTGATGGCTTGCCCCGGTAGCAGAGTGGTGCCCCAGCGGAAACCGGGCGAGAAGGCAATCTCGGCGCCCTGCACCTCCATCAACGCGTCCAGCAGCAGCTGGTCGCCGGTGCCGTTGAAATTGCCGCGCCGGTACAGAAAACCGTCGTTCACGGCGAGTTTTTCACCGAGTTTGGCCTCGTAAGGCGCGCGCACCCGTGTGATGAGCGCGTCCATCTCCTTGTCAGGGGGCAACATGTTGGCAAACACGGGCAGGAGTTTGTATTTGAAGTCCTGCACTTTGCCGCCGCGCACGTCCAGGTCCATCACGCCCAGAAACTTGCCGTTGGAGCCCGAGTTGGTGACGATGGTTTTGCCGCCCGGGTTGTTGATGATGCTGGCCACGGGCATGCCGTCGTGGGTATGGCCGCCCATGATGACGTCAATGCCCCTCACGCGGCTGGCCATTTTCAGATCCACGTCCATGCCGTTGTGCGAAAGCAGGAAGACGACCTGCGCACCTTTGGCGCGGGCTTCGTCCACCGTTTTCTGCATGGTTTCTTCCTGAATGCCGAAGCCCCATTCGGCCACCATGTAGCGCGGGTTGGCAATCGGCGTATAGGGAAAGGCCTGGCCAATGATGGCCACAAGCACCGTGCCATGCACGCCATTCATCTCACGCATCACATAGGGCTTGAAGACCGGGTCGCCAAAATCATTGGTCTTGATGTTTTGCGCGATGAACTCGATCTTGCCGGCGAAGTCCTTGTCGACAATTTCCTTGACGCGGTCCTGCCCGAGCGTGAACTCCCAGTGCCCGGTCATCAGGTCCACGCCCAGCAATTTGCAGGCGTCGACCATGTCCTGCCCTTTTGTCCACAAGGCGGTGGCCGAGCCTTGCCAGGTATCGCCACCGTCGAGCAGCAACGCGCCAGGGCGGCTGGCCTTCATGCGTTTGACCAGCGTGGCCATGTGTGCAAAGCCGCCCACCTTGCCATAACGCCGCGCGGCTTTCTCGAAATTCAGGTACGTCAAGGCGTGGGCTTCTGCGCTGCCAGGGCGTACTTTGGCGGTTTTGAGCAGGTGTTCACCCACGAGATGGGGCAACTGGTCTTTCATGCTGCCAAAGCCGAGGTTCACGCTGGGTTCGCGGAAATAAATCGGCTTCAATTGCGCATGGCAATCGGTCATGTGCAGAAAATGCACGTTGCCGAATTTCGGGATCTCGTACAGGCCTTGTGAAGCGGTGGCTGCGTCAGCATCGGCATAACTGCCAAGCCCCATTCCGGCCATGGTGCCCGCACCCAGGACTTGAATGAATTCGCGTGTGGTCAGGTTCATCGTTCTGTGATTTAGTTCAGTTATCGCTGATATTTGAGCCATTAAAAAACCCGGACTGACCGGGTTTTCAAGCGGGGCAGCTTATTGGTTCACGGGCGATTTGGGGTCGAGCAACAGCCCCACGATGTGCCGCACCTGCGCTTCATTCAGGATGCCGGCGTGGCCCGCACGCGGCATGTTGGAGCAGGCGTTGTAGGCTTTGGAGTTCCAGATTTTCCCCCAGGTGTATTCGACGATGGGTTTGCTGGCCGCGCTGGCCGGATCACTCACGCCGCGAATCTTGCCGTAGTTGTAGAGGCTCGGGCCGATCGTGCCGAAGGAGATTTCCTCTTTGCTGATCTGATGGCAGTTGTAGCAGTTGCCGCCGTTGGCTTGCCCTGCGGCGTCGCTCCAGGTCATGCCGCGCCCGCTTTGGGCAATGCGCTCGCCTTCGCGCCAGTCGCCGATGAATTTGCCGTCCGACGGCCACTTGATGGTCTTCAAATTGGCCTCTTCAATCGCCTTGCCGACTTTTTCGTCAATCGGTTTGCCAGCGACGTCGGCGGCGCTGCATTCGCGGTTGGCATCGTCTTGCACCAGGCGGTCAATCTTGACCGGGCCTTCGTCGCGGAACGAGTCTTTCATGATTCTGGCGGTGATCGCATCCAGCTCAGCCGACCCGGGAGCGCTGGCGCAGCTTGCTACTAGTAATGTAGCAATCAATACAATAAATACGTGACCTGGAGTGCAATTTTTCATATAAATCTGGTTTGACCGTGCCTAAACGCCGATTTTGCCTAATTTGTTAACACCCAAGTTAACATCCTAGTTGTCAGTTGCGCGAACACTTCACTTTCAATTTCATTCGCAATTTCATTTGCAGTCAGCGCTTGATCGCCGGCGCAATTGATTCACCGCCTTGGCCGTTCACGCCCAGGTAAACACCCAGCGCAACGGTGGCCTCACTGCCAAACAGTGGGTACGGAAACCGCTGCTGCCGGTAACAGTCGTTCAGCCGCAACTGCATGCCCCACATTTGCCCGTTCGAAACGCGGTAAGCGGGCCACGCGCCAAAGCCGTTGCCGGCGCCGGGGTTCTTCTGAAGGTTGGGCAGGTCTTGCAGGCGGATGCGTTTGCCATCCTCACCATGGCAAGAGGCGCAAGAAAAATCGTGCGTGCCGCCGCGTGCAAAGAAAATGCGCTTGCCCACCTCGTACATGGTTTTCTCTTCAACCCGGCTTTGCGGCAGGTTGAACTTCATGCCGCGCGATTCCGCCGAAATCCAGGCGGCGAGCGCGGTGACATTGTTTTGCTCGCCGCGACCAAACGCCGTCTTGTTGATGTCTGCCGCATTGAACCCCTGGAGCGTCTCCATGCAACTGACCAGGCGGGCTTCGAGGTCTTGCACTTTTTTCGTGTCGTCAAAATAACGCGGCATCTCAACAAACGCGCCCTTGACCACACCCGGGCCTTTGCCCAGATCACACTTTTCGAGCGTGTCGTTTTTGGGGCCGCGTTTTTGCTTCCACAAGGCTTCACCCTTGGCTTCGAACAACTCCGCCGGGTTGCCGTCTGCCAGCATGGCGCGGTACTCGGCAATGCCGTCCGCGGCCGATTTTTGCGCCAGCGCTGAAGCGGCAAGGGCGCTGGCGAGCAGGCCCAGCGCCAGCTGGTGTCGAAACTTCATGGATTGTCTCCGTCTTGTTTTTGAATAGCAGGCCCGATCCGATCGTGATCCGTTCAATTGGAACGGTCAGGACACGGTGGCTTCGTCGGTGCGGGTATCGCCCTTGTTGTCTTTCCAGGTCACCGCTACTTTGTCGCCGGCCTTGGCGCCCTTGATGGTGAACTGCAGGAACGGGTTCTTGGCCACTGCCGGGCCCCATTCGGCGCTGAGCACCTGTTTGCCGTTGAGGCTGGCGGTCACGTCCGAGATGTGCCAGGCAGGAATGGTTTTGCCCGCTGAATCTTTGCGTTGACCGGTCTCCATCTCGTGGGCCATCAACACACGTACCGTGGCGTTGCCACCGGCTGCCTGGGCGCGAATGCGCATGGGATCTGCCATGATTTACTCCTGAAATTGCTGTGAATGGATGGACACTGGATCAGCCGCCGCAGCCGCCGAGCGTCACTTTGACTTCTTTTTTCGTGAAGAACGCCTTGCCGTCGTTCATCACCGCCACCGCGTACACATCCGACGACTGGCCCATCTTGGCACGCGTGGTCATGTTGGCTTCGACACTGTCACTCACATTGAACACAGCCACCAGTGCGCTCGGGTTCTTTTCAACCAGCAACAGCAATTGCTTCACACCCGCCAGGGTAGTGGCGGCGCCCATGGGCACCACGGCACCGTTTTCGGCGATGTCGGGGGCGGTGAGTGTCACGTCTTTGCTCGCCTGGGGCGCGCCGGCGCCCAGCGCCTTCAGGGCGTCGTTAAGGTTTTTGGCGTCAAACGCGGGCGCATTGAAGGCCAGCGCATAGGTCGGAAACAGGCCCGTACCAGCCAGCAGGCTCGCGAGCACGGCGCTTTGTTTGAGGGTTTTGCGGCGGGATTGCATGAATGGCTCCTTGGTGAACTTTAATCTGGACTTGAACTTGACTGAACGGATTTTCGACGGTTTCGAATGTGCGGCGATGCCCTATTTTCCCTTAGCTTGAATTCCCTTACCGAACGGCACCTGTTGCCAGCCAGGCGGCCAGCACTTGCGCGTCAGCGGGCGGCAGGGTTTGGGGCGGCATGGGAATCGCACCCCACACCCCGCTGCCACCGTTGACGATCTTCTGGGCCAAATAATTGGCGTTGCCTGCGTATTTTTTGGCGATATCGGCAAACGCGGGCCCGACCAGTTTTTGCGACATGCCGTGGCAGGCGGTGCAGCTGTATTTGTTGGCCAGCGCCGTCGCCTGGGGTGATCCCGTATTCCCGGGTGCAGGCGCGGGTGCAGGGGCAGCCGCAGGATCACGCGTCGCCAATATTTGACCGGCCGCGCGCTCCGCCTGTGTGGTGTCGACACCGCGTTGCGCGCCCACCAGGCGGTTTTGTTCGGCCAGATTGCCGTGGGCATTGCGCGCGTAGTCGGGCACCGATGTCGCCACCTTGGGTACCCAACCGGGCTCGCAGTTGCTCATGCAAGCAAGCGCCTTGACATCCGGAGCGGCCTTTCCGCCCATCTCTTTGCCAGCCCACAGCGCATGCGCCGTGGTGGTGCCGTTGCGGTTGGGCAGTCGGGCCTGCACCTCGCGCATGTTGCGGTCACTCAAAGTGAAATCGTCGGGCACCACACCGCCCAGATTCAGCATGAAGGCGGTGACGGCGTAGACCTCGTCTGGTGACAGCGATTTGGGCGCGTTCCACGGCATGGCGCGGCTGATGTAGTCCCACAAGGTCGACAGGGTCGACAACTTCATCAGTGTGGTGCGGCCGGGGAAAGAGTTGTCCTTGAGGCTGGCGACGTTGCCGGTTTGAACGTCTTTGGCGGTGGTGCCCCCCACAAGCGGCGTGAACACCTGGTTGGACTCGCCAAACACGCCGTGGCAACTGGCGCATTTGGCTTCCCAGATCTCCTGCCCTTTGGCAACACTGCCAGAGCCGGCGGGCAGGCCCTTGAAGTCGGGGCGCACGTCGATGTCCCAGGCGGCCACCTCGCGCGGCGTCGCTACACGTCCGATACCCTCAAATCGCTCGACGCCCTGCGCGCCTGCAGGCCCGGCCAAACCAGCAGCCAATGTTGCCGCGAGCGCCGCCCCGGCGTGCCAGACGCGTTCACGAGAGCTGAACATTTTTTACCTCGCCGTTTTCCTGTACGAGCCAGGTCTGGATCGAGTTGTTGTGGTAGATCGAGCGGCTGCCGCGCACCGCGCGCGTTTGCCGGTACGTGGGCTGTACGTAACCGGTGTCGTCCATCGCGCGGCTTTGAATGAGCGCCGGTTTGCCGTCCCAGGCCCAGTCCAGGTTAAAACGGGTGAGGCACTTTGAAAGTACAGGCGATTCAAGCCGCGCCGGGCGCCAGTTGCGCCCGCCGTC
>JANNMM010000073.1:0-9345 GCA_031397915.1 Rhodoferax sp. | reverse complement strand
AGTTGTCAAAACTCGAATGCTGGCAGCCGCCTTCACGTTCGGTGAAAATTTTCAACTCCCGCTTGGGCGAATTCACCAGTTGCTCGTAGGTGCGGTGCGCCCAGGCCAGCGGAATCTGCGAGTCTTTCTCGCCGTGCGTCACCAAAAACGGCACCTTGATGCGGTCCAGCACGCCCTCCAGGTGCATGTTCTCGGCCAGGCGCATGAAGTCGTCGTGGTCCTTTGCGCCAAACACCCAGCGCACGTGCTCCCAATAATGCGGCACCGGAAAACTGCCTTCCTTGAGCAGGCGTTTTTTCTGCACGTCGCGCCAGTCGTGGTTGGCGCCCCAACACACACCCATGGCAAAACGCGGCTCAAAAGCCACGGCTCGCGGGCAGTAATACCCACCCAGCGACACGCCCTCCAGACCGACGCGCTGGGCGTCGACTTCGTTTTGCATCTGCGCGTCCGACTCGATCCAGTCGACCACCTTGCTGGCCCAGATTTCGCTGTTGTAGGTGGCGACCAGGTTGTGCAGGCGCAGCGCTTCGCCCGTGCCAGGCTGGTCAATCAGCAGCGACGAGACACCACGTTGCGCCAGCCAGCGCGGCAGGCCGACGCGGTATTTCATCTCTTTGGTGGAGTCCAGGCCATTGACTTGCACCAGCAGCGGGGCTTTGCCGGCGGCTTTTCCAGTAGTCCCTTCAGCGCGGACATACAAACCCGAAATCACGGCATTGCCGTAGGGAATCTCCACCCGTTGGCAGTTTTCGCCGGCCAGCTTCAAGCCTCTGGCAAACACCTCCTGCATACGCGCGTAAAGCGCCACGCGACCCGGCGCGCCGTGCGCTTGCAGGCGTTCGGCGGTGAGCATGTAGGTGGCGGCGCGACCGTATTTGTCGCCAGCGGATATCAACCGGCCTTTGGCTTCGTCTTCCGCCGCCAACTCGCACAAGGTGTCGGCCATCTTCACCCAGGTTTCGCGAAAGGCCTTCGTTCCGGCGGCGTCTGGCTGTTTGGCCGCCTCCTGCAACGGCGCGCACATGGCTTCGATTTCGCCGATGCGCGCGCCCATTTCAATGGCCAGATCGACCGACAGGTTCCAGACGTAATTGGTGGGGAAATACTTGAACATGGCGGCACTGTAGAGAGCTTGCCGCTATTTGCATAATGGTTTGTATGGATGATTCAAATCAGATTTGTCAATACTATTTGGGTTAACCCTGATGAGAAGATGAAAGTGCCTGGATGCGATTCAACAAACTCGACCTGAACCTGCTGGTGGCACTGGACGCGATGCTTTCGCAGAAAAGCATCAGCCGTGCGGCCGAGCAGTTGAACCTGAGCCAGTCGGCCATGAGCAACGCGCTGGCCCGCCTGCGCGAACATTTGGACGACGAGCTGCTGGTGCAGGTGGGCCGCAAGATGGAGCTCACCCCGCGCGCCGAGAGCCTGCAAGACGCCGTGCGCGACGTGCTGGTGCGGGTGGACACGACGATCAGTGCCAAACCCGAGTTCATCGCCGCCCAGTCAGACCGCGAGTTCCGCATTTTTGTTTCGGACTACTCGATGGTCACACTGATGCCGCACCTGCTGGCGTTGGCGTCGCGCGAATCCCATTCAGTGCGTTTCCAGTTTTTGCCGCAGCAAAACCAGCCGCAGCGCCTGCTGGATCGGGGCGAGGCCGATCTGCTGGTGATCCCGCAAATCTATTGTTCGCCCGACCACCCCACCGACAAGCTGCTGGACGAAACGTTCTGCTGCATCGTCTGGCACCGCGGCCAGCTTGCCAGCCCTGAGCGCGCGCCCGGCGGGCGGCTGACACTGGAAGCTTACCGGGGCGCCGGCCACGTGGTGATGCAACCGCCTGGCGCTGCGCCCTCGTTTGAAGGCGCGGCCATGCAAAGCCACGGCATCACGCGCCGCGTGGAGGTGACCACCTTCAGTTTTGTCGGCGCCCTGTCGCTGGTGGTGGGCACCGACCGCATCGCCACCGTACATGGCCGCCTGGCTGCGTATGGCGCGCGGTTTTTGCCCGTCAAGGTGCTCAAACCGCCCGTCGACGTGCCCCTGATGACCCAGGCCATGCAGTGGCACAAGTACCGCACCAATGACCCGGGGCTGGTGTGGCTGCGGGCGTTGATGCTTCGGGCGGTTGTTGAAATGGACGCGGCACTGGTAGGCGAAACTCAAATAAGCCAAGCTTAAAAGTTAATATGGGTGTTAACAAATTCAACCAAATATGCCCAAAATGCCAATTTCATAAGAAAAATAGCAATGAAGTCACGAATAATATAGAGTTAATGCTATTTTATTAATAGCACAGCGTTTTTCCCTGTCGCGTGCGACCCACGCGGAAATATCGGGCGTTCAGGGCGGCGTCAAAACCCCCGAACCGGCAAGGCGGGCCCGCGCTGCAGCCAGTTGCGCTGCGAATAGGCCGAGCGCCCATCCGTCACGTGCAGGGTGTAGGCATGGCGCGAATGGGCAGAGCGGTTGGGCGCGCTGTAGTGCGGCAGCAGGCCGTGGAGCACAACGAGTGAGCCTGCGCTTACTTCCAGTGAAGCGGCTGTCGAAGCGCTTGGCCAGGGCGTGGCGTCGAGCTTTTCCATGGCGACCGGGCTCTTGGCATCGTCGGTAGTTGTGGCCCCGGTTCTGACAAACCGCTCCCGCAGCGGCCCCCGGTGGCCGCCCGGTTCGGCCCACAGGCAGCCGTTATGCACCGTGGCATCTTCCAGCGCAAACCAGAAGGTCGTGACCGTGATCGGCGTGGTCTCAAAAAAGGTCGCATCCTGGTGCCAGCGCACCTCGCCGCCAATGCCGGGCTGTTTGAAGATGTACTGCGACTGCCAGATTTTCGGCTCGACCAAACCCAGATTCGCCGCCAGTTGCGCCAGCGCGGGCGTGCGCGAGAAGGCGTCAAACACCGGGTCGAGGTCGTGCATCGCATGACCGATCTTGTTGATCGAGAGGGCTTTGGCCTGTTTCAATTCGCCCCGTGCATCAAAGGCCTCCTCTTCAAAGAAGCAGCGAACGGTGTCGGCCGAGCCCATGAAGTAGTCGTCCGCCGTGCGGGTTTGGTCGTTGGTGGTGAAGATGGTTCTGGATTGCGCCGGGTCAAAACGGTCAACAGTTTCCAGCGCCCGCGCGCGTAGAGACGCAAGCTCTGCGGCCGGTTTGAAATCTGGCAAAACCAGAAAACCGTCTCGCTGCCAAGTGGCTTTTTGGGCGGGGTTGAGCATGACGGCAATCTTCAAACTACCCGCACGCGTGCCAGTTCGCGGGTCAACTCGGCCGCTGGAATCGCCTTGCACCCGCTGGCGTTTTGCCCCGACCAGAGCGGCGTGAAGTCACCCAACCCCACCGCTTCGGCCTTGGCCCGCAGCGGTGCCATGGCAGCCGTGGCCAGGGGGAAGGCGGGCGGTGCGTTGCTGACAGGGCCGAGTTCTTTCATCACCCGGTTCAGGATGCCGCGCGCGGGCCGGCCTGTGAAGAGGTTGGTCAAGGCGGTGTGGCGCGCGGCCTCACTTTGGAGCGCCGCGCGGTGGATGGCGCTGGTGGTCGCCTCCGGGCACAACAAATAGGCGGTGCCCACCTGCACCCCCGCCGCGCCCAGGGCCAACGCGGCGGCCACGCCGCTCGCGTCGGCGATGCCGCCCGCTGCGATAACCGGGCACTTCACCGCCCGCACAACCTGCGGCAGCAGGGCGAAGGTGCCCACCTGGGTACTCAGGTCGTCCGACAAAAAAATCCCCCGGTGGCCACCGGCTTCCAGGCCCTGAGCGATGACAGCGTCCACGCCTTGCGCTTCGAGCCAGAGGGCTTCATCCACGGTGGTGGCCGAAGACACTATTTTGCTGCCCCAGGCGCGCACCCGCGCCAGCAAGTCAGCCGGCGGCAAGCCGAAATGGAAACTTACCACCGCGGGTTTGACACCCTCCAGGATGTCGGCGGCCTCGGCGCTGAAGGGTATCCGCCCGGGGCCGCTGGGCAGTGTGGCCACATCGATGCCGTGTTCTGCAAAATAAGGCGCGAGCACCTGTCGCCACGCCCGCTCACGGGTCTCATCGGGCACTGGCGGGGTGTGGCAGAAAAAATTCAAATTAAATGGCCTCGAGGTGCCCTGACCAAGCGCCTCAAGCTCCTGGCGCAGCGCCAACGGGCTCAGCATGGCGCATGGCAACGAGCCCAAACCGCCGGCGTTGCTGACGGCGATGGCCATGGCGCTGCCTTGCACACCCGCCATCGGGGCTTGAATGATTGGCAAATCGATGCCAAAAAGCTGCTGGAGGTTCACAATGTTTTCCTTCGGGTCGGCGGATGGGCACCCAAGCATATTCCCTCTTACCGCAGGCGTTACAATCGTCATACCATAAGACGATTCATTTTTGACCATACGGCGTCATGCACATGGCGCATCGTACGTAGCTGCCATGACACATTCTGCCAAGCCAATTACCCGCAAAGCCGCGAGCGACCTAAGGTCCGCCCGCTGGTTCGCCCCCGACGACCTGCGCGCCTTTGGCCACCGCTCACGCGCCATGCAGATGGGGTACGACCACGTCGATTGGGCCGGTAAACCGGTGATCGCCATTCTGAACACCTGGAGCGACACCAACACCTGCCATACCCACTTCAAGCAGCGGGTGGAGGAAGTGAAACGCGGCGTGTTGCAGGCGGGGGGTTTTCCGCTGGAGCTGCCGGCAATTTCCTTGTCTGAGAGTTTCGTCAAACCCACCACCATGATGTACCGCAACCTGCTGGCCATCGAGGCCGAGGAGTTGCTGCGCAGCCACCCGGTGGACGGTGCGGTATTGATGGGCGGCTGCGACAAAACCACGCCGGGCCTGTTGATGGGCGCCTTCAGCATGGGGCTGCCGTGTATCTACCTGCCCGCCGGGCCGATGTTGCACGGCATCTGGAAGGGCAAAAAACTCGGCTCGGGCTCAGACGCCTGGAAGTATTGGGACGAGCGCCGCGCCGGCAACATCTCGGACAAGCAGTGGATCGAAATCGAAAGCAGCATTGCCCGAAGCGCCGGCACCTGCATGACCATGGGCACCGCCGCCACCATGATGGGCATCGCCGAAGCCATGGGCATGACGCTGCCGGGCGCGTCGTCGATTCCGGCGGTTGATGCCAACCACCAGCGCATGGCCACCCAATGCGGCCGCCGTATTGTGGACATGGTGTGGGAAGACCTCACACCGGCACGCATGTTGACCCGCCAAAATTTTGAGAACGCTGTCACGGTGGCTATGGCCGAGGGCTGCTCGACCAACGCCATCATCCACCTGGTGGCGATCTCGCGCCGCGCGGGCACGGGAGCCGACGGGAAATCGTGTGCCATCTCACTGGAAGACTTCGACGCCTGTTCGCGCAAAGTGCCGGTGATCGCCAACATCCGCCCCAGTGGCGACACCTATCTGATGGAAGACTTTTACGAAGCTGGCGGCATGAAAGGCCTGATGGCGCGCCTGCGCGACGGCAACCTGTTGCACCTGGACGCGATGACGGTAACCGGCCAAACCGTGGGCGAGAACATCGCCGACGCCGAGGTGCACAACGACGATGTGATCCGCACATTGGACACCGCCATTTACAAAGAAGGCGCGCTGGCCGTGCTCAAAGGCAACCTCGCGCCCAATGGCTGCGTCATCAAGCCCAGCGCCTGCGCGCAAAAGTTTCTCAAACACACCGGCCCGGCGCTGGTGTTTGACGACTACCCGAGCCTGAAAAAAGCGGTGGACGACCCGGATCTGGATGTGACCGAAAACCACGTCCTCATCCTGCGCAATGCCGGCCCGCAAGGTGGCCCCGGCATGCCCGAATGGGGCATGTTGCCCATCCCCACCAAACTGGTGAAACAGGGTGTGCGAGACATGGTGCGCATCAGCGACGCGCGCATGAGCGGCACCAGTTACGGCGCCTGCATCCTGCACGTGTCGCCCGAGTCTTTTGTGGGCGGCAACCTCGCGCTGGTGCAAAACGGCGACCTGATCTCGGTGGACGTACCAAACCGCAGCATTCACCTGCAGGTGCCAGACCTGGAGCTCGCCACGCGCCGCGCCGCCTGGGTGCCGCCCCCCAAACGGTTCGAACGCGGGTATGGCTACATGTTCAGCCAGCACATCTTGCAGGCCGACCAGGGCTGTGATTTTGATTACCTCGAAACCTCGTTCGGCGCGCCCGTGTCCGAGCCCGTGATCTACTAATTTAATTGGGGTCAGAACCCAATTAGCACATTGTGAAATTCAATCCCCTCAGGAGCCCTTCATGCTGAACCGCCGCCAAGTCCTCACGCACACCACCGCAGTTACGCTTGCCGCCAGCGGTATCAGCGTTCACGCCCAAGCTGCGTGGCCGAGCCAGACGCTGAAAATCATCATCCCGTTCGCACCGGGCGGCACATCAGACGCCATCGCGCGCATCATTTCCAACCCCTTGAGTGAGCTGCTCAAAACCACCGTGGTGGTCGAGAACCGCACCGGCGCCAACGGCAACATCGGCGTGGGGGTGGCGGCATTGGCCACCGACAACCACACCATGGTGCTCTCCGACATGGGCTCGGTCGCACTCGCCCCGCTTTTGTACAAAGACATCAACTGGAAACCGACCGATTTGCAGGGCGTGACCTTGCTCGCCTATTCGCCGCACATGCTGGTGGCACACCCCTCGCTGCCCTTCAACAACATCAAAGAGATGGTCGAGTTTTCTCAAAAAACCAAACTCAATGTGGCCAGCAGCGGGGCCGGGTCCCCCAACCATTTGGGCATGGTCGAGATCGCCCAGCTCACCGGTATGAAGTGGACACACGTGCCTTACCGGGGCGGCGCGCAGTCGATTGCCGACACCGCCGCGGGTGTGACCCACGTCGTCTTGAATGGCATGTTGGCCACGTTGCCGCTGGTGAACGCGGGCCGGCTCAAGGTGATCGGCATCAGCAAAAAAACGCGCATGGCGCTGGTCGGCCACATGCCGACCATTGCCGAGCAGGGCCTGCCTACCTTTGAATCAGGCTCTTACCAGGGGGTGGGTGTGGCCGCCACCATGCCCAAGGCAGCAGTCGACAAACTCGCCGCCGCGTTGATCAGCGTGATCCGCTCGCCCGACGTGCGCGGCCGTCTGGTCGCTGCCGGCGCCGAGGTGCTGACCTCCACGCCCGCTGAACTCAGCGCCTTCCTCGCCGGGGAACGCAAACGCTGGAGCGCAGTGATCGAGAAGGCAGGCAAGGAAATCGAAGGAACGGCTTAAGTTGGCACCTGGTTGGCGCGCGTAACACATGGAGCGATTTGACGTCCAGTGCCTGGAAAGCTTCGCCAAGAGTCTCTTCGAAAAAGCCGGCATGGAGGCCGACAAGGCTGCGTCGGTCGCCCGCTTGCTGGTGCTCACCGACGCCATGGGCCGGCGCACGCACGGCCTGGCGCAGGCGCCCGCGTACCTGGCCGAGATTCAAAAAGGCAGCATGACGACCACCGGCTCGTATGCCGTGGTGAAAGACAACGGCGCAACCAGTGCCCTGTGGGACGGCAACTACCTGCCGGGTTTGTGGCTGGTCGAGCAGGCCCTGCAAACCTGTCTCCCCCGCGCCCAAAAATACGGCCTGGCGGCGATTGCCATCAAACGCAACCACCACATCGGTTGTCTGGCCGCGCTGTGCAAAATCGCGACCGACCAAGGCTGCATCGCGCTGATTGTCAACTCCGACCCCGCCGGTGCGCGGGTGGCGCCGTTTGGCGGAACCGAGGCGCTGATGACACCCAACCCCATTGCAATGGGTTATCCCGGCACGCCCAACCCGGTTCTGATCGACATCTGCGCCTCCATCACCACCACCTCGATGACGCGGCAAAAACACGCACGCGGCGAGTTGTTTGAACACGCCTGGCTGCAAGACGCCAACGGCCTGCCCACACGTGACCCGGCGGTGCTGGAACACACCGAGCCGCGCGGTTCCTTGATGCCCATGGGCGGCGCCGAATATGGCCACAAGGGCTTCGGCCTCTCGTTGATGGTGGAAGCCCTGTCGCAGGGGCTCTCGGGCCACGGCCGCAAGGACGCACCGAAGCGCTGGGGCGGCAGCACCTACGTGCAGGTGATCTCGCCCGAAGCCTTTTCTGGCGCCGAGGTTTTCGCCGAGCAGATGGACCACCTCTCCGACCGTTGCCGCAGCAACAAAGCCATCAACCCGGCCCAGCCCGTGCGTATGCCTGGCGACCAGGCCGCCCGAGGCATCGAGACGGCGCGCGCACAAGGCATCGGTTTTGATGCCGACACCTGGCGGGCACTGTCGCAATGGGCTGACAAGCTCGGCGTGGCGCTGCCGTCGTCAGTGCCTTGAGCCACAGATTCTGTTTTCCATTTTTTTCACTCAGCACCCAACCGCATATGTCAAACCCTTCAAAACTCTCAGACGCCACCCGCGACAAACTCAAAACCGTCAGCACCGCGACGCTCTGCACGGCACTCTTCAAAAAAGGTTTCCGCAACCAGTACATCCAGGACGTGCGGCCCATCAACGGCAATTTGCCCAACATGGTGGGCGAAGCATTCACGCTGCGTTACATCCCTGCGCGAGAAGACCTGAACGGCATCAGTGTGTTTCAGGACCGCAACCACCCGCAAAGGAAAGCGGTGGAAGAATGCCCGCCCGGCGCGGTGTTTGTGATCGACAGCCGCAAAGACGCCCGCGCCGCATCGGCCGGCGCGATCTTGATCAGCCGCCTGATGGTGCGCGGCGTGGCCGGTTGTGTGACCGACGGCGGTTTTCGCGATTCACCCGAGATGGCCAAGCTGCCCTTCCCCACCTACCACAACCGCCCCGCTGCGCCCACCAACCTCACCGTGCACCAGGCGCTGGACATCAACGTGCCGATCGGCTGCGGCGACGCGCCGGTGTTCCCCGGCGACGTGATTGTGGGTGACCAGGAGGGTGTGGTCGTGATCCCCGCGCACATCGCTGATGAAATTGCCACCGAGGCCGTTGACATGACGGTGTTTGAAGATTTTGTGACCGACATGGTGCAAAACCACGGCCGCTCGATTTTGGGGCTGTATCCGCCGACCGAGCAGAAATCTAAGGATGATTTTGCGGTTTGGAGGAAAGCCAAGAACCGCTAGGCAAGGCGAAGCTACCTGAGCCGAATAATTATTTGGAGTTGCGCTGGAAGCGTGAAGGCATGGGTATAAGTGGTGGCGCACGGGTAATTTATTGCACCCGGCTTGTCAGTGGCGAGGTGGTGCTGGTGGCGGCTTACGCCAAAGCCAAATTTAACAACATGCCGGTTGAAGTTTTGAAAGCCTGGAATACGGGCCATCCCGGCGGGCTTTTGACGCTGCATGCCAATTCGGCGGCCGAAGCGC
>JANNMM010000069.1:0-57887 GCA_031397915.1 Rhodoferax sp. | reverse complement strand
GTGGGCAAAAGCGGTTAGCGGCAAATGGACCAGGGGCATGGCGAGACAGGAGTTGATGAGGCGGCGGCGATTCATGAAAGGCTCCTTCATTGAGGGTACTGAAAAGGGTTTTAGGTCACTGGGAACAGGTTTCATAAATAGGCGATCCAGCGCCCGCAGGCGATCACACCGAGCCAGATCAAGGTAGACGTCAGCATGAGGGCCTTGGCCGTGGTGTCCAGTTTCTCCAGTGATTTTCGCGAATGGAAAATCACCGCGTTGATACTCGCCAGCAATAACAACACAAGCTTGATGGTGAAAGCCCGGTTGGCCAGCAATTCGTTTGGTTGCGTGGCGAACATCAAGGTGCCAGACAACGCCGCCAAGCTGAAACCGATGGCGACCAGCGTCAAGCCCAGGCGCGACAAGTCGGCCACCGGCAGCGCCCGCCCTTTTCCAAACACGCGAAGTTCCAGCAAAACCAGGTTTCCCAGCAACAAAGCAATGCCAACAATGTGAACAATTTCGAGCGTCGGATAAGCCCATGGCGAAAGCTGGATACCGGTAAACATGGCCAGTTGCCGCCTTCAGCGATTGGAGGGGTCTGTCGACGGCAACAGGGCCAAAGCCAGCGCGATGCGCGCTTTCACCGGGGACAGGCTGGTAACCTCCTGCAGCACCTGGCCCGGCACGCTCTGCACGGCACCATAGGCACAACGTGTGGCGCGCCAAACGCGGATGCCCGCGTCCTGCGCCCTTACCAGCACGGCTTGCAGGCTCCGATGCACCGTGCCGTTGCCACTGCCCGCCACCACAATGCCCATTACCGGTGAGGCCCCCGATTCGGATTGACACGCCAACATTGCGTCAACCGTCTGGCCGTTCGCGCCAGCGTGGCTCATCACGATTTCCACCCTTGGCCACAACAAGGGCCTGTCTGCCCGGCCCCATTCAAAGTCTGTGGGTGTCGCCATCCCGGGCTTCGGCCAAACCTTGGCCATCAGGACTTTCCCGCCCATCACCCGCCCCAGTGGTCCTGCGTCACCCGAGTCAAACGCGTCAAGCCGGTAGGTGTGGACTTTTTGTACATGCCGGGCTGAATGAATCTGCCCGGCGCAGACTGCCACCACGCCACAGGCACCCGGCTCGATGGCGACCTTGACGGCATCCGCCAGGTTTTGTGGTCCGTCCGCCTCAGAGGATGTGGCCGGCCGCATGGCACAGGTGATCACCACGGGCTTGTCAACCAGCAAGTGGGCCGGCAAGACGCAATCTAGGAAATACGCCGTTTCCTCGAGTGTGTCAGTGCCATGGGTGATCACAACACCCAGCACGTCTGGCTGTGACAGGTGATGCGCCGTACGCAATGCCAAGTGCTGCCATTCGTCAAATCCCATGTCCTTGCTGTCCAGTTGCGCCACTTGCTCGGACTGTAGGTTGATCGACAGGTCAGCCAGGCCAGGGACGGCCGCCAGCAGCGCCTGTACGCCCAACTGGGCAGAGACATAGGCCAGGTTGCCGTCTTGACCGCTGGCGCCGCTCAAAGCAGTTCCAGCAATCGTGCCCCCAGTGCCCAAAACAGCAACTGTTTTTGATTTATTTTCAGGAATTGCTTGCATTGCCATTGAAACTGGTTAAAAATACAGTTACTGGGTATTAAGACAGGTTTTCCCACCAAAGTGGCAAAAGCAAATTGTCAACCATCCAGACGCTGAACTTCAGGAGCCGACATGATTGAATTGCCCAGCCTTCAAGTGAAACTCACCGCGCGCCAGCAGCAGATACTTGATCTGATCCAAAGCGCAATCGCCCGCACCGGTGCGCCGCCCACACGGGCAGAGATCGCCTCTGAGCTGGGGTTCAAGTCCGCCAATGCCGCAGAAGAGCACTTGCAGGCGCTGGCTAGAAAGGGCGTCATCGAGCTGGTCAGCGGCACCTCGCGGGGCATTCGGCTCAAGAGTGATGCCCTGCGCGCCATCAACGAAACCCGCTTCAAGCAGTTCTCGTTGCCGCTGCAGAGCCTGGCACAACTGGCCTTGCCCTTGATCGGCCGCGTCGCTGCCGGCTCGCCGATCCTCGCACAAGAACATGTTGATCAAACCTATTACGTTGAAAACAGTTTGTTCCAGCGCAAGCCCGACTACCTGCTCAAGGTGCGTGGCATGTCCATGCGCGACGCCGGCATCATGGACGGCGACCTGCTGGCCGTGCAGGCCACGAAAGACGCCAAAAATGGCCAGATTGTGGTGGCGCGCCTGGGCGATGAAGTCACCGTGAAACGCTTCAAACGCAACAAACACCTGATCGAACTTCACCCGGAAAACCCCGACTACCAGACGATCGTGGTTGAGCCCGGTGAAGCCTTTGAAATTGAAGGCCTGGCGGTCGGCCTGATCCGCAACACCATGCTGATGTAACGGGAGAATTGACATGAACACTGCTTGTCAAACGGCCTTGGGTTCAGGCTCACCTGTTGGCCCTGGCATCGTCGCTGGTGCGGCTCCGCGGTCGCTGCACAACCTGATCGGCGGCATGGCACGCTGGCTGGCACACGGGTCGGCGAACAATGTGCCGCCGATGCAGCGCACAAGTTTGCGCCAGGTACGAAGTGCCGCGCCCACACCTGCCATCCCTGCAACGGTGGCACGCCCGTATTGCGATGACATCGTTGTTGCTCGTGCCCGTGTCAACACGGTGCGCGTGTTGCGGGTGACAGAATCAGGGCAAGCGCCCGCCAGCGTGGGCCGCATGGTGATCAGCGGCCGCATGGCAGACGTTTGCGCCGAACTTGACCGGCTTGCCGCTCGCGAAGCGGCCCTCCATTGAGCCGCGAATCGCCAAAGCTTTTTTGCCGCGCTCAGGCTGAGGCTGCCCCCATCAGGTAGTCGCGCTTGCCCAGGGCCACGCCGTTGTGGCGCAGGATCATGTAAGCGGCATTGATGTGGAAATACATGTTGGGCAGCACCCAACGATTCAAATAGGCTTCACCTTGCATCGTGCGCGTCTGCGGGCCAACCGGGAAGGTGATTTCCTTGAGTTCGGTGCCATCGAGCCGGTCAATCGGCACGGCGTCTAAATAACCAATTGTTTTCTGGATGCGCGCCTTGAGTTCGGCCACTGTGGTCTCGGTGTCATCGAATTTGGGCGCTTCAACACCCGAGATACGGGCCACGCCATTTTTCGCGGCATCACATGCGATCAAAACCTGCCGCGTAAAGGGCAACATGTCAGGCGCCAGCCGGTAATGCAGCAAGGCGGTAGGCTCGCACTTCTTTTCATCGATAAAAGACTGCATCTTGTCCAGCATGTGGCTCAGGTTACCCAACATGGAAACACATACGGGAAGGCAGGCCGACGACATCGAAATTGACATGGTTTTGGTTCCGGGAAATTGTTCAAAGAGGCTGATGCTAACCGCATCCTTGCTGCAATGTGTCAAGGCACAATAGCGGCATGAATATTGTGATTTTGGATGACTATCAGGACGCCGTCAGGAAATTGGCCTGCGCGACCATACTTGAGCCGTTCGCCGCCAAGGTCTACACCAACACCGTTAAAGGCCTGGGCCAGTTGTCAATTCGCCTGAAAGACGCGGACGTGGTGGTGCTGATCCGCGAACGCACACAAATAACGCGGGCGCTGATCGACAAATTGCCGCGCCTCAAATTGATTGTCCAGACCGGGCGGGTCGGCGGACATATCGACGTGGCCGCCTGCACAGACCGCGGTGTTGCAGTAGCCGACGGTGCGGGCTCACCCGTTTCGACGGCAGAACTCACCTGGGCGCTGGTGTTGGCTTCCGTGCGGCGCCTGCCGCAATACATCGGCAATCTCAAACACGGCGCTTGGCAGCAGTCGGGGCTGAAAGCCGGCTCCATGCCTCCAAATTTTGGTCTTGGCACGGTGTTGCATGGAAAGACGCTTGGCATTTGGGGGTTTGGCAGAATTGGCCAGATCGTTGCAGGGTATGGCAAGGCATTTGGCATGAACGTCGTGGTTTGGGGCCGTGAGGCTTCGATGGAGCGTGCGGTCCTCAGTGGCTACCAGGCTGCTACGAGCCGTGAAGCATTTTTTGCGCAGAGTGAGGTTTTGTCTTTGCACCTGCGCCTCAATGACGCCACCCGCCATTGCGTCACTCACGAAGACCTGGCATGCATGAAGCCCACGTCACTGCTGGTCAATACCTCCCGCGCCGAGCTCATCGAGCCAGACGCACTGATTACCGGGCTGAACCGCGGGCGTCCCGGCCTGGCGGCCATTGATGTGTTCGAAAACGAGCCCATTTTGCAGGGGCATGCGCTGTTGAGGCTAGAGAACTGCATCTGCACTCCGCACATCGGTTACGTGGAGCAGGACAGTTTCGAGCTGTATTTCAGTTCAGCTTTTCAAAGCGTGGTTGACTTCATCACGGGTACGCCAACCAACATCGTCAACCCCGAGGCATTGCAGGTTCGCCGCTGACGGCTACGGCGAGCCTGTCCGGGTTTACCGGTCCCTGTCCACTGAGGGTTTATTCCTGCGGATCCTTCGACTTTGGCAGGGTATACCGCATGGTCGGGTTTTTGTCGAAGTCAAGGTAATGGTTGTCCTGCACCACCTGGGTTGCCTTGGGCTCTCGTTTCAAACTGGGAAGCGGCGACGGACCGGTCATCAGATTGGGGAATTCAGTCTCTTCGTCACTTTTTCCGGAATCAACCGCGCCGGGTTCAAGCCCCACCAAATCGGACAGGTCAAGGTCAAGGCCGGTCCCGGCGGGAGGCATCGGCGGCATCTTGCTATTTTCAACGTCCAGGGCGATATCAACCCCCATGTCGACCACCGGCGACGCCATCGAAGGCGGCTGCAAGTTGACAGGAACCGTGCTGAGCGGCGCGAGGCCTGAAACACCGCTGTCGCCACGCGTGTTGCTTTGCGCAACGGCATGCAGCAGCAACAGGTCACGGAATGCGGCCAGCTCGAAGGGTTTGCTCTTGTCATCCAGCGGATCACGGAAAATCGACGCCTCAATCACCATTTGGGCCTTGACGGTCGGCCATAACGCAGTGATGTGGGCCAAGACGTGCGGGTACTCTTCCAGGGAGCGGCCTTCGTTGTGGAAATCAGCGTACTCAGGGACTCGGCTGTTGAACAAGAGGTTGAAGTCTTCGCGGAACTGGTGGTAATCCTGCTTTAATCCCAGAGACTGAAAAATTTCCAGCAGGTCAAGGTACAAAAGCGGGCTGGATTCACCCCGTTCGTTGATGCTGTTCTCCAGAATGCGCACCGCCTGGTCGGTCTGGCCCAATGACACAAAAAACGCAGCCTGCTGACGGATGTCAAAAATCTGCTCAGAGTTGATGGTGCGCGCAATCTCCATCGGCTGCACGCGGGTAGACGCCATGTCGGTTGCCGGCGGCAGCGGACCTTTGCGTAACGCACCGTGGGCTTGCCCTGAGCGCATGAGGTTGTCAAAATTCGACTCGCTCATTTCCACCAGGCTGACGTCCATTTCCGACTCAGGATTGTCATCAGCCAGCGCCCTTACAGCGGTTCGTTTCGGTGGATTCGTGGCAATGGTTGCCGCAGCTTCATCTTGCAGGCCCCCCAGACCGGACGGCGGAGCTGTCACTGCGTCCCGTCTTTGCGCAACGCTGGTAGGCGCCGACTTTGACGGACTCCACCAGTCGTCCCGTTCGCCCCGGGCTTCACCATTCCGTTGCCGCAACAACAGATAGCCAAGTCCGGCCAAACAGGCCAGTGAGAGTGCACCCAAACCATAAAGCCAGGCCATCGGAACGCCACGTTCGGCTTCGGCCTTTTGCAGGCGGTTGCGCATCTCAAGCATGCTGGCTTCGTTTTTGGCAGCCAATGCAACCAGCGTTTTGACGCTTTCTTCGAGGGTTTGAACACGTTGCGCATCCCGCGCTGCATCGGGCGTTGGCGCACTGGCACTCGCTTCGAGCGTCGTCACGCGTTCGGCCAGGCTGAGCATGGGGTCAAGCTTCAACCTGGACTGGCCGGCCTGCTCCGCCGCAACCGGTTTTTCTTCAATTTTTGCCTTGGCCGGTGAGGAACCCGCAGCCTCTTTGGGCGGCGCTACTGGCTCTTCCTTTTTGACAACCGGCGGTGGCGCCTCGGGTTTGGCAACAACCACTGGTTTTGCTACTGGCTTTTTAACAGCCGCCGGGCGCGGCTTGACCGGTACCGCAGGGCGCTTGCGCACCGGACTGGACGCCTGCGCAGGTGCGACGCCGGCCGGCGGCGGTGACGTCTGGGCTGCGCTCAAATTGGTGCCCGACTCGCCAGAACCGGCTGCCGCAGACGGCGATGGTGCAGACGCGGCTGGCGCAGCAGACGCGACAGGCGCTGCAATCACAGGAAGGCTGGGCAGAACCTGAGGCATCGGCTCGGTCGGAACATCAGCCAGCATGACGTAGCGGCGCGTGATTTTCTGGCTGCAACCGGCCTTGAGGTAAATGGTGACCATCGGCTCGTCGACGGGCGTCGATGAGGTCACCCGTATATTTGCCGTTTGTTGGGCCGCACCTTCCACCGTGACGCGAACGCGCGACGGCTCCTGGCGCGCGTCGGCATGGAACACGTCGGCTTCGGCGCACAGTGAACCGGGAGTTTCATCGCCAGAGATTTGCGCCTGAACCGTTATGTCAAGGGGTTGGCCGACGATCGCCGCACCACGTACTCGCCCCAGCGTCAAAGCGGCGCTGTTGAACGCCACGCCCAACAGAAGAACAGCAAATATTTTTCTTCGAGTTTTCACGATGTGTCCAATTGATTGGGATTATTCTCGCTCAAAAAATTGCCTATCCCGTGATGTGCGCCCTAGGGTAAAAACTAATTTAGGCCGGCAATCCCTGCGCTGGCGCCCAAACGCAGCTGGCCGCCAGGGCCTTGCAGGCAATCCGAGTCCGTGATAATCACCGAATGCTATCCCCCATTTTTCAATTGACCGGCATCGTTGGTACAGGCGCCATGGGTCGCGGTATTGCGCAAATCGCGGCCCAGTCTGGCAGCTCGGTCTTGCTGTATGACATGCAACCGGGAGCTGCCTTGAATGCCTTGCAGGCCATTTACAGCCAATGGGAGAAGATGGCAGAAAAAGGCCGCCTTGCCGCGGATCAGCTTTCGGACTGCAAAGCGCGTTTGAGTTGCGCCTCTTCCCTGGCGGCCCTTGCTCACTGTGACCTGGTGATCGAGGCCATCGTCGAGCGTCTGGATTTGAAGCAAGCCCTGTTTGCCGAGCTCGAAAGCCTGCTGCGCGTCGACGCGATCGTGGCCAGCAACACCTCGTCCCTTTCGGTGACCGCGCTTGCCGCCCAACTCAAGCACCCAGAGCGCCTGGCCGGATTTCATTTTTTCAACCCGGTTCCGCTGATGAAAGTGGTGGAGGTAATTGCCGGCCTGAAAACCGACACCCGGGTCTGTGACCGCTTGTCAGCTTATGCCCGTCAAATGGGCCATACCCCCGTCCAGGCGCAAGACACGCCCGGCTTCATTGTCAACCACGCCGGCCGTGGTTACGGCACCGAGGCGTTGCGCGTTGTGAATGAAGGCGTGGCGGATTTCGCCACTATTGACCGCATCCTGAAAGACCAGGCGGGCTTCAAACTTGGGCCGTTCGAGCTGATGGACCTGACCGCTCTGGATGTGTCACACCCGGTGATGGAGTCGATTTACCACCAATATTACGAGGAGCCGCGTTACCGTCCCAGCGTGATCACAGCCCAGCGCCTGGCGGGTGGCATGGTGGGCCGCAAGTCAGGCGAAGGCTTCTACCAGTATGTCAACGGTGTCCAGCAACTATCCGTCGAAGCAGTCGCGCCGGTGGTCGACGAGTTGCCTCCAGTCTGGGTGTCACCCAGGGCGACACGTCGGGTTGAACTGTTGCATCTGCTGAAAAACCTTGGCGCAAAAATTGAAACCGGCGCATTGCCAAGCGAATCGGCCCTCACGCTGGTCGCTCCTTTAGGGTTTGATGTCACCACGGTGGCAGTGGTCGACCGGCTAGACCCAAGCCGCACAGTAGGCATCGACATGCTGATTGACGACGCAGCCACCAAGCGGCGCGTCCTGGCGACAAACCCCGCTACACGCCCCGACATGCGCAATGCCGCTCACGCCTTGATGGCACGCGACGGAAAAGCGGTGAGTGTTATCCGGGACAGCGCAGGGTTTGTCACTCAGCGCGTGGTGGCGACCATCGTCAACATCGCCTCCGACATTTGCCAGCAGGGCATTTGCTCACCCGCCGATCTTGAAACAGCCGTCACCCTGGGCCTGGGTTATCCGCGTGGCCCGCTGGCGATGGGCAACCTGTACGGCCCGGCCAGCGTGCTGGAGGTCTTGTTCAACATGCAAACGGTGTACGGCGACCCTCGTTATCGCCCGAGCCCATGGCTGCGCAGGCGCGGCGCCATTGGCCTGAGCCTGCTGCATGTGGAAGAATGAGGTTGATCCCGACACCAGAACCGAGAAAAACGGCATGACCGCAGAACTGAAAATAAGCCAGCAAGGCCAAACCCTGGTGCTGACCCTGTCGAACCCCGAGTTTCGCAATGCCCTGGGCCCGGAAATTTATGCCACGGGCATGCAAGCGCTGCAAGACGCCGCAACCAGTGACACCATTCGCAGCATCATCATCACCGGTGACGGCGCCACCTTTTGCGCCGGTGGCAACCTCAACCGCATTCGTGAAAACCGCAACGGCCCACGATCGGTGCAGGAACAGAGTATTGAAAGACTGCACGCTTGGGTGCAGGCGATCCGGGCGTGCTCCAAACCGGTCATTGCCGCAGTGGAAGGCGCTGCGGCAGGCGCCGGATTTTCGCTGGCCCTCACCTGCGATTTGATCGTCGCGGCACGCGACGCAGTGTTCGTCATGGCCTACACCAGTGTCGCCCTGTCGCCCGATGGCGGCGGCAGTTGGCACCTGGCGCGGGTGCTGCCTCCCCAGCTCGCCAACGAGTTGTTGATGCTGGGTGAAAAAATTGGCGCGCCTCGCCTGCATGAACTCGGGGTGGTCAACCGCCTGACCGATTCGGGGCAGGCTTTGCAGGACGCATTGACGCTGGCCGTGCGGCTGAACCAGCGTGCACCCAACGCCATCGGCAGCGTGAAATCACTCGGCATCAACGCGCAAACCCAAGGCTTGAGCGCCCAACTGGCCCAGGAGCGAGACGCCTTTGTGAACAATCTGCACCACGCCAACGGCGCTGAGGGTGTGGCCGCGTTTCTGGAAAAACGCCCCGCAAAATACGTTTAGCCAGGTTATATAAGCCTCATGATTGACCCCATCCTCACCGTCGATGAACGTGAGGCGATCAATTCCGGTCGTTGGTTCTCGTCGCTCTCGCCGTCGCTGCGCCACGACATACTGCGCTGCGCCTACGTGAAACGCTACAAGGACGGTGAACTGCTGGCGGCCCGGGGTGACCCGCCGGAGGAATGGATTGCCTGCGCCCGCGGTGCCGTGCGGGTGAGCTCCACGTCCATCACCGGCAAACAAATCACGCTCACCTACGTCGAGCCGGGCATCTGGTTTGGAGATGTTGCCATTTTTGACGGCGACCGGCGTACCCACGACGCCTACGCCCACGGCGACACCACCGTACTGTGTGTGGCCAAGGCCGATTTCAGGAAAATCCTGGCCACCCACACCGAGCTGTACGAAGCCATGTTGCGCTTGCAATCCCGGCGCATCCGCCAATTGTTTGGCCTGGTCGAAGACCTCAACACCCTGCCCTTGCGCGCGCGACTGGCCAAACAGCTGCTGCATCTGGTGCGCAGTTATGGCGTGCCGAGCCTGTCCGACGGACGGGAAATGCGCATCAGCCTGCAGCTGGCACAGGAAGAGTTGGCACAATTGCTTGGCGCCTCACGCCAGCGCGTGAACCAGGAATTGAAATCCATGGAACGCGAAGACGCGATCCGCATTGAACCAGGCGGACTGGTGGTCCGTAACCGAGACGCATTGATGCAAATCATTCAAGCTGACGACTGAAACCCTATGAGCAACTTTGACCATTTTGTGGGCACCCAGCCTGTCTCGGAAAAACTATCCTTTGACGTGACCGCCCTGTCGGTATGGCTTGAGAAAAACCTGCCCGGATTCAAGGGGCCGCTGAGGGTGGAGTCGTTCAAGGGTGGCCAGTCCAACCCGACTTACAAGCTCACCACCCCCGGCCAAAGCTACGTGATGCGCGCCAAACCCGGCCCGGTGGCCAAGCTGTTGCCTTCCGCCCATGCGGTCGAGCGCGAATTTGCCGTGATGAAAGGCCTCGCGGGCAGCGACGTGCCCGTACCGCAGATGTTTTGCCTGTGTGAAGATGAATCCGTGATTGGCCGCGCCTTCTTCATCATGGAATTCAAACAGGGTCGCGTGATGTGGGACCAGACCCTGCCGGGCATGAGCCACGCCCAGCGTGACGAAATCTACGACGAAATGAACCGCGTCATCGCAGCCCTGCACACGGTGAAGTTTGCCGGACGGGGCCTCGCCAATTTCGGCAAACCCGGCAACTATTTCGAGCGCCAGATCGGCCGCTGGAGCAAGCAATACGTCGCCTCCATCACCCAGCCGATTCCCGAGATGGACCGCATGATGGAGTGGCTGCCGCAAAACATGCCGGCGATCGCCCGCTCGGAGACGATGGTCAGCATCGTGCATGGCGATTTCCGCCTGGACAACATGATGTTCCATGCCACGGAGCCGCGTGTGGTGGCTGTGCTCGACTGGGAACTCTCCACGCTGGGCCATCCGCTGGCCGATTTCAGCTACCACTGCATGACCTGGCACATGCCACACGAACTCGGGCGCGGCATCGGCGGGCTGGACATCGCCAGCCTGGGCATTCCAAGCGAGGAAGAATACATTCGGCGCTACTGCAAACGCACCCAATTTGCGACGCCGCAGGATCTCAAGGCCGACTGGAATTTTTTCGTTGCTTACAACATGTTTCGCCTGGCGGCCATCCTGCAGGGCATTGCCAAACGCGTGGAGGCGGGCACCGCGTCCAGCGCCCAGGCTGTCAGCTCGGGCGCTGGCGCACGTCCGCTGGCCGAGCTGGCCTGGAAATTTGCACAAAAAGCCTGAGGCTGCCTGCCGCTCGCCGACCCCACGAGTCAGGCAGGCGACTTCCCTGCATGGCCTTGCACCTTAAACTCATGCGCCACACCACACACCGGAGACACCCATGGACTTTGACTTCTCACCCAAAACCAAAGACCTGCAAGCCAGATTGCAGCGATTCATGGACGACCACATTTACCCGGCCGAAGCCGCCTACCACGCTGAAATTGTCGCCAATTCCAACGCCGGCAAACGCTGGACGCCGTTGCAGACGATTGAAAACCTGAAGCCCAAAGCGCAGGCTGCAGGGCTCTGGAACCTGTTTCTCCCGGTCGACAGTGCCCACGCCTCGGGCTACAGCGGAGCGGGCCTTACGAATCAGGAATACGCACCCCTGGCCGAAATCATGGGCCGTGTGTTGTGGTCGTCCGAGGTCTTCAACTGCTCGGCACCCGACACCGGCAACATGGAAACCATCGCGCGCTACGGCGACGCGGCCAACAAGGAGCGCTGGCTCAAGCCGCTGCTCGAAGGAAAAATTCGCTCAGCTTTCGCAATGACCGAGCCTGACGTTGCCTCCTCCGACGCCACCAACATCGCCACCCGCATTGACAAGAAGGGTGACAACTACGTCATCAACGGCCGCAAATGGAGGACCAGCGGCGCGGGTGACCCGCGCTGCGCTGTCTACATCCTGATGGGCAAGACCGACCCGGAGGCGCCGCGCCATTCGCAGCAAAGCATGGTGCTGGTGCCCGCCAACACGCCCGGCATCACCATCGTGCGCCCGCTCAGCGTATTTGGCTACGACGACGCGCCACACGGCCACATGGAAGTGCTCTTCAAGGACGTGACCGTGCCCACCAGCAACATCCTGCTCGGTGAAGGCCGCGGCTTCGAGATCGCTCAGGGACGCCTCGGGCCCGGGCGCATCCACCATTGCATGCGCCTCATTGGCCTGGCCGAGCGCGCACTCGAGCTGATGTGCAAACGCGCCTCGTCGCGTGTGGCCTTCGGCAAAACAGTCGCGGCACAGACCGTGACGCAGGAACGCATCGCCGAAGCGCGTTGCAAGATCGACATGGCGCGCCTGCTCACCCTGAAAGCGGCCTGGCTGATGGACATCGCCGGCAACAAGGTCGCCAAAAACGAAATCGCCATGATCAAGGTGGTCGCGCCGAACATGGCCTGCCAGGTGATCGACTGGGCCATGCAGGTGCACGGCGGTGGCGGCATGAGTGACGACTTCCCCCTGGCCTACAGCTTCACGGCGGCGCGCACCCTGCGCTTTGCAGACGGCCCGGACGAGGTGCACCGCAACGCCATCGCCAAGCTGGAGCTGGGCAAATACGCGGCCAACCCGCGCGAGGTGGAAATGCCCATCACCCGCGGCAGCTGAGTCGGGCCCGCGCCATGATTGACGTCTATTCCTGGCCCACGCCCAATGGCCACAAGGTGCACATCATGCTGGAGGAGTGTGGCCTGCGTCTGGACTTTGACTGGCGGGCCATTCCGGTCAATATCGGCACGGGCGACCAGTTCAAGCCAGAGTTTCTGAAAATCAGCCCGAACAACAAGATCCCGGCGCTGGTGGACCCCAAGGGCCCGGACGGCAAACCGATGTCGGTGTTTGAATCCGGTGCAATCCTGATTTACCTGGCGGCAAAGTTTGGCAAATTCATGCCCCAGTCAGACCGTCAAAAATACGATGTCTTGCAGTGGCTGATGTTCCAGATGGGCGGCGTCGGGCCCATGCTGGGGCAAAACCACCACTTTCGCCTCTATGCGCCCGAGAAGCTCGAGTACGCGATCAACCGTTACACCAACGAGGCCAAACGCATGTATGGCGTGATTGACAAGCAGCTGGCCGCACACAAATTCATTGCCGGCAACCAGTACACGATCGCCGACATCGCCATCTTCCCGTGGCTGCGCAATTGGGCCAACCAGGGCATTGTGTTGACCGACTACCCGCATCTGAAGGCCTGGTTTGACAAGATTGCCGAACGGCCCGCTGTGCAACGCGGTGTGTCGGTGCTGGCGGCGCTGCGCAAGCCCATCACCGATGACAAGTCGCGGGTTATCCTGTTTGGGAAGACCCAGTACGAAAAACGGTGAGCAACCATAATTAACACCCATGTTAATTCTTGGCCTCAGAGTTTTATAAAATTAGTTGATTACGTATTTTACTTGGATAATTGACTATTATTTGTCAATTTTTACTATTTTTTTAATAGTATAAAATCAAGTAAATACGTGACTTGATATGGATTTATCTTCAGTAAATATTTCAGATAGAAGATAAATCCTCAAGCGCAGAAAGCGCTGCACCACCGGGTGGGTACGAATCGCGTCAGTGCCAGTGCGTCAATGCAGGTGTCGCGGTTTGCGTCCACCGCCATGCCCCGGCCCACCGTGGCCACCGGCGCCCCCCGGGCCACGCGGTGGCCGCCCGATTTCCAGCGAGCTCACCAGGGCGTCAAAGCGGCCGGCAAAAAGTTTGTCGATCTCTGCCACCACACCGGACAACTCGGCGCCGTCAAAGTGCCGCTCCATCAGGCCGATCATGTCCTGCACCAGCAGGTCGCGCTGCACCTGCATGATGGCCGCCGGGTTGGGGCCAATGAAGAGCATGACAAAGTCGTCACGCGACTCGTCATCGGTGTCTTCCTCGCCGTCTTCGTCAAACTCGGTGTCGTAGAAAGTGACCTCAATGGCCGCGCCGGTTTGCGACAGCTCGTTGAGGCTCATGCACATTTCATCCAGCGCCTGGCGGAAGTCTTCGTCGCCCTCCACCGTCCAGCACATCTGAAGCAGATGCTCCTTGGGCTCAAACTGGATGCCGGGCTCCTCCTCGTAGACGCTGGCCGCGCCGTCAGCCAGCGACTTGGCGCCCGCGTATTTCCATAGTGGCTTCAAGGCCTCCTGGATCTGGGGGAACACCACGTCGTCGCGCAGCTTGATCTGGCCGTGCACATGGATCTCAAAGGGGGCGTCTTGTCTGGGCATTGCCGAATCAGTGTAATGTTAAATGAGGGAACTTCAAACCATCGGGCCTCAGAGCCCGGGGTTGCCGACTTCAGGACGGTCAAATTGTTCAAAAGCGTGGTGCCCGAGACCGGAATCGAACCGGTACGCCCCTTTTACGGAAGCGGCGGATTTTAAGTCCGATGTGTCTACCAATTTCACCACTCGGGCAACGGAGCCATTGTCAAACAAAAGTCAAACAAAAAGCCCCGCCATCCTGGGACGGCGAGGCTCATGAACTGGAGGCGCGACCCGGAGTCGAACCGGGCTAGACGGATTTGCAATCCGTTGCATAACCGATTTGCTATCGCGCCAGCAAAAAGGGAAGCCACAGCTTCCCTTTTACAAAATCTGGAGCGGGAAAAGAGTCTCGAACTCTCGACCTCAACCTTGGCAAGGTTGCGCTCTACCAACTGAGCTATTCCCGCATTTCAAGCCTCAAATTATAGCGCAGTTTTCACCCGTTCACAGCAGGGGCGGCACAAAAACATGCGTAACACATGGCGCTTGTCCGCGCACCGGTACATGTGTGCGGCGAGCCCCGCGATATCAATGTTTGACGGCCTCGCCAGGGACCACGGCATGGCCAACTTCGGCCACGCCGAGCACCGGAACGGGCGCCGCAACTGCCACCGGCTCGTCCTGCAAAGGCTGGGGCATGCGCACCAACGCGATTTCCAGTACCTTGTCGATCCAGCGTACCGGCACGATTTCCAGGTTGTTCTTGACGTTTTCAGGGATCTCCTGAAGGTCCTTGGCGTTCTCCTCCGGGATCAGCACCGTCTTGATGCCGCCACGCAGGGCTGCCAGCAACTTCTCCTTGAGGCCACCAATCGCCGTCACTTCACCGCGCAGGGTAATCTCGCCAGTCATTGCCACGTCGCCCCGCACGGGAATGCCCGTCAACGCCGAGACAAAGGCGGTCGTCATGGCCGCGCCCGCACTGGGGCCGTCTTTGGGTGTTGCACCATCGGGCACGTGGATGTGGATGTCTTTCTTCTCGAAGGTTTCGTCTTTGATGCCCAGGCGGGCGGCCCGGCTACGCACCACCGTGCGCGCGGCTTCGACCGACTCTTTCATCACATCGCCCAGCGAACCGGTGCGCGTGATGACGCCCTTGCCGGGCATGATCGCCGCTTCGATGGTCAGGAGGTCACCACCCACTTCCGTCCAGGCCAGACCGACCACCTGGCCGACCTGGTTTTGCTCTTCCGCGCGGCCATAAGTGAACTTGCGAACACCCAGGAAATCGTTGAGGTTGTTGGCGTCAACCTTGACTTGCGGCGTCATTTTCTTGAGTTGCAGGCCCTTTACCACCTTACGGCAGATTTTGGAGAGTTCCCGCTCAAGCGATCGCACGCCGGCTTCACGCGTGTAATAACGCACGATGTCGCGCACCGCGTCTTCCGTGACGTGCAGTTCGGCTTCTTTCACGCCATTGTTTTTCAATTGCTTGGGCAAAAGGTAGCGGCAGGCGATGTTGGTTTTTTCGTCTTCGGTATAACCCGACAAGCGGATGACTTCCATGCGGTCGAGCAGCGCCGGTGGAATGTTCATGGAGTTGGAGGTGGCAACGAACATCACGTCGCTCAAATCAAAATCCACCTCGACGTAATGGTCGCCAAACTTGTGGTTTTGCTCGGGGTCGAGCACTTCCAGTAGGGCACTGGACGGGTCGCCGCGGAAATCAGTGCCCAGTTTGTCGATCTCGTCGAGCAGGAACAGCGGGTTGCGCGCACCCACTTTTGCCAGGCTCTGCAACACCTTGCCGGGCATCGCCCCGATGTACGTGCGCCGATGGCCGCGGATTTCGGCCTCGTCACGCATGCCGCCCAGGGCCATGCGCACGTATTTGCGGCCGGTCGCCTTGGCGATTGATTGGCCCAGCGAAGTTTTGCCCACACCGGGTGGCCCGACCAAGCACAGGATCGGCGCCTTGACCTTGTCGACGCGTTGCTGCACCGCGAGGTATTCCAGAATGCGGTCCTTGACGCGATCAAGCCCGTAGTGGTCTTCATTGAGCACGGTTTCGGCATTGAGCAGGTTGTGCTTGATTTTTGTCTTGGTGCTCCACGGAAGGCCGGTGAGCACGTCGATGTAGTTGCGCACCACAGTAGCTTCGGCCGACATGGGCGACATGAGCTTGAGTTTCTTGAACTCGCCCTCGGCCTTTTTCAAGGCCTCCTTGGGCATTTTTGCCGCCTTGATCTTTTTCTCGATCTCGTCGATGTCAGCGCCGTCTTCCCCCTCCCCAAGCTCCTTCTGGATGGCTTTGACCTGCTCGTTGAGGTAAAAGTCCCGCTGGTTTTTCTCCATCTGGCGCTTGACGCGCCCGCGGATTTTTTTGTCGACGTTCAGAATCTCGACTTCTCGCTCGATCTGTTCGAACAGGTTCTCCAGCCGTGCCTGGATGTTGGACAGCGCGAGCACCACCTGTTTGTTTTCGAGTTTGAGCGGCAAATGCGCAGCGATCGTGTCTGCGAGACGGCCTGGATCGTCGATGCTGGAAATCGACGTGAGAATTTCGGGTGGGATTTTCTTGTTGAGTTTGACGTACTGGTCAAATTGCTGCATCACAGCGCGACGCAGGGCTTCAATTTCACTGGCCTTGACATCAGCCTTCGCCAACATTTCGGCGTCCGACTCCACGGGCGTGACATTGGCGGAAAAATACAGTTCGCCATCTTCAATTTTGTTGACAAGTGCGCGCTGCTGGCCTTCGACCAGCACCTTGACGGTGCCATCCGGCAGCTTGAGCATTTGCAGGATCGTAGAGACGCAGCCGACTTCAAACATGTCGGCAACCACCGGGTCGTCTTTGGCCGCAGCTTTTTGCGCCACCAGCATGATGCGCCGCTCGGCTTCCATCGCAGCTTCAAGCGCCTTGATGCTTTTCGGGCGCCCCACAAACAGCGGGATGACCATGTGGGGAAACACCACCACGTCCCGCAATGGCAACAGCGGCAGGTCGATGGCGACGGAGGGAAGAGGGGAATGGCCGGGCATGGGAACCTTTAAATTACAGACAGTTCAAGCCAGATAGATCACGCTTTTTTGGCAACTTCGCGGTAGACCAGCAGTGGCGGCTTGTTTTCTTCGATGGTGGATTCGTCGACCACGACCTTGTCGACATTCGACGTCGTAGGCAGTTCGAACATGGTGTCAATCAGCGCCTGTTCAACGATGGAGCGCAAACCACGGGCGCCGGTTTTTCGGGCCAGGGCTTTCCTGGCGATGGCCTTGAGGGCCGAGGGGCGAATTTCAAGTTCAACGCCCTCCATGGCCAACAATTTGCCGTATTGCTTGACCAGCGCATTTTTGGGCTCGACCAGAATTTGCACCAGCGCATCTTCGGAGAGTTCGGCAAGTGTTGCCACAACCGGCATGCGCCCCACCAGTTCGGGAATCAAGCCAAATTTGATCAGATCCTCCGGTTCGACGTCTTTGAAGGATTCCGTCAAACTGCGTTGTACCTTGCTTTTCACTGCAGCACCAAAACCGATTCCCGAAGACTCCGTGCGCCGCTCGATCACTTTCTCAAGGCCGGAGAATGCACCGCCACAGATGAACAGGATGTTGGTGGTGTCAATTTGAACGAAGTCCTGGTTCGGGTGTTTGCGCCCGCCCTGCGGCGGCACGCTGGCCATGGTGCCTTCGATCAGCTTGAGCAGCGCCTGCTGTACGCCCTCACCCGAGACATCCCGGGTAATGGACGGGTTGTCTGATTTGCGCGAAATCTTGTCGATTTCATCGATGTAGACAATGCCCCGCTGCGCCCGCTCGACTTCGTAATTGCAACTCTGCAGAAGCTTGAGAACGATGTTTTCGACGTCTTCGCCGACATAACCAGCTTCCGTCAAAGTCGTGGCGTCCGCCATCACAAAAGGCACATCGAGCATACGCGCCAACGTTTGCGCCAAAAGGGTTTTTCCGGAACCGGTCGGCCCAATCAGCAGAATATTGCTTTTGGCAAGCTCGATGTCGTCCTTTTTCGCCTTTTCCTTGTGGCGCAGGCGCTTGTAGTGGTTGTAAACGGCCACCGCAAGGATGCGCTTGGCAGGCTCCTGGCCAATCACGTAGTTGTCCAGGTTGGCCTTGATTTCAACCGGCGTCGGCAGGTCGCCACGCCCATCACGTGCCTCAACGGAGGCAGGCAACTCGTCGCGAATGATTTCGTTGCACAGCTCAATGCACTCGTCACACACGAACACAGAGGGGCCGGCAATCAGCTTTTTGACTTCGTGCTGGCTCTTCCCGCAAAACGAACAATAAAGGGTCTTTTCGCTGGAAGCACCTTTTTTCTCGGCCATGTCAGTAATACCCTGTAGCAGTGGTTTCTGGATGATAGCGAATCAGGCAGATGGCGTTGCCCGCCCGGGCCAAAGGTCGCCCCGGCAGTTGCAAGCAAACCACAGCCGGATCAGAATGCCGCCATCATGGGCGTTTTGATATGACCTGATCGATCAAACCGTATTCTTTGCACTCGTCGGCCGACATGTAGTAGTCGCGCTCCGTGTCGCGCTCGATGCGTTCTATCGGCTGGCCCGTGCGCTCGGCCAGAATCTTGTTGAGCTGTTCGCGGGTTTTGAGGATCTCCCGCGCCTGAATTTCAATTTCAGTGGCTTGCCCCTGGCTTCCGCCCGAAGGTTGGTGAATCATGACCTTGGAGTTGGGCAATGAAAAGCGTTTGCCTTTTGCCCCGGCAGCCAACAAAAACGCGCCCATGCTCGCCGCCATTCCGGTGCACAAGGTGGATACGTCCGGCTTGACGAAATTCATGGTGTCAAAAATCGCCATGCCCGCCGAGACGGAACCACCGGGAGAATTGATGTAAAACGAGATGTCCTTGTCCGGGTTTTCGCTTTCCAGGAACAACAACTGGGCAACCACCAGGTTGGCGGTTTGGTCATTGACGGGGCCAACCAGGAAAATCACGCGCTCCTTGAGCAGGCGCGAATAGATATCGTAGGAGCGTTCACCACGGCCCGATTGCTCGATCACCATGGGAACCATGCCAAGGCCCTGTGTTTCAAAGGCTGAGTTCTGAATGTTCATTGCTACTCCAAGTCAAATGCGCAAGTCGGCTGCAAATCAACGATTTGCGGGCAGTTAAAGATGACATGGGGCCACTGCCAAAAACTGCAAGGGCCGGGAAACCCCAACGAAACCATCAAATTGTGGCCCGCTTCAGTTTTGCCCCATCAGTTCGTCAAATGAAATGGTTTTGTCAGTCACCTTCGCTTTGCCCAGGACAAAGTCTGTCACATTGTTTTCCAGAACAATCGCCTCAACTTCCGCCATGCGTTTGTTGTCACCGTAATACCAGCGCACAACCTCGGCGGGCTTTTCATAGCTGGCTGCGAGCTCATCGATATGAGTCTTGATCTGTTCTGGTTTCGCTTGCAGGTTGTTGCTGCGAACCAGCTCCCCCACGGCCAGCCCCAGGCGAACCCGACGCTCCGCCTGGGGGCGGAACAGGTCTTCGGGGATCGGCGCCTTGTCTGCATCTTTGACCCCGCGCTGCTTCAAGTCGGCGCGCGCGCCCTCGACCAGGCGGTCGACTTCGGACTGAACGCTGGATTTTGGCAAATCAAGTTCAGAGACTGCAATCACCGCGTCCATCGCAGCTTGCTTGTTGCGGGCCAAAAGGCGGAACTTCACCTCGCGCTCCAGGTTTTTCCGGATGTCCGCGCGCAGACCGTCGACAGTGGCGTCGGCAATTCCCAATGATTTGGCCAATGCTTCGTTGACATCCGGCAGATTCGCAGCTTCAATCTTCTTGACCGTCACCATGAAGTCTGCTGTTTTGCCGGCGACATCTTTGCCGTGGTAGTCGGTCGGAAACGCCAATTGAAAAGTTTTGCTTTCGCCGGATTTCATGCCTTGAACGGCCTGCTCAAATTCCTTGAGCATCTGGCCTTCGCCCACGATGAACTGAAAATCGGAGGCCTTGCCGCCTTCGAATGGTTCGCCGTCAATCTTGCCTTCAAAGTCAACATTCACGCGGTCACCGTCTGTGGCTGCGGCACCTTGCGAACGCTGGGCAAAGGTACGGCGCTGCTTGCGCAGGATCTCGACCGTCTTGTCGATGGCAGCATCGGTCACCTGAGCGTTCACCCGCTCAACCTGCGCCGTGGCAAGGTCACCCATCTTGACTTCCGGGAAAACCTCAAACACGGCATCAAATGCCATTTCGCCTTCAGGAGCGGCTTCGTTTTCGGTGATTTTGGGCTGGCCAGCAACACGCAACTTGGCTTCGTTGGCGGCGTTGGCAAAGGCTTCACCCACTTTGTCGTTCATGACTTCGTAATGGATGGAGTATCCATAACGCTGCGCCACAACCGTCATCGGAACCTTTCCCGGCCGGAAACCGTCCATTTTGACGGTGCGGGCCAAGCGTTTCAGTCGGGAATCAACTTCCGACTGAATCACGCCGACCGGCAGCGTCAGCGTCATTTTGCGCTCGAGTTTTTCAAGGGTTTCAACGGTAATGGCCATGGAAGGGCTCCAAATTAGTGGGCTAGGGTATGTCCTGGTGCGCGGGGGGGGACTCGAACCCCCACATCCTTTCGGACGTCAGGACCTAAACCTGGTGCGTCTACCAATTTCGCCACCCGCGCAAAAAAATCCGGGACGGCCACTGAGCCGTCCCGCAAATTGATCAGCCCGCCATTTTAGCCTGAGGCAGGCCCGGGTTTTCGCGCTTGGTTGTCGCCCGTCAGATGCCCGTCGGCGCTCAGACGATTCCGGGCGTGGTTCGGCGAATCCGGAACCAGGCGGCGTACATCGCCGGCAGCGCCAGGAGCGTCAACACGGTTGCCACCACCAGGCCACCCATGATGGCGATTGCCATCGGCCCCCAAAAGACGGAGCGGGACAGCGGGATCATGGCCAGAACGGCAGCCGCCGCCGTCAACACAATGGGCCTCAAGCGCCTAACCGTGCTTTCCACAATGGCGTCCCACGCCGGTACACCGACATCCCGCTCCTGTTCGATTTGATCGATCAGAATGACCGAATTGCGCTGAATCATCCCCATCAGCGCGATCACGCCAAGCAGCGCCACAAATCCGAAGGGACGGTCAAAAATCAAGAGCGCAGCCGCGACGCCCGCAATACCCAGGGGCCCCGTCAGAAACACCAGCATGGCGCGACTGAAACTGTGCAATTGAAGCATCAGGAGGGTGAATGTGATGAACAGCATGATCGGCACACCTGCGGCGATGGACGCCGATCCTTTGCTGCTCTCGGCCACGGCGCCCGCAATCGCGATCAAGTAGGCGGTGTCGCCGGCTGCATGCCACTTTTTCTCGAGGGCTTTGAGTTCTGGCAGCATTTCGTCAGTGACCGTGGCCGCCTGCAGACCTTCAACGATGTCACATTGCACGGTGATGGCGTAGTCCCGGTTGTCCCGCCACAACACGCCTGGCTCCCAGGCAAATACCGGACGGGCAATCTGCGTCAGCGGAACGGATTTGCCTGAAGCCGTTGGCAGATAGGCATTGCCCAGGTCGGTCAAGGCATCGCGCTCGTCAAGCGGCTGACGCAACACGATTTCAATCAGCTTGTCATCTTCCCGGAACTGGCCGACGGTCATGCCCGACAGAATGGTCCGTGAGGCCTGCGAAATCGACTGGCTAGTCACGCCGAGGGCACGTGCCTTGGACTGGTCAACCTCCAGGCGCAGAACCTTGACAAACTCGTTCCAGTTGTCATTGACGCCCCGCGCATTGGTGTTTTTAAGCATCACGGCCCGGACTTCATCGGCCTTTTCGCGCAGTACCGCAGGATTTGGCCCGCTCACACGGAACTGAACGGGATAGGCCACCGGCGGGCCGTTCGGCAGCAATTTCACCCGCCCGCGAACCTCGGGAAATTCGGCGGCCAACATGGCCGGCATGCTGATCCGCAATGATTCACGCACGGCAAGGTCTTTGGGCAACACGATGACCTGCGAGACGTTCGATTGGGGGAAGATGGTTTCCAGCGGCAGGTAAAAACGCGGGACGCCCGTACCGACCCAGGTGGTCACGCTGTCCACCCCGCTTTCATTCATCATCCGCTCCTCGAATCGTTTGACCAGTGTTTCGTTGGCCGCAAACGAAGTGCCTTCCGGAAACCAGAGCTCGACCAACAACTCCGGACGGCTCGAATCCGGGAAAAACTGCTGCTGCACTTTTCCCATGCCCACCAACCCCAAGGCGAACGTCAACAAGGTGGCGCCGATCGTGATCCATCGGTGTTCCACGCACCAATCCACAGTCTTGCGAAAGCTGTTGTAAAACGCGCCGTCAAAACTTTCGTGTGCCAGTTGCGCCTGCAGTGCCTTGGGTGCCAAAGCACTGGTGGACGTGCGCAGGGTCTTCTCAAAAGCATCCTGGGGCAGGTTGAGGGTTCCCGGAACATGCTCCAGTGGTATCTGGCTGCCTAAATGGGCCGGTGGCTTGAGCAACAACGTTCCGAGGTAGGGCACAAAGTAGACCGATACAAACCAACTCAAAACCAGTGCGATCACCGTTACGGCAAAAATGGCAAAGGTGTATTCACCCGTGACGGACTTGGCGATACCAATCGGCAGGAACCCGGCAGCGGTGATCAGGGTGCCGGTGAGCATGGGCATGGCCGTTGCATCGTAGGCGAAGGTTGCCGCGCGCACCTTGTCGAAACCCTCCTCCATTTTGCGCACCATCATCTCGACGGCGATGATGGCGTCGTCCACCAGCAGGCCCAGCGCAATGATCAGGGAGCCCAGGGAGATTTTGTGCAGGCCGATGTCCCAGTACCACATGGCCAGGAAAGTGACTGCCAGCACCAGCGGAATGGTGATGCCCACCACCAGCCCTGGCCGCATGTCGATGTAATACCGCCTGAAGAATTTTTGCTCGTTCTTGCGTACGTGAAACCCGAGCGCCACAAAACTCACCACCAGCACAATGGCCACCGCCTCAATCAGCACCGCAATGAATTCATTGACCGACTTGGAGACTGCAACCGGTTGGTCTTGCACCTGCACCAGAGTCACGCCCAGTGGCAATGCCGCCTGGATGCCCGCCGTTGCGGTTGTCAGTGATTTGCCCAGGCTGATGATGTCCCCTCCCCGCGCCATCGAAACGCCAAGCGCGATCACTTCCTTGCCCTGGTGGCGAACCTTGGTCAGCGGTGGGTCCGCATAGCCGCGTGTAATCTTGGCGATGTCGCCCAGTCGCAATTGGTTGCCGTTGGCACCGCGAATCGGCATGGCGCCCAATTGCGCAGTCGTTTCAAATTGCCCGGCAACCCGCACCGCAATGGTGTCGACGGGCGACTGCATGGCTCCCGCTGATTCGACAGCGTTTTGCTGTCCCAATTGGTTCAGCACCTGGCCCATGTCAAGTCCCAACTGGGCCAGGCGTTTCTGGGAAATCTCGATGTACACCTTTTCGTCCTGCGCGCCCATCAGCTCGACTTTGCTCACGTCTTTCACACGCAACAGCTGCTGGCGCACATCTTCGGCGAAAGATTTCATCTCCGCAGGGTTGAAACCATCAGATTCCAGCGCGTAGATCACACCGTAAACGTCGCCAAAATCGTCATTGAAAAACGGTCCAAAAATACCGGACGGCAAGGTGCCCTGAATGTCACCGACCTTCTTGCGCACCAGGTACCAGATGTTGGCAACTTCCGAAGCCTTGAAGTCGTCCTTGAGCTGGAAAATGATCTGGGATTCGCCGGGCTTTGAATAACTTCGGATTTTGTCGACCTTGGGAACCTCCTGAAGCGCGTGCTCGAGCTTGTTGGTGATCTGCTCGGCAACCTGTTGCGCGGTTGCGCCCGGCCAATAGGTCCGCACCACCATGGCGCGAAATGTAAACGGCGGGTCTTCGTCCTGGCCCAACTGGAAATAGGCGACAAACCCCAACAACATCAGCACGACAAGCAGGTAACGCGTCAGCGCGGGATGCTCCAGCGCCCATTTGGAGAGGTTGAAATGGTCAGGTGATCGGGAAATGGCCATCACATCCTCATTTCGAAGCGGGTGCCACAGGATTGGACGCAGCCACCGGCCGTGCTTCGGGCCCGACTGCCGCCTTGTCTTTGTACAGGGCCACTTTCTGCCCCGCCTGCAGCACATGCACGCCCGCGGCAACGACCAGCATGCCGGGCACTACACCGCTTGAAACCACTACATCATTGCCTTCTGCCGACACGACTTCCACATTTTGTGATTTGACGGTCATGGTGGCGCGATCCACCACCCATACCGCTGTGGATTTGCCGTCGCGCTTGAGGGCGCTGGTAGGCAGCTTGATGACCTCGATGCCCGCCAGCGACAGGGCTTGCGGCGTCACATTGACGGTAGAGCCGAGCGCGAGGCCTTCTGCCGCATTCTTGCCGTCCATTGACACCTTGATCTGGAATGTCCGTGTGACCGGGTCGGCACTGGCTGCAATTTCCCTGACAACGCCCTTCATGGCGCCCGAACCGGACCAGGTGCGAACCTCTACCGGCGAACCCATGGTGACCAGTGCCACCTTGTCCTCCGGGACGGAGAAAACCACATCACGTGGACCGTCCTTGGCAATTCGCACAATCGGCTGACCCGCCGCCACAACCTGCCCAGCCTCCGCCTCAACGCCCAACACCACGCCGGAGACGTCGGATGTCAGTTTGGTATAGCCGGTCTGGTTGCGCTGCGATGACAACTGCGCCTGGGCCTGCTCCAACTGGGCCTCGGCGCCCTTGACGGCCGCGTCCCGCCTGTCCAGCTCGGCGCCGCTGATGAAATTCTGGTCTTTGAGCTCACTGAAACGCTTGTATTCAGCCACTGACAGGTTCCGGTTTGTAGCTGCGGCAGTGACCTGCGCTTTGGCAGCGTCAGCAGCCAGCAGGTAGTCCCGCGAATCGAGCTGCGCCAACAACTGTCCCGATTTCACGCGCTGACCAGGCTCCACCGCACGCTGCATCAGCTTTCCGGCCACGCGAAACCCGAAACGCGATTCGATCCGGGCGCGCACTTCGCCGGAAAACTCCGCCCCTGACTCCAGCTTGGCACTGCTGACCGTCACCACCTTGACCGCCCGCACCGGCTCCTGCACCGGCGCCGGTTTGGAACAAGCCACCAATAAGGCAACGGCAACACCGGCAGTTGCAACCTTGGCGGGCGCGAACCCAGTCAGTGTGAACATGGACCTGGCTCGTGGGGTAAATCGCTGAAATGACATGGCTGACCCGTAATAATGGCCCTTTAATGGGCGAAATCCTTTGTCCAATAGCATCATGTACCCCGCTTGTACCGAATCACTACCATTGGCCGGAATGACAATTTTAGGACTCCAAGGCACCGAGTTGTCAAGATTTATAGCATCGGGGCAAGCTTGACAGCGCACTTAAGCTACACCTAAGCCTCAAATAGGCAACCCAAAAGAGATGCGCAATCCACTTTGGGTCGACCCTACTGCTGCAGCCCCGTCACCGGTCAGCCTGTTCAATATCGACCCTAAACGCGAACTTAAACACAAACACAGGCCCGCACATTTGCCCGGATCATGCCGCAAATCCCAACTTCCCCTCTGTCAAACCCTGCAAGCCCGCCGCCCCATGGTACGGCCATTGCCAAGCATTATGAAAATTTTCCGGTTGCCTCGTGGCTGAGCCCGCCCCACTTGCGTGCCCCGATCGCTGCCATCTATGCGTTCGCCCGCACGGCCGACGACATTGCCGATGAAGGTGACGCTTCGGCACAACAAAGGCTGGAAGACCTGGCGGCGATGAAATCGGACTTGCTTTGTCTGGAGGACGGAAAACCGCACAGCGGCCGCTGGCCCGGTGTGTTCGACGCGATGGCACCGGTCCTGACTCATTTCAAACTGCCCGTCAACCTCCTGAGCGACCTGCTGGAGGCATTTGCACAGGACGTCGCGAAAACCCGCGATCAAGCGGGCTACCACACCCAGGTCGAGCTGCTGGACTACTGCCGCCGCTCGGCAAACCCGGTTGGGCGGTTGCTGCTTCACCTCTACAACGTGTCGGACGACACCTCCTTGCGCCTGAGTGACAACATTTGCACGGCGCTTCAATTGATCAACTTCTGGCAGGATTTGAGCCGTGATCTGCCGCGTGGTCGCTTTTACCTTCCTCAGGAAGCGTGCGACACTTTCCAAGTTGCGCAGGCGCAACTGCTGGCAGGCCACCACACCGACTCCATATTGGCATTGATCCGCGATCAGGTCCAACGAGCGAAGGCCTTCATGCAAAGTGGCGCGCCCCTGGTCAAACGCATTCCCGGGCGGGCCGGCTGGGAGTTGCGCCTGGTGGTGCAAGGCGGTTTGCGCATCATCGAAAAAATCGAGCAAATGAACTTTGCCACCCTCACGGCAAGACCCAAAATTGTCGCCTGGGATGCGCCCATCCTCCTTTGGCGCGCGGCCTGCATGTGACGGCGGGATGTGACAATCCGGCCATGACACCAGAGCAATACGTTCAGGAGAAAGCAGCCGCGTCAGGGAGCAGTTTCTACTACGCATTCCTGTTTTTGCCCAAGCCACGGCGAGCCGCCATTACCGCCTTCTACGCCTTTTGCCGGGAAGTGGACGACGTGGTGGACGAAACCGCCGACACGGGTGTTGCCCGCACCAAACTCGCGTGGTGGCAGTCCGAGGTTGCCAAATCGTTCTCTGGCCAGCCCAGCCATCCGGTGATGAAGGCGCTGATGCCCATGACAGCCCGCTTCAACATCAAAGCCGGCCACCTGCTGGCGGTGATCGAAGGCTGCCAGATGGATCTGGAGCAAACCCGCTACCTCGACTACCCCAATTTGCAGCGCTATTGCCACCTCGTGGCCGGTGTTGTCGGCGAAGTCGCCGCTGGCATTTTCGGGCAGACGCAGGCACAAACCACCCAATACGCCCACACCCTGGGGCAAGCCTTGCAGCTGACCAACATCATCCGCGATGTCGGGGAAGACGCCATGCGCGGGCGCATTTACCTGCCGGTCAACGAGTTGCAGCAATTTGACGTGAAAGCACACGAAATTCTGAAGCGCAGTTATTCGGAGCGATTCACCGGTTTGATGAAATTCCAGGCGGCGCGCGCCCACCGGCTTTATGACGAGGCGTTTGCCCTGCTGCCCGAGGTGGACCGGCGCGCCCAGAAACCCGGACTGATGATGGCCAGCATCTACCGCACGCTGCTGCGCGAGATCGAGCGAGACAATTTCCAGGTGATGCACCAGCGCGTAAGCCTCACGCCCCTGCGAAAACTGTGGCTTGCCTGGCGCGTCCAGGCACTGGGCAAAACCTGAGATGCGGGTCGCCGTCATTGGGGCAGGCTGGGCCGGTCTGGCCGCCGCCGTGCAGGTCACCCGGGCCGGTCACATGGCGACTGTATTTGAAGCGTCCCGAACCCTCGGCGGCAGGGCCAGGGCGATCTTTGCAACATTGCCCGACAACACCCCAGTGACGCTGGACAACGGCCAGCACATCCTCATTGGCGCCTATTCTGAAACCCTTCGAATGATGGCGCTGGTGGGCGCCGATACAGCGGCCGGTTTGCTTCGCCTCCCCCTGGCCTTGCGGTTTGCCGATGGCCGCGGCATTGGGTTTCCCGATTGGCCGTCGCCACTGGACGCCCTGGGCGGAATTTGCAGTGCCCGTGGCTGGCGCGTTTTGGACAAACTTTCACTGCTGGCAGCGGCTGTCCGGTGGCAACTGCAGGGCTTCGCCTGCGCAGAGGGCACCACTGTTGCCCAGCTGTGCACATCACTTCGCCCACGCATCATGGCCGAACTGATCGAACCCCTGTGTGTGTCGGCCTTGAACACGCCGGCCGACCGCGCCAGCGGCCAGGTGTTCCTGCGGGTCATGCGCGACGCGCTGTTCGGTGCCACGGGCGGCTCGAACCTGCTGCTTCCCAAAGTGGATTTGACGGCACTTTTTCCAGAGCCTGCAGCCAAGTGGTTGGCCAGACAGGGTGCCACAGTAAAAATGGCCAGTCGCATTGAAAATTTGACACCTGCGCCCCGCCACGACGGCTGGCTCGTCAACGGCGAAGCGTTCGACCATGTGGTTCTCGCCACCTCGGCGTCGAACGCAGTTGCCCTGGTTGACGCATCCGCAGGATTTGCCGAACCATCCATGGCCCAGGCCCTTCGGGATTGGTCTGACACCGCCAGGGCCTTGCAGTTTGAAGCGATCACCACCGTGTACACCTTCGCTGCCAACGCCCGCCTGAGCCAGCCCATGTTGACGCTGCGTGGCCAACCCGCGCAGTTCGTGTTTGACCGGGGCCAATTGGGTGGCCCCACCGGTCTGCTGGCCTTTGTGGTCAGTGCCAGCAGCGGCGAGCGGGACGCGCTCGAAGCCGCGGTGGTGGACCAGGCCCGGTTGCAACTGAACCTGCAGGTCCGGCCGATCCAGACGATTGTGGAAAAACGCGCCACATTTGCCTGCACCCCAGGGCTGCGGCGGCCGAGCCTGCAAATTGCGCCGGGCCTGATGGCATGCGGCGACTACTGCGAAGGCCCCTACCCCGCCACCCTGGAGGGCGCGGTGCGAAGCGCAGTTGCGGTGGTCAACGCACTGGCCCCATCGCGGAAATACTCAAGGGCATCATGACACTTGCTGTTCCTGGCAAAGACCGCAGCGTTCCGCTGTGACTGGTTGTCACCGCGGTGTTGGGTGTGGTGATCTGGTTCGCGCTGCACACTTCAGCCCGTCGCCGCTGACGAAATCAAAGAGACCTTCCTGCGGCTTGACTCGATTGAGCAGGAATTCAGCGGGACCAAGTTTGCGCTGGCGTTTTCGGACCGCGGTTACACCCTGCGCCGCGCCTTTTTCACCGGCATCCACCTTCTTATGCGGACCTACGCCCGCCGCAACGCCTCAACCACCTGGTCCAACGTCGACACCGTGAGTTGCGGATGGCCCGGGTGTGGCCGGTCTGGCTGCGCGGCATGGGGCCAGGCTTCCTGTTTGCGATTCACCCAGACGGTCTGCATGCCCACGGCCGAGGCACCGTGCACATCGAGCGCAAGGTCGTCCCCAATGTGCAGCACCTCACCCGCTACAAAACCTGCCGACTGCGCCGCCGCATGAAAAATGCGCGGATCGGGTTTGCCCACGCCAAATTCATGGGCGCTGACGCTGCCGTGAAAAAAGTGGCCAATGCCCACCCGGTGCACGTCGGCGTTGCCGTTAGAGAGGGCCACCAGCGGAAACCGCGCGGCGAGGAATTCCAGCGCCGGCAAGGCGTCGTCATACAGATCGACCTTCATGCGCGCGTCAAAAAACACGTCGAACGCGGCCGGCGCCAACGAAAGATCCTCACCACAACGCGCCAACGCGTTGCGAATCACCTCCAGGCGCAGTGCGCTCATGTTGTGGCCCAGGTCAGGCCGTGAGGCGACCACGTGTTCGCGTATGCGCAGGCGCTCTGGCGCATCGGCGAAGACCTGCGCTGTGGCGGGCGCATGGGTGCGCAACCAGGCGGCAAGGGCTTCTTCAGCGCGCTCGATCACGGGCCATATCGGCCACAGGGTGTCGTCCAGGTCAAGCGTGACGGCCTTGATTTTTGAAATGTCGAGCATGAAAGCGGGTGGTGGGGTACTTACGGGAGAATAACGCATGCCCATCTTCAAACTGTCGCCCTTCTCAATAGAGCCCGCGCTGGACCCGGCCATCGGCCGGGCGCCCGGCCAGGTGCAAAAAATCGCCATTCTTTATTGCAACCTCGGCACGCCCGATGCGCCCACCACCGCTGCCGTACGGCGGTTTTTGGGCGAATTCCTGAGCGACCAGCGCGTGGTGGAAATTCCCAAGCCCATTTGGTGGTTGATCCTCAACGGCATCATCCTGCGGGTGCGCCCGGCCAAGTCGGCGGCCAAATACGCGAGCATTTGGCGCGCGGAGGGTTCGCCCCTCAAATACTGGACCGAGAAGCAGGCGCTCATGATGCAGGGGTTCCTCGCCCAACGCGGCCAGATGGTGAAGGTGCGCCATGCCATGCGGTATGGCAGCACTTCCATCGCATCGCAAATCGACGCGTTGAAGCAACAGGGTGTTGAGAAGATCTTGATTCTGCCGGCTTACCCGCAGTACTCGACCACCACCACCGCCAGCCTGTTTGACGCGGTATACGCCTGGGGCGCGCAGGCGCGGCGCATTCCCGAGCTGCGCTTTGTCAACAGTTACCACGACGACGCGCTCTACATCAAGGCTCTGGCCGCCAGCGTGCGCAAGTACTGGATGGCGAACGGCCAGCCCGACCAACTGGTGATGAGTTTTCATGGCGTGCCCGAACGCACCGTGCAACTGGGCGACCCCTACGCGAGCCAGTGCGAGCAGACAGCGCGGCTGCTGGCCGATGCGCTCGGTCTGCAAAACGACCAGTGGAAGCTCACCTTCCAGTCGCGTCTGGGCCGCGCCAAATGGCTGCAGCCCTACACCGAGCCGAGTTTGATTGCCATGGGCAAAGCCGGTGTGCGGCGCGTCGATGTGGTCTGCCCCGGCTTCAACTGCGATGGCCTGGAGACGCTGGAAGAAATCAACATGGAGGGCCGCGAGGCCTTCATCAAGGCCGGCGGCGGCGAGTTCCACCACATTCCCGGCCTGAACGATTCAGACGCCTGGATCAGCGCCCTGTGCGGCATCGCCCAGCGCAATCTGGCGGGCTGGGACTAGTCGAATGGCATTTGTTAACATGGGTGTTAACATTGGTGTTAACATGGGTGTTAACAAATTGACGGGTTTTCCTGAAAAATCAATTTTTTGAAGAAAAACAGGCACTCAAGTTACAGCTAATGAGTATAGTTTGCTATGCTATTAATAGCATTCATTTTTTCGTGGAACCGGCAATGAAATTTTGAACCAGCGCCAGATGGCTCGGCACATTGAGCGCCGGCGCATGGCCACAGCCTTCTATTTCCACCACTTGCGCCAACCCCTTCAAGCCCGGGCCCCGCAGCATCATCTGCGCCGTGGTCTCGCGCAGCACGAGATCGGACGCTTCACCGCGCAGGCACAGCAGGGGAATGTTCAGCGTGTCGTAGTGGTCCCAGATCAGGTAGTCATTGGGGAAATGCACAAACTGCTGCACCATCGCCGGGTCGTAATGCGGCGTGACGCGACCGTCGGGCAGGCGCCGCGTGGACGTCTCCGTGAGACTGCGCCACTGCGCATCCGTGAGGAACCCATACGGCTTGTACACCTGGCGGAAAAAGGCTTCGAGCTCGCGCACCGTGGCAAAGGCAGGCGGGCTGCCGGCGTAGGCGCGGATGCGGGCAATGGCGGCATCAGCCACCTGCGGCGCTGTGTCGTTCAAGGTCAGGCTCAGGATGCGGCCCTTCAACGCAGGCTGGAACAGGCCCGAAGCGCAGACCAGGCCCAGGGCGCCGCCCATCGACGTGCCAACCCAATGCGCGGGGCCAATGTTCAGTTGGGTAAACAGGTCCGCTGCGATTCGCGCATAAAACTCCAGGCAATATTCACGCGCTGGCTCGGGGCTCCACTGGCTCAGGCCGCGGCCAATGGTGTCCGGGCAAACCACGCGGTAACCGAGCTGGCTCAAATGGGCGGCCAGCGTGTCCATGTCTCGCCCGGTGCGCGCCAAGCCGTGCCAGGCGACCACGGTTCCGCGCCTGGCCCCGTGCTCAGCGCCCCACTCCGTGCAGTGGATTTCACGCCCCGCGCAGGTAACGTATTGCGACGTGAAGCTCATGGTTTGGAGGCTTTGCCCGCAGCGGCGATGGCGCTGGCGCGAAGGCGCCCCACTACACCGGTCGGGAAGTAATACACCGACAACACAAACAGCAGGCCCAGCCACAGGAGCCAGCGGTCGGGTGACAACAGGGCCGGCAGCCAGGGTAGACCCGCAGCCGCCTCGCTGCCCAGGCGCAGCAGATCCTGCAGGTAACCCTGGGCCACCAGGAAAAGGGCGGCGCCAATGGCCGAGCCGTAAATCGTGCCCATGCCGCCAATCACGACGATCAGCAGCACGTCGATCATGATTTCAAACGAAAGCGACGTGTCCGGCCCGTTGTAACGCAGCCAGAGCGCAAGCATGGCGCCAGCCACGGTGGCAAACAGGGCCGACAACACGCTGGAGGTGGTGCGGTACACCACCACACGGTAGCCAATGGCTTCAGCGCGGAACTCGTTCTCGCGAATCGCCTGCAGCACGCGGCCGAAGGGTGAGTTGACGATGCGCAGCAGACTCAGCAGCAGCGCCAGCGCAACCACAAACAGCAGGTAGTAGCAAAGCAGGCGACCGTCCATGGACACGCCCAGGAAAGGCTGCTCCATGAATTCGAAGCTCGGTGACAGCAGCTCGGGCACTTTGAAGGAGAGCCCGTCTTCACCGCCGGTTATGTCGGACAGCTGCGAGGCCAGGGTCAGGAAGGCCGAGGCCACGGCCAGCGTGATCATGGCAAAAAAGATCGCCTTGACCCGCAGCGAGAACAGCCCGACCGCGAGCGACAACACAAACGACAGCGCCAGCGCGCAAAGCAGGCCCACGGCCAGCGCCGCCCAGCTCGGACCCATGTGGGTGGTGGCAATCGCGATGCCATAGGCGCCGATGCCAAAAAACATGGTGTGCGCAAAACTGACAATGCCGGTGTAGCCCAGCAGCAGGTCGAAGCTGGCCACCAACACGATGAAAATCAGCACCTTGGCGGCAACGTTGAGCGCCTTGACGCCGGGAAAAATGAAGGGTGTAAAAGCCAGTGCCAGCAGCAGGCCAACCAGGATCACGGCCAGCACGCGGTTGCGCGGGAAGTCATTGGAGAGAAGTCTTTTCAGCATGATGAGATCCAGAAAGACGGCCGCAGCGCCGGGCCGCCCCAAGCAAGGCCAGCCCCCCCGGGGGGCAGCGTGTTACACAAAGTGAAAAGCGTGGGGGCCATATTCATCCTCAGCGGCTGGTCACGGGGAAGAGGCCCTGGGGCCGCCACAGCAGCACCGCAGCCATCAGCGCGATGTTGGAAAACAGCGCCACCTTGGGCGCCAGGAATCCGGTGTAGTTGGCCATCAGCCCGACCAGCAAGGCGCCGATCAGCGCGCCGCCGGTCGAACCCAGGCCACCGATGATGATGACGATGAAGATCAGCACGTTGACCTGTGCGCCCATCTGCGGGGTCACGCTCTGCTGGTACAGACCCCACATCACGCCGCCCAGGCCAGCCAGCGCGCTGCCGACCACAAACACGCCGACAAACAGGCGCTTGATGCGGTAGCCCAGCGACTCGACCATCTCGCGGTCCTGCACGCCGGCGCGGATCAGCAGGCCGACCTTGGTGCGCGCCAACATCCAGGCCAGGATGCCGAACACCACCAGGCCCACGGTCATGGCGATGAGGCGGTATTTTTCAATCGCCGCCTCACCGAGCAGCAGCGAGCCGCGCATGCCTTCGGGCATTGGCAGTGCAATCTGCGCCGGCCCCCAGACCACCTTGATCAGTTCTTCACCGATGATCATGCCGCCCATGGTGATGAGGATCTGCTTGAGGTGCTGGCCGTAGACCGGTCGCACGATGAAACGTTCAAACACCAGGCCGACGGCGCCCGCCACGGCCATGGCCACCACCATCGCGGGCAGCACGGCCAGCATGTTGCGCCATATGGCGCCGCTTTGCGTGAAGTCGCCCATGGCGCCCAGCACGCTGGTGGCCACAAAAGCGCCCAGTGCGATGAACACACCGTGACCGAAATTGAGCACGTCCATCAGGCCAAATACCAGCGTCAGGCCCGAGGCGATGATGAAAATAATCATGCCCATGGCCAGACCGGCCGCCGTCAAGGTGAGCCAGGTGGAGCCGGAGCCTATGAAGGGGAAAATCCCCACCGCCAGCAGTGGCACCAGCACCAGCGGCTTCCAGTCGAAATCAGGAGTTTTCATAGCGCAAGTCCCAGAAGCGATTGCTGCAACGCAGCGTCTTGGGCCAGTTCGGCCATGGACCCGGCGTGAACAACCACACCGTTGTCCATCACGGCGACTGTGTCGCCCAGGCGTTTGGCGAAGCTGATGTTCTGCTCCACCAGCAAAATCGTCACGCCGCTGGCCTTGAGCTGCGCAAACGCGTCGATCATGTTGTTGATGATGGCGGGCGCCAGGCCCTTGCTGGGCTCGTCGACGATCAGCAGTTCACGCGGCTCCACAATGGCGCGCGCCACTGCCAGCATCTGTTTTTGCCCACCCGACAACTTGCCGGCGGGGTGGTTCCAGAATTTTTCAACCGCCGGAAACAGCGAGAAGATCCACTTCAGCCGGCCCTCGTCCATCTGGCTGGCGCGCTTGGCGCCGCGCGCGGCCAGCAGCATGTTTTCTTTCACCGTCAGGTCGGAGAAAATACCCATGCTTTCAGGCACGTAGGCGATGCCGCGATTGGCGATGTCAGGGGTTTGCGCGGCGGTGATGTCCTGCCCGGCGAAGCTCACGGTGCCCTGCGACGCGTGCCACAGCCCCAAGATGGTTCGCAGCGTCGTGGTTTTGCCGGCGCCGTTGCGGCCCAGCAGCATGGTGAGCTGCCCCTTGGGCACGGACAAATCAACGCCATGCAGGATGTGGTACGCCCCAATGTGGGTATGCACGCCAGATAGGGTGAGAAGGTTCACAGCCGCGCCCCTTCCTTGGTCGGTTCGGGCGTGACCCCCAGGTATGCCTCCTGGACCACCGGAGATGCAATCACCGCTGCAGGCTCGCCATCAGCGACCAGCGATCCGTTGTGCAGCACGATGATGCGGTCGGCGAGTTCACGCACCACGTCCATCTTGTGCTCCACCAGCAAAATGGTTTTGCTCTTGTCCTGCTTGAGCTGGCGTATCAGGTTGAGAATCACTGGCGCCTCGTCGGTGCTCATGCCGGCAGTCGGTTCGTCGAACATGAAAACCCTGGACTCCAGCGCCATCAGCAAAGCGACTTCCAGCTTGCGCTGGTCGCCATGCGGCAGACTGGCCACCGCCATCTGCGCCTTGCTCTGCATGGCCACAGCCTCGAGAATTTCTTCGGCCCGGTGTACCAGCGCCTTGTGGTCACTCCAGATGCTCCACAGGTTCAAGCCGCGCCGGTGGGGGCCGTGGCGAGTGGCCTGAACGGCCAGACGCACGTTTTCCAGCACGGTGAGGTTGGGAAACAGGTTGGTCAATTGAAAAGCCCGGCCCAGGCCGGCATGTGTACGCGCCGATGTGCTCATGCCCGAGAGATCGCGGCCACTGAGCGTGACCGTGCCGCTGCTGGCCTTGAGTTGACCCGAGATCAAATTGAAATAGGTCGTTTTGCCGGCGCCATTGGGGCCGACGATGGCCGTGAGCGTGCCTGGCTCGAACGAGCAGGTCACGGCATTCACCGCCACATGGCCGCCAAAGCGGATGGTCAGTTCGTTGGTTTGAAGCATGTCTTCTGTGTCCCCCAAAAACATCGGGAGCGGCGTAGCGAGCGGGTCGAAAGCAAGGCGCACAGCGCGCAGGAAACGGAACGTACTGGCCCCCTCACCCTGCCCTGCGCACCGCCGCTATTGGCGCGCGCAGTAGCCGGGCACGCTGTTTTAGCGCTTGTTGAGGATCGGGATGTTCATCTGTTCGGGCTTGATCTCGCGGACCAATTCGGGAACGCCCCAGGCAAATGCCGGGTCCACTTTGATCTTGAAATGGTACATGCTCTGCATCGCCTGGTGGTCTTCCTTGCGGAAGGTCATCTTGCCCTTGGGGGTGTCAAAGCTCATGCCCTCCATGGTGGCGATCAGCTTGTTGGTGTTGGTGTCGCCGTTGGTCTTCTTCAGCGCGGTGACCACGGCCATGGCGGCGGAGAAGCCGCCGGCGGTGAAGAAGTCCGGCGGCGCCTTGAACTGGCTGTAATGGCGCGACACCATGGCGTCGTTGACGGGGTTTTTCGGAATGACGAAGTAGTAGTACACCGCGCCTTCCATGCCCGGGAAGCTCTTGTAGGCCACCATTGCGGGCAGGATGTTGCCGCCCGTGGCGAGCTTGATGCCGTAGCGCTTTTCAAGGTCCAGATCAGCGATCTTCGGAAACGGCGTCGGACTGCCCGACCAGCCCACCGAGATGTATTTGTTGCCCGGCTGGTCCTTGAGCTTGTCGATGATGCGCTGCAGGCCGGCCGTAAAGTCGGTGGTACCCACGGGCAGGTACTCTTCATGAATGATCTTGGCGTTCTTCATGAAAGATTTGGCGGCCTTCACACCATCGCGGCCAAAGGCGTTGTCGTTGGCCAAAGTGGCGACCACACTGCCCGGCTGGTCCAGCGCCACGGCGTTGGCGGCGGCATCCTGGCTGGAATTGCGGCCGGTGCGGAAAATGTATTTGTTCCACTTGTCGCCGGTGATGCTGTCAGCCACGGCAGGCTCGACCAGCAGGATCTTCTTGTATTCCTCGGCCACCGGCAGCATGGCCAGCGCCACGGGCGAGGCCGTTGGACCCACGGCGATGTCCACCTTTTCGTCGGCATAGGCCGCGGCCAGCGCCGCCTTGCCCACATCAGGCTTGCCCTGGTCGTCCTTCTCGATCACCACAAGCTTCTTGCCCGCCACCATCATGGTGCCGTCCGTGGCATAGTTCAGCCCCATATGGAAGCCAACGATGGTCTGCTTGGCATAGGCCTCCAGCGGCCCCGTCTTGCTGGCAATGACGGCAATCTTGATGTCTTTGGACTGCGCCTGCGCGACGCCGGCCAGGCCCACCGCGCTGGCCATCACAGCCACTGCGGTCAAAGCGAAAAAGTTTCTTGCGAACATGCGGAACTCCTGAAGAAAAAACGGGAAACGGTCCCACGCAAATTGGCGGGTCTGACTGAACAATGCACACATCGTGCCAAAGCCAAGCCTGCTGTAACTCTATGATTCAATGGAGTTTGACGGAAGAGGGGCAACCCTTTCGTCTTTATTTCATACAAATGAATTGTATAAAATTAATACAATTGCTTGTTTCTCAATCAGGGTTTTCCAGACGTTCGTAGAGAGTGGCCCGCGAGATGCCGAGCAGGCGGGAGGTCGCCAACTTGTTGCCCTGGGTGGCTTTCATAGCAGCCGCGATGGCGCGCTGCTCGAGCTCGGCTATTTGCTGGCCCAACGGCCGCGTCAGCGCCGTCTCGGCAAGGCCGCCGCCATCGCTGGCGAATACGCCATGGGCAGGCACAAAGGCCAGCCCGTCCTGTCCTTGAGATTTCGATACGGTCAGGCCCGCCTCGCGCAACACCGACTCAAATTGGGCCGCATCTACGGTGTGTGAATCACTTCGCATGGCGGCCTGCTCCAGCACATTGCGCAGCTCGCGGATGTTGCCGCGCCAGGGCTGCGCCGCCAACAGGGCCAGTGCGTGCGCAGTGATCTCGATCTGGCCGCCACCGCCGGGCCCGCTGTGTTGCGCCATGTCTTCCGTCAACACCTCTACCAGCGCCGCGATATCGCCCCGGCGCTCGCGCAAGGGCGGCACCCGCAGCGGCAACACGTTGAGGCGGTAAAACAGGTCTTCGCGGAACTGCCCGGCACGCACCAGGGCTGAGAGATCGCGCGAGGTCGCTGCGATCACCCGCGCATCAAAAGCGATGACCTTGTTGGAACCCAGGGGCTCGATTTCGCCCTCCTGCAAGGCACGCAGCAGTTTGGCCTGCAGCGCCAAGGGCATGTCGCCGATTTCGTCCAAAAACAAAGTGCCGCCGTCGGCCAGTTTGAATTTGCCGTCGCGCCCCTTGCGTTCGGCGCCGGTGAAAGCGCCCGGTGCCACGCCGAAAAACTCGGCCTCGAGCAAGGTGTCTGGCACCGCCGCGATGTTGATGCTGATCAGCGGCCCGCTGGCGCGGCTTGAGGCCGCGTGGATCGCGTGTGCGAGCAACTCCTTGCCGGTGCCGGTTTCGCCCAGCAGCAAGACCGGGCTGTTCGACTGCGCCGCGCGGCGCGCCTGGCGTTTGATCTCCAGCGCGGGCGGGCTCGTGCCAATGAAGCTGGCGAAGGTGTACTTGGCGCGGCGTTGCCCCGGCGCCGAGGGCAAGAGGGGGTTGCTGCGTTCACGCGCCAGCTCGCGCCTTGCGTCGTCCAGATCGCGCTGCAACAGGGCGAATTTGCTGATCAGCGGCTTGAGCGTCGTCTCGGGGTGGTCAAACAACACGATGCCGATGGCGCCAATGACGGCATTGGCTTCATCAAACAGCGGAATGCGGCTGACCACAAAAGTGCCGGCCTTGTTGGTGAGCAAATCGACCAGGATCGCTTCGCCGGTCTCGAGCACGCGGCGCATCTGCGTGTTCGGGATCACCTCCTCGACCAGGTGGCCGCGGAACTGGTCGAGTGACGAGAACCCGAGTGCCGGCAAAAAACGCTGATACCCCTCATTCACCCAGACGATGCGCCCGGAACGGTCCACCAGAAACATGCCCTGGCTGGCGTTGGCGAAGACTTCGAACATCGAACGCGCTGCCAGCTCCAGGATGCTCTGGGCGTCGCGCGGGAGGGTGTCGGGGTCAGTCATGGGCGCATGTTAACGCGCGGGCACACGTCAACAAATGCTATTATTTGTATAGCAACAAGTGCTTATTTCACGTGACTTCAGTGCCGATATTTCCTGAAATTCTGCAAATCACCCCTGCACAAGGCCAATCGAACCCAATTTGGGTACGATTGACGCATCCGGACACTAGAGCAGATTTCGCGGCAAGCAAGGCCTGATCAGACCCACATCACCTTGTCTTTGCTGTCAAACCATTTGTCCACCTTGGGTGCCACATTCGCCTCAATTTTCGCGCGTTTGATTTTCATGGTGGGTGTGAGGCAACCGTTGTCGATTGACCAGGGTTCATTGGCAATCACGATCATCTGCATTTTTTCGTAGTCGGCCAGGCCCGAGTTGGTCTCCTTGAGCAGGTTGGTCATGGCTTCGGTGACTTCAGCCTTGACGGCCGGGTCAGCCAGTTTGGGTCGCACATCTTCGGCCAGCACGACCAGCGCGTACGATGCCGCCTGCCCCACGCCCGATACCATGCTGGACTCGATCATCGGGTGGGCATTGAGCTTGTTTTCAATCGGGGCCGGCGCCACGTATTTGCCCTTACCGGTCTTGAACAACTCCTTGAGGCGCCCGGTGATCTTGAGCTGGCCGTCGGCCTGGCGCTCGCCCTGGTCGCCAGTTTTGAAGAAGCCGTCTGCGGTGAACACTTCGGCATCGAGATCGGGCCGTTTGTAATAGCCCACCATTTGTCCGGGCGACTTGATCTGGATCTCGCCTTCCGCGCTGATGCGCACCTGCACACCCTCATACGGCAGGCCGACGTAGCCCACGAGGTTGTGGGTTTCAGACATGGTGTGGGAATAGGCGAAATCTTCCGTCATGCCGTAGCCCTCCACGAGGTTCAGGCCGAGCTTGCGGTACCACTGGATGAGTGATGGCGGCAAAGGCGCCGAGCCGCTGCCTGCCAGCTTGACCTGGTCCAGGCCGAGCGTGGTGAGCACCTTTTTGGCCACAATGCCCTTGATGATCGGGATCGACAACAGGCGGTTGAGTTTGGCTGGCGGCATCTTGGCCGACACACCTTGCTGAAACTTCAGCCAAAGCCGGGGCACCGAGACAAACAGGGTGGGCCGTGCGCGGTTCAGGTCGGCCACAAAAGTGTCGAGCGTTTCGGCAAAAAACACGTGCATGCTGCCCACCACCATCGAATGGATTTCAACGCAGGCGCGCTCGAACACGTGCGCCAGCGGCAGGTAAGACAACATGCGGCGCTCCACCCCGGCCGCCAGGGATTGGGCCATGCGATTGGCAAAGCCCTCACCCACCACCGTGATGCGCTCAAAGCTGTGCATGACGCCCTTGGGCTGCCCGGTGGAACCCGAGGTGTAGATCAACATGGCCAGGTCTTTGCCCGCGCGTGCCGGCTTGCCGCCCATCGGTTTGGTGCGCCCGATGATGGCGTCCCATGTGTCGTAAGAGGTTTTGGGTGCGAGGGGGAAAGCGATACGCGGCATGCCGGCCGGCACGCCTTTTTCCTGCTTGTTCCAGCTGTCGAGTTTGCCCACAAACAGCAGGCTGGCCTCGGAGTGGGTGAGCACGTAATTCACGGTGTCGGGCCCTTCGGTCGGGAAGATGGCCACTGTGGTGTAGCCGGCCATCCAGATGGCCATTTCAGCCATGAAAAAGTGGGCGCAGTTTTTGGACAGGATGCCAATGCGCGCGCCAGGCGCAAAGCCCAGGCTTTGCAGGTGCGCCGCCATGCGCCGCGCCTGGTCCACCGTCTGCGCCCAGGTGTAGTCAACCACCTGGTTGTTGCCGATGGGCTGCGTCATGTAGACCTCGCCAGCGCGTTTGGCTTCGTGGTCGTAGATGTAATCGAGGAGCAGTTTGGACATGGTTCTGACTTTCTTCGGTTGGGATTTTTTACTTCATGATTTGCGCCAGCCTGAGCTGCGCAACCAGTTCAACGCCGTTGGCCCGCGCAAACCGCGTGGCACTGTCTGACAGTGTGCCAAGACTTATAAAAGTGCACAAGTCGGCCTTTTGCGCATCGCGCAGCTGCACCAGATCTCGCAGCGGCTCGACGCCAGCATTCGCTGCTTTCCAGCGCTTGGCCGACAGCAGTGTGGTCCGTCCGGCTTTTTCGAGCTTGAAGTCAGCGGCGCCACTGATGCGTTCAACCGTGTACCCCTCGCGGCTGAAACCGCGCTCAACCGCCGCGGAAAACTCGCGCCAGCTCATGGCGGCGGCCTGCTGCACTGTGGCTTCAAGCCGCTTTGCGCTGGGCGCGTGAAATTGCTGCCACGCGGCCACACAACCAATGCCGAAAAATGGAAAGGAGCCGATCACACCGTACACCACGTATTGATCGGGCAGCAGGGCTTTGGACGCCAACGCAAACAAACCCACCAGCGCGAAGCTGATCCACCACGGCGAGCGCAGCAAAATGGCAAACAGCGATTTCTCCGCCATCTTGAATTTCATGACACCACCACGCCGCGTTTTTTCATCAAGCGGGGCAACACCAGCACCGCGACCACCACCACCAAAAGGGCCAGCGACATCGGCCGCTGCAAAAACACCATCGCACTGCCCTCGCCAATCGACATGGCGTTGCGCAGCTGCGCCTCGGCCAATGGCCCGAGAATCATGCCCACCACCACCGGTGCGGTCGGGAAATTGAAGCGGCGCATGATCAGGCCCAACACGCCAATGCCGTAAAGCAAAAACAAATCAAACGCGCTTTGCCGCATGCCATACGCGCCGACAGTGGCAAAAATCAAAATGCCGGCATAGAGCTGCGGCTTGGGCACCTTGAGCAGCTTCACCCACAGGCCGACCAGGGGCAGGTTCAGGATCAACAACATCACGTTGCCGATATAAAGCGACGCGATCAACGCCCACACCAGGCTGGCCGAGCTGGTAAAGAGTTGCGGCCCGGGCTGGATGCCGTAGTTCTGGAATGCACCCAGCAAAACCGCCGTGGTGTTCGAAACGGGAATGCCCAAAGTCAACAGCGGAATCAGCGCGGCCGTCACGGTGGCGTTGTTGGCGGCCTCGGGGCCGGCCACGCCTTCAATCGCGCCCTTGCCGCCAAACTCGACCAGGTTCTCGCCTTTGGCGAGTTTCTTCTCGGTGGCGTAACTCAGAAAGGTCGGAATTTCGGTGCCGCCGGCCGGGATGCAGCCAAAAGGTGCACCGATCGCCGTGCCGCGCAGCCAGGCGGGGATGGAGCGTTTCCAGTCGCGCGCGCTCATGGTGACCCTGCTCATCTTGTTTTCAGACTCACGCACCTTGCCTTCAAACAACACAGCATGCAGTGCCTCGGCAACCGCAAACAGGCCGACTGCGACGAGCACGATTTCAACCCCGTCAAGAAGCTCGGGCACGCCCCCCGTGTAACGTGCCTGCCCGGTGATCTGGTCCATGCCCACCAGCCCGGCCGCCAGCCCGACAAACAGCGCTGTCAACCCGCGCACCGTACTTTGACCGAGCACCGCACTCACCGTGGTGAAGGCCAGCAGCATCAGCATGAAATATTCAGGTGGCCCGAGTTTCACGGCCTGTTCCGCCACAAAGGGCGCGAACAGGGTGACCAGCACCGTGGCGATGGTACCGGCCACAAAGGAACCGATGGCCGAGGTCGCCAGCGCAGCACCGGCACGGCCACTTTTGGCCATTTTGTTGCCCTCCATCGCGGTGACCATGGTCGCGGTCTCGCCCGGCGTGTTGAGCAGGATGGACGTGGTGGAGCCACCATACATGGCGCCGTAATAGATGCCGGCGAAAAAGATCATTGACGCCGTCGCGTCGACCTTGGCCGTGATGGGCAACAACATCGCCACCGCCGTGGCCGGGCCAATGCCGGGCAACACGCCCACCGCCGTACCCAGTGCGCAGCCGATGAAGGCCCACATCAGGTTGATGGGCGTGCCCGCAGTGGCGAAACCCTGTAGCAGTGAATTCCAGATGTCCATACGGTATGCAGCCCGGTGCGCAAGCGACCCGTCAGAGCCAGCCGGTACCGGTGATGCCCGGCAGGTTGATGGCCAGAAATTTGGTGAACATCCAGAACACCGGCGCTGCGATCAGCAAACCGGTGAGGGTATCGTTCAACCAAGTTTTGGCGTTGGTGTTTTGGCCACCGGCCAGACGCAAGCCGCGCGCCGCCAGCACAAAACACACTGTGCAGCTGAAAATGAAACCGATGGTCGTGATTAACGCGGCATTGGCCAGGAGTCCGGCCGACATCCAGACGAAGCCACCCCAATACGGACCGGTGGCATCATCGTCTGGCGCATCCAATTCCCGAAAGCCGCCGCTGCGCGCCTCAAAGAGCATGAAGCCGCCACATACCGTCAAGGCAATCGACACCACCCAGGGCAGGAAATTTGGCCCGACCCCCGCATAACCAGCGGCTGAAGGAATAGTCAAAGCACCACCCGCCATGGCCAGGCCCAGCAGGAGAACGCCCGCTGCAACGCCAGTCTGCAAGCGGGTTGAGGCTAAGCTTGGCACGGCCAAAGGCTCAAACCATTCCGGACTTGACCATGGTCGCCCGCAAGGAGGCGAAGTCGTCGTCGACGAACTTCTCAAAATCGGCACCGGTCAGCAAGGCGGGCGTCCAGGTGTTCTTTTCAAGGGCCTCGGCCCAGGCTTTGGATTTGGTTGCCTTGACGATCAAGTCAACCAAAGTTTTGCGTTGTTCGGCATTGATGCCGGGCGCCCCATAAACGCCGCGCCAATTGCCGATCTCAACATTGATGCCCTGCTCCTTGAGGGTGGGAATCGCCACACCCTTCAGGCGGGCGCCGGAGGTGACCCCGATCGCGCGCATTTTGCCGCTGCTGATGTACTCCGAGAATTCGCTGTAGCCGCTGCCGCCGACGGTCACGTTGCCGCCCAGAATTGCCGCAGTCGCCTCGCCACCGCCACGGAACGCCACGTAATTGATCTTGGACGCGTCCACACCCACTTCGCGGGCGATCATCGCTGCCGCGATGTGTTCGGTGGAGCCGCGCGAGCCGCCGCCCCATTTGACGCTGCCCGGATCTTTCTTGAGCTGCTCAACCACGTCCTTCATGGTCTTGAAGGGTGAATTGGCCGGCAGCACAAACACGTTGTATTCGCTGGTCAGCCGGGCCAATGGGGTCAGGGTGCTCAAGTTGACGGCCGGTTTGCCGGTAATGATGCCTCCGAGCATCACGGCGCCCATCACCATGACGGCATTCGGATCGCCTTTGCTGGCGTTGACAAACTGGGCCAGGCCCAGGGCGCCGGCGGCCCCGCCCTTGTTCTCGAAATTCACGGAGTCAGCGACTTTGGCGTCCTGCATGGCGCGTGCCAGTGCACGGCCCGTGGTGTCCCAACCGCCGCCCGGATTGGCCGGAATCATCATCTTGATATTGGCCCCAGCCCACGCTGACAGCGACAATCCGCCGGACGCGGCGGCTGCCGCCAGGGCAGCCATGGATCTCACAAAAGCATCTCGGCGCATACACATCTCCTTCAAGTTTTGAAACCCTCCGATGATGCACTGGCCAATTGGCTTTTCCTGAGGCAGTCCATCCAAATTTGACTAGGGAAAATACGTACCCATACCCCAGTGGATTACGATGGGATCAAGGTTCCCCTTCAACCAACCCGCCACACAACATCCATGTCCTCCAACCCACCCCCGGCACCGAACGCCGCCGCCGCGCCAACTGGCCCGCTTGCCGGCGTCAGGATTCTTGACCTCACCGCCGTCTTGATGGGCCCTTCAGCCACACAGACCCTGGCGGCTTTGGGCGCCGAAGTGATCAAAATTGAGCCCCCTTCAGGAGACAACGTTCGCAATGTGGGGCCCATGCGCAACCCCGCGATGGGGCATATCTTCCTGCATGTCAACAGTGGCAAGAAGAGTGTGGTGCTGGACCTGAAAAAACCGTCAGCGGTTGAGGCGCTGTTGCGCCTTGCCGAAACGTCCGATGTGATGATCTCCAACGTCCGCCCGCAGGCAATGGCGCGCCTGGGCCTCGACTATGAAACGGTCAAGGCACGCAATTCAAAAATCATTTACGTCAGTTGCGTCGGTTTTGGCCAGGAAGGCCCCTATGCCGCCAAACCGGCGTATGACGATTTAATTCAGGGCGCTGTCGGATTGCCCTGGCTCATGCAGCGCTACAGGGGGCCCGAGCCCGGTTATGCACCCGTCACACTGGCTGACCGCGTGACCGGGCTTCACGCTGTTTATGCCGTCACCGCAGCCCTGTATGCGCGGGAGAAATCGGGACAGGGGCAGATGGTGGAAGTGCCGATGTTCGAGGCCTTGACCCAATTCGTGCTGGGCGACCACATGGCCGGGCTGAGTTTTGATCCGCCACTGGGCGAAGGCGGTTATGGGCGCCTGATCACGCCCCACAGGCGCCCCTATGACACCTCGGATGGCTGCCTGTGTGTGCTGATCTACAACGACAAACACTGGCAAAGTTTTTTCGAAGCTGTGCCAGAGATCGGCGCAATATCGGGCGACGTCCGTTTCCGCTCCCACAAGGAGCGCTCGGCCAATATCGACTGGGTCTATGCGCAGGTTGGCGCCGTCATGCGTACGCGCACCACCGCCCAGTGGGAGGCGCTTCTCGATGAGGCCGACATTCCGAACATGCGGATCAATTCGCCCGAAGATCTGCTGAAGGATCCGCACTTGAAAGCCGTGGGATTCTTCCCCGAGGTTGACCACCCGAGCGAGGGCAAGCTGCACACCATGCGCACGCCAACCCGCTGGTTTGGCACGCCCTGCACGGCCCCGTCACCTGCGCCGAATTTGGGTGAACACACCGTTGAAATGCTGCGTAAGCGCGGCTTCAGTGACAGTGAGATCAACGGCATCTGCGGATTGGTCCAACCGGCCTGAAACCGAGCGCCCGGCAAAGCAGGCCTAATGGGGTGGCGGGTTGGCGGCACCCCGGCGCCACTGGCTGTAGATCCGGTTGCCATTCTTCAACTCGAGCGCAGCGCGACGACGGCGCTGGTTTCTTCGAACCAGCCAGACAATGCCGAGAAAAAGTGGCAGACCCAGCAAGACCAACATGCCAATGATGATTTCAACAGCGTGTGCCATGGTTCAAGGGTTTGTCGGAGTCACGTGGACGCTTTAATTCTATTACGCAAAAACAAAAAAGCCCACTATCGTTTCGATAGCGGGCTTTATCGCTTGAAAAGGCGCTGTGTTTCGCAAATAATTTGGGGTGGCTGATGGGGCACCACGTCAAGGGGCCAAAAAAGCGAGGAAACACGGGCCTGTGCGGGTTGCAGACCATAATCATGCACCCACAGCCTGCACCCACACCCCCCTAATTTATGCATACCAAGCGCGGCAATCCAGACCAGTACCTTCAACGGGTTGGTGGCACTTACTATGCACGCGTCAGAGTCCCCCGGACGCTGGAACAGTACACCGGACAGTCACACATCAGGCGCACGCTGGAAACGGGCGACAAGCCCGAAGCCAACAGGCTTAAACATGCCGTGGTGGGGAAGATCAAGGCTGAACTTGAGAGGCTCAGGAAGGCCCCTACAGAGGCGCAAGGGCGCGGTATATCGTTTGCTGATGCCAAGGTGTGGCGAGAGGAGCTGAAGGCCGCTGAGTCTGCCGACGATGAGGGTGTATTGCACAGTGTCATTCATGACCATGTAATCACCAAGGCTGAGGAACTGGAACGGCTCTACGGAACGGACAAGGCGAAGCGATGGTTCAGGGCCGCGACAACCACCAGCGCCACCTTGCCCGAGCTGATGGCGGAATGGCTTCGCGTCAGTGACTACAAAGCCTCAACCAACGCGGGCCATCAGAAGGCCCTGGCTGAAGTGCTGGCGTTTATCAGCAACGACCATGCCACCCCCGCAGATGTCACCCGCAAGCTGGCAATGTCATACATCGACACGAACCTGACGCAACGAACCCCGCCACTTGCCCACAGCACCATCCGGGATAGGCTTGTCTCACTGGGAAGTTTCTGGAATTGGCTGGCTTCGCGTGATGCTGTCGCCTCTGGTGTGAACCCTTGGACAGGGCACAAGGTAAGCAGGGAACGGAACAAAGGGCGAAGCCCAGAAAAGCGAACATACACCGATGCTGAGTTGTTGCGGTTGTTCGCGGGCAATGAGAGAGTGAAGGCGTGGCCTACCTATTCGTATATCCCTGACCTCCTTATTCTTGGCCTGTTCACCGGTTCCCGTGAAGATGAACTGTGCAGCCTGACGCCCGATACGGTAGAGATGAAAGCCGATTACTGTATCCTCAATATCATTGACTCCAAAACCAAAGCCGGGATACGGTTGGTGGCAATCACACACCCGGCCCCGCTGGCAGTCCTGAAGCGGCGACTGAAGGGCATCAAGGGAACCGCCCAGGTGTTCCCCGAATTGACCCGAGGTGGGCTTGATAAGAAATTGTCTTCATCAGCCGTCAAAGCCTACGGGCGGTATCGGCGGGCCTGTCATGTGCCCGATGGCACAGACTTCCACTCATTCAGGCGGAATGTCATAACCGTGCTGGAAGCGGCTGGTGTTGGACAGGTGCCCATTGCCCGGTTTGTGGGGCAAAAGGTGGGCACGCTGGCCGGTGATACCTATTCAGCAGGGGGCAACAGGAAGAACGCGGTAGAGACATCCAAGAAGCTGCGGTACGGTGCCAAGGTGGAGGCGGCAGCATCTGCACTGGCTACGAGAGCAACCTAAACTCAGAAATTTTTGCAGCAATAGTCCGAGAGGGCATGCGAGGCAATGGCGCTCAGCTAGTTCCCCCCGGTGCCATCCCCCGCCCCCTTTGTGGACATACGGTGCCCCCAAGGCGAAGACGCAGCAATCCCGCAGTCTGTGCCAGGCTCATGGCCGCTTCAGCGAGTCTTCAATCTTCTTTCGTGCTGAGGCGGATGTGGCGTACTCTAGCGCGGCCCACAAGTCAAACGCACGGGGCACCACCGAGCGCCATAGTTCCACTTGCTCAGGCGGGGGCTGTGCGGGGGGCTCGCCTACGATTCGGAGCATGTCATCTGCACTCTCGATGTTTGGCCCTGCAACGACTCTGGGGACAAACTCGCCGCTCCAAGCGCTGCACAAGGCAGCTTCGCGAACTACCGCAGCAGATGCCCACTTCCACGACCCCCTGAACTCTTGCAGGGCCAATTCGCGGCGGGCGGCCACCTCCCCGTTGGTCACAATAAAGCCAGTCCGCACCATACGGCCCGCGCTAAAAACGTCTCCATAGAAGGCCGCCGCATCGGACATTTTCCGCGCGAAGCTAGCGGAATCCGGTGCCACCGATGTAAAAATAAAGGACAAGGCAGCGCACCGGATAGCCTGAGTCTCTACCCGCGACTCCTGCGCGTGGACACATGAGGCCGACAGCAGAGCGACCGCGAATAAGTGTTTTTTGATCATTGGGCATTGTCACCTCAAGCAGGATTGCCCCTATACCGAAACCCTCTACGGAATTGGGCATCGCGTGGCTATGAGGCGATACATTTAAATCACATATACCGAAACCAGTTGTTTTTCGAATGGATTGGCGACATAATCAAGACCTCAACACTGAAAGCCACAGATGACCAAGACCAGCAGACAACCCCGAGTGGCGCTCTATGCCCGCGTCAGTACAGACAGGCAAAGCACCGAAAACCAATTGATGGAACTACGGGGAACAGCGTCGCGCATGGGCTGGGAAGTCGTTGAGGAGTTCACTGACCGAGGCATTAGCGGAGCCAAGGGCCGGAAGGACAGGCCCCGGCTGGATGCCATGCTAAAGGGCGTATCCCGCAAAGACTTTGACATTGTGGCCGCGTGGTCAGTTGACCGCTTAGGCCGCTCCCTAATCGACCTTGTTGGACTCCTTCAGGAACTCCACGCGACGGGCGTAGACCTGTACCTGCATCAACAGGGCATCAATACGACCACCCCGGCGGGGAAAGCCCTGTTCGGGATGATGGGTGTGTTCGCGGAGTTTGAGCGCGGCATGATTGTTGAACGGGTGAAGTCAGGCCTTGCGCGGGCCAAGAAGAACGGCACCAAGTCAGGCAATGCCATTGGAAGGCCAGTAGTTGACCCCAAGACTGAAGCCCGCATACGTGAGTTGAGGTCCGAAGGGCTGGGTATGTTGAAAATCTCAAAGTCGCTGGGATGCGGGGTGTCTACAGTGCAACGCGTGGTGGCAGCCGATGCAAACGCTTGAAATGTTTTTCGTTCCTACCCGTGCCCGGTGTCGTGGGCGGTTTCCCCAGCACACGCGTACCACGTACAGGGATACGCCGCATGGGTCAATTCCCTCCACCTTAGGAGAACCTACGGCCCCTCCAACTGCCCCCCGCCTGATGCAAAAGCCCTCTGCCTTTGTGCATCTGTGGGCGCATTTTCAACGGGTGACAGCACCCCGGCTATCTCCAAACACAACACGAATAAAAGCAAGGTAAAGGCATGAAAAAGAGAACTGGATTTTCACGTGTGGGCGACTATTCTGCACTGAGTCAGCAGCTTGCAAAAGGTGTCCCACAGCCAGCAGTGCCCCCCAGTGGACTTCCCTTGAGTGCCATCAAACTATGGCCCAAAGTTTTCCAACATCGGGACTTTGTTGGACACGACAGCAAGGCCCATGTCCTCAAGTTGACAGCGGCCATCAAAAAGAACAAGGGCAAAACCTTAGACCCCATCACGGTCTGGTGGGACGGCAAGGGATGGGTATGTATTGACGGCCATCACCGACACGCCGCCTATGTGGCCGCGAAACTGGACATCCAACACATCATCCCCGTAGAGGTCTTTGAAGGTTCGATAGATCGTGCGATGGCGACAGCAGCACGGCGAAACAAAGGCGACAAGCTAGCCATGACACGGGCAGAGAAGTCTGATGCTGCCTGGCACCTTGTAACCATGACCCAACTGTCAAAAGAGGAAACGGCGGCGTGTGCTGGGGTGTCTGAGTCAACGATTGCTAGTATGCGCAAGGTTTTCAATCAATTGGAGGAACGAGCGAACAATGGGGGCGATGACCTCGAAGTGACCTCCGGGAGTGACTGTAGGGAACTCAGGTGGGCGGAGGCCCAGCGACTTGCGGCGGGGCATGAAGCCTCTGACTTTGACCAAGAAGCAGAGAACGAAAAAAAAGCTCAAGCCATGGCCCTTGAGTTACGCAAAGCCATAGGGTCTGAGGGCCGGAAGTACCCGGAAATACTCGCTAGAGCATTGGAGATATACAGCCCACGACTGCCCGATGCCCTGAGGGACTGGTGGGGAACTGAGGAAGCCCAAGCAGAGGAATAGAAGCCCAGACGCAGCACCCCAAAGAGCCCCTACCTATGCAACCCTAGGGGGGTGTAATTGCATAGGCAGGGGTGGCGCTAAGGCCACGTACGTTCACTTACCGCCAGTGGGCACCGGGTAGGGAAACCGCGACACAATCACGTGAAAGCCAAGGCCAAAATATTCTGTGTCGGCTTCGCTGTGACGCACGCGTTCAAAGTCCAGAAGCCCCCGGCCAGGTGCATCCTTGTTGATGTCGATATCTAGGTTGAACAGTTTCATCGTTGCAGTGAAGATGGCATTGGCGAACGTGGACAGCTTTTGCATGGGGTCTTTCAGGGGTTGGTGAAGCCCCGACTATCGCCCCCGGGGGTGTGCCCAGCCTAGAGAATTCTGAGTACCCGACACCGCCCCTCAGTTGTCAGTCCGGGAGGGTTCCCGATAGGCAATAAATGGAAGTGACAGACAGCAAGACGGGGAGCCAATTACGGGGAAATTGCTCTCAGTCCGGGTAGTGTCAAAGGGGCAATTCAACCGTCGCAAACTGGCAACAAGAGCAAGCGCGGGCTAAAGAAAAAGCCCCTACAGATTTCTCCTAGAGGCTTCTATCTTTGCACCCACACTATGCACCCACACCCCCTGGGAACCCGCATGGATACTAGCTTTTGAATATTGGGGTGGCTGATGGGGCTCGAACCCACGACAACAGGAATCACAATCCTGGACTCTACCAACTGAGCTACAGCCACCGCAGGACGCAGATTATAACAACTGCCCGCGATCTGCGGTGGTTAACCCCTTGCGATTGCGTTATTGGCCGGGCAAGGCCGCAGCGTCCGCGCTCGCACGCGAAGGCTTGGGCGCAAGAATCCTGACCTGGAAACGCTCTTTGAGGCCGTTGTAATAGGCCTGCGCTTCGGCTGCGCTCCAGCCAATAGCGTATTGGCCCTGCTCCTGGCTGGCCGCTGCAGCTTCCGGCGCCGGACGGGCAACCACCGTCGTAATCCGGGCCACGGCATACCCCTGGGTGCCCATATCCACGCCAATAAACGTCGGCAAGGTGGTTGCGTCTGCGCGCAAGGAAGCCTCCACGACCTGAGGCGGAACATTCAGCGGTTTGTCGCGAGACACCACCACGCCCGCGGGCAGACTGGCGGATGCAGGCGCGGCTTTCCACGCCGCAAGTTTGTCCATACCCTCCTTCTTGGCCAACTCAATGGCACGCTGGGCGACCAGGCGTTCGCGAACATTGGCTTTTACTTCGGCCAGCGGCAAGGTGCGAACCGGGGTGTGCTGAACGACGCGCGCCGAGACCATTTGGTTGGGCGCTGTCTCCACCGCTTCGGTGTTGCGTTTTTTCTCGATGGCGTCGGCATTGAAGACTGCCGCCAGCAATTTGGGATTGGCCAACACCCCGGCGGCGCCCGGCCCTGCCAGGCGCGTCACATTGGCTGCCGTTTTGATCTCCAGCTTGAGCTTGTCGGCCACCGGCTTCAGGCTGTCCGACTGCTCATAAACGGTATTGGTGAAGCTTTCAGCCAACTCTGCATATTTCGTCTTGGCCTGCTGGTCTTTCAGCTCGGATTCAAGCCCGGGCCTCAATTCCTCAAAACTCTTCTGCTTGACTTCCTTGATGTCAGTGAGCTTGATGATGTGAAAACCGAAGTCTGACTCCACCACGTCGCTGATTTCGCCCTTTTTCATGGCGTAAACCGCGTCTTCAAATGGCTTGACCATTGCGCCGCGGGTGAAGAAGTCAAGGTCTCCGCCCCTGGGCGCAGAGCCCGGATCCTGAGAGTTGTTCTTGGCTAGCTCGGCAAAACTGTCAGGTGATTTGCGGGCTTGTGCCAGCAGCTCGGTTGCCTGGGCGCGCGCCTTGTCGCGTTCGGCACTGGGGGCCGACTTGGGCGCGTTCAGGAGAATGTGGCTCGCGCGCCGTTCTTCGCTACCGGAGAGCCGCGCCTGGTTTTGCTGGTAATAGGTCTTGACATCGGCTTCGTTGAGCGTGATGGTTTTCTTGACCGCATCAAGATCCAGAACCACGTATTCAATGCTGGCGGATTCACTCGCCTTGAAAAGTGCCGCGTTGTCTTTGTAGAAAGTCTCGATTTCGGCGTCGCTTGGGTTCACCTTGGCGGCAAAATCTGCCGGTAAAAATCCGGCAAACTGAAGTTCGCGCTTTTCAAAAAAGGCATTGAGGGACACCCCGGCCTGTGCGGGCGTGGCAAACCCTGTGCCAGTGATGCCGGCTTCAACCTGTCGCACGGAAATGTCTCGCCGCACGCGGGCTTCAAAACCTTCCGGCGTGAGGCCCTGGCTGGCTGCCAGTTGCCGATAACGCTCCATGTCGAGTTTGCCGTTGGGACCCCGCAGGGATGCAATGGTTTCGTTTTGCTGCAGTTCACGGGCCAGACGTGCGTCCCCGGTCTGCAAGTGCAATGTGTCAGCCGCGTCGGCCAGAACGCGGTCGCGCACGAGACGCTCCAGCGTCGCATATTTGGCTTCGGCTGAATCCAGGATTTTGGGGTCGATGGTCGGCATTTGTGCGCGAATGCGATCAACCTGCTGTTTGTGTGCGCTATCCCACTCGGTCTGCGTGATGTCGTAACTGCCCACCTTCGCCACGGCCTCGCCTTTGTCACGGAAACTGGTGTAGCCGTCAATGCCGAACAGCACAAACGAAGGGATGATCAGCAAGAACATGATCACCATCAGGATCTTGGTGTGCTTGCGTACTAAATCGAACATTGCGCGGCCTCAAGTGGATGCGTTCTTCAACAAAAAAAGGCGAACCGCCGGTTCGCCTCAGTGGGTGCGCAGGTCTGGGTAGTGGTGGGTGCTGACGGTCTCGAACCGCCGACCTACGCCTTGTAAGGGCGCCGCTCTACCAACTGAGCTAAGCACCCTACCTGCAGACTGTTGTACGCCCTGTTCAGTTCACGGCGTCTTTCAACGCCTTTCCCGGACGGAATTTTGGAACCTTGGCGGCCTTGATTTTAATCGCAGCGCCAGTACGGGGGTTGCGGCCCACGCGGGCAGCGCGCTTGCCAACAGCAAACGTGCCAAAACCGACCAATGATACGGAGTTGCCTTTTTTCAAGGTTGTCTTGACAGCACCAATCGTGGACTCCAGCGCGCGCGTAGCGGCGGCCTTGGAGATATCGGCATGTTTGGCAATGTGCTCAATCAGTTCGGTTTTGTTCACGAAGAACCCCTTTATTGGAGAAAAAGTTAATCAGGTGTCTCATCAGTTATCGTCGCCGCCTTGCAGGGAATAGGTCCACAACAAGGCAGCAGCATTTCGTGTCCGGAACATTGGCATGGATCACATGGTCCAAGGCCCCGGGCGTGCGAGCGCGAATTTTAGACTGAATAATTCGCACCGCAAACGCAAGCATGCCGCATTTTTTTCAGGCGTGGGAAGAAAATTTGTCACTAAATCCGGAAAAATAAGCGTTGCAACGGCTTGACAAATTGACCCCGCGATGTAGGCGTGCCAGCTCGCAGTGTGTTGCGCTTACAGGGCCGCTGCGATGGCGCGCCCCACATCACCGGTGCCTGCGGTGCCGCCGATGTCGGCCGTGCGTGGTGCACCGCTTCCGGGTTGCAACACTTTTTCTATCGCGGCCAACACCGCGTCATGCGCCGCTTTATGCCCGAGAAACTCCAGCATCATTGCGCCGCACCAGATCTGGCCGATCGGGTTGGCGATGCCTTTGCCAGCGATGTCTGGCGCCGAACCGTGCACCGGCTCGAACAGCGAGGGAAACTTGCGGTCCGGGTTCAGGTTCGCGCTCGGCGCAATGCCGATGGTGCCGGTACAGGCCGGCCCAAGGTCCGAAAGAATGTCACCAAAGAGATTGCTGGCCACCACCACGTCAAAAAAATCAGGCCGCTGCACGAAGTGGGCTGTGAGGATGTCGATGTGGAACTTGTCCAGGCGCACGCCCGGATAGGCTTTGGCCATCTCGACCACCCGCTCGTCCCAATAGGGCATGGTAATCGCGATGCCGTTGGATTTGGTGGCACTGGTCAAATGCCTCTTCGGGCGCGCCTGCGCCAGCTCAAACGCGAACTTCAACACGCGGTCCACGCCGTGGCGGGAGAACACCGACTCCTGCATCACGATCTCGCGCTCGGTGCCCGGGTACATGCGCCCGCCGATGCTGGAATATTCGCCTTCGGTGTTTTCGCGCACGATGTACATGTCGATCTCGCCGGGCAGGCGCGGGCTGCCGTCGCGCCGCACCACGGGGGCGATGATGCCGGGCATCAACCGAGCCGGACGAAGGTTCACGTATTGGTCAAACTCCCGGCGGAACAACAGCAGCGAGCCCCACAGCGAGGTGTGGTCGGCGATTTTCTCCGGCCAGCCCACGGCGCCAAAATAAATCGCGTCATGGCCTCCCACCAGGTCTTTCCAGTTGTCCGGCATCATCTTGCCGTGTTTTTCGAAGTAGTCCCAGCTGGAGAAATCGAAGTGGTCAAACTGCAGGTCAATGCCAAACTTGCTGGCAGCCGCCTCCATCACCCGCACGCCTTCTGGCATGGTTTCCTTTCCAATGCCGTCTCCGGGGATTACGGCGATGCGTTTTTTGGCCATTTCATCAGCTCCTTGAATTTCACGAAAACGGTATTGTTGCCGACGCCCGCCATCAACCCTTCGGCGCCCGCACCACCAGGCTGACGCCCAGCGCGGTAATCACTGTGCCAGCCACTGTCAGCGCGGTGATGGGTTCGTCAAAAAGCAACCACGCGACACAGGCGGTAACCGGCGGCACCAGGTACATCAGACTGGTGACTGATGCGGCCGCACCGCGCTGAATCAACAAATATAAAAGTGAGCTTCCTCCCAATGTCAGGGCCAGTACCGACCAGGCCATCGCACCGGCCAACTGCGGGTTCCACTGCACGGATTCATTTTCGAGAAGGGTCATCGGCAGGGTCGCCAGCAGCGCCGCACCAAGTTGCACCACATTTGCTGTGCGAACGTCGCAAGTGGCCACAAAACGCTTCTGGTACAAGGTGCCTACAGTGATGCCAGCCAGTGCGCCTAGGGCCATCGCAAGGTTCAGCCAGGTCGCTTCGCCTCCGGCACCGAACTTTCTGGAGACCACCATCACCAGACCGAGAAAGCCCAAGGCCAATCCGGCCCACTGTCGTTTTGTCACGGCGTTGCCAACCCCGGCCAGCCAGAACGCGGTCAGCACCGGTTGCAGCCCGACAATCAAAGAGGACAGGCCTGAACCCATGCCCATCTTGACGGCGGCCCAGACACCGCCCAGGTAGATCGCGTGCATCAGCACCCCGGTCACGGCCAAATGCTGCCACTGCGCCCTGCCCTGTGGCCATTGGACCCTGGCCAGCCAGATCCACGGCAAAAAACACAGAATGGAAAAAAAGTAACGCCAGGCCAGAAATTTCATCGGCGGCGCGTGTGGCATGCCGTATCGCGCCACGATGAAGCCGGTGCTCCAGATCAGCACAAACACCACTGGCATCGCCTTGATGAAGGCGTCTTCCCGCACGCTGTTCACAGTCGAGCTCAGTCCGCTTTACTTCTTCACACGCGCGCGGATTTCCGGAACCGCCTTCTGCAGGTAATAGACCATCGACCAGACCGTGAGCACGGCCGCGCCCCATATCAGCCAAGTGCCCCACAGGCGGGTGTCGATCAGTCCGAAAAGGTGGCCGTCGTACAGCAGAAACGGGATCGACACCATCTGCGCGACGGTCTTGAGTTTGCCGATCATGTGCACCGCCACACTTTTCGCGGCGCCGATCTGCGCCATCCATTCGCGCAGGGCCGATATGGCGATTTCACGGCCGATGATGATCAGCGCCACAAACACATCGGCGCGTTGCAAGTGCACCAGAACCAGCACACAGGCACAAACGAGAAATTTGTCGGCCACCGGGTCCAGAAAGGCGCCGAAGGCCGAGGTCTGGTTGAGTTTGCGCGCCAGATAGCCATCAAGCCAGTCGGTCCAGGCGAAGAAGACAAACAGAACCGTGGCAACCAGGTTTTGTGTGCCTTTGTCGATGGGCAGGTAGAAAATCGCGACGATCAGCGGTATCGCGACGATGCGCGACCAGGTCATGAAGGTCGGAATGGTGAGGAACATTGCGTTTATTGTGGCATGCCAGAGTCAGTGCAAGGCGCGGTATATCTCTTCGGCCAGTTCCTTTGAAATGCCGTCAACCATGGCAATATCTTCCGCGCTGGCCAGGCCGACGCCGCGCACACCACCAAACCGCTGTAAGAGCTTGGCGCGGCGTTTCGGGCCGATGCCCGGAATTTCCTCAATCTTGCTTCCACCCGTGCGCACCTTGGCCCGTGCTGCGCGCATGCCGGTGATGGCAAAACGGTGCGCCTCGTCGCGGATTTGCGCCACCAGCATCAGCGCGGCCGAGTCTTTGCCCAAATAGACCTTCTCACGCCCGTCAGCAAACACCAGTTCCTCCAAGCCGACTTTGCGGCCCTCGCCCTTTTCAACGCCCACGATAAGGGACAGGTCCAGCCCCAGCTCCTCAAACACCTCCCGCGCCTGACTCACCTGGCCCTTGCCGCCGTCCACCAGCACCAGGTGCGGCAATTTGCCCGTTCCGGCAGGCAGGCTGCCCGTGGTCCTGGCCTCGTTCAAGGCCTCGGCCAGTTTGCCGTAACGCCGCAGCAGCACCTGGCGCATCGCGGCGTAGTCGTCGCCGGGTGTGATGTCGTTGATGTTGTAGCGACGGTACTCGGCGTTTTGCATTTTGTGGTGGTGAAACACGACGCAGGACGCCTGGGTGTTTTCGCCGGCCGTGTGCGAGATGTCGAAACACTCCACGCGCAATTCGTCCAGCGGGTTGGCGTTTGAATCCGGCGGGGCGTCCAGCGACATATCCAGCGCGTCTGCCAGCGCCCGCGTGCGCGCCTGCTGCGAGCCTTCCTCCGACAGCAGCCGCGCCAGCTGCAAATCGGCATTGGTCTGCGCCATCTCCAGCCAGATGCGGCGCTGCTCGCGGGGCTGGTGAACGGCGCTGACCTTGACGCCCGACTGAAGCGTCAAGGCCGATACCAGCGCCCGGCTTAGCCGCTCACCGGTGATCAGCGAAGGCGGCACCGCAATGTCGATGTAATGCTGCGCAACAAAAGCTTCGAGCACCTGTGTTTCGACGGATTTCTTCGAAGCCGTCAGATCGTCGTCTTCACTGAAAACCGCCGCGGCGTCTTCCACATGGGTCGGGAAATACGGGCGGTCGCCCAAATGCCGCCCGCCGCGCACCATCGCCAAATTCACGCACGCGCGCCCGCCGTGCACCTTCACCGCCAGAATGTCCACGTCGCGGTCGGCCACGTTGTCAACCGACTGCTGGTGCAGCACGTTCGAGAGCGCCGAGACCTGGTTGCGCAACTCGGCCGCCTGCTCAAACTCCAGCCGGTCGGCATGCGCCATCATGCGCGCCTCCAGCGCCTGCATCACCTGCTGCGAGTCGCCCTTGAGGAATTTCTCGGCGTTGTCCAGGTCCTGCGCGTATTCCTCGGCCCCAATGTGCCCCACACACGGCGCCGAGCAGCGCTTGATCTGGTACAGCAAACACGGCCGCGTGCGGTTGTGAAAGACCGCGTCTTCACAGGTGCGCAGCTTGAAGACCTTCTGCATCAGCAAGATCGCTTCCTTTACCGCCCAGGCGCTCGGGTAGGGGCCGAAATAGTGGTGCTTTTTCTCCACCGCGCCGCGGTAATACGACACCCGCGGAAAAAACGCGCTCTTGGCTGCGTCAAACGCCGCCTTGCCCGCCGGCATGCCCGAAATCTTCAAATACGGGTAACTTTTGTCGTCCCGGAACAGGATGTTGTACTTCGGGGTAAGCGTCTTGATGAGGTTGTTTTCCAGCAGCAGCGCCTCGGCCTCGGAGCGCACCACCGTGGTCTCCATCCGCACGATTTTGCCGACCATGTGGCCAATGCGGGTGCCACCGTGGTTCTTCTGGAAGTAGCTGGAAACCCGCTTCTTCAGATTGATGGCCTTGCCAACGTACAACACCTCGTTGTTCAAGTCGAAATAGCGGTACACGCCCGGCAGCGGCGGCAGGCCGGCCACATCAGCGAGCAACTGCTCGGGGTGGAGGCC
>JANNMM010000025.1:0-25036 GCA_031397915.1 Rhodoferax sp. | reverse complement strand
GGCCTGTCGATCGTGATGCGCAACTCGGTGAAGGCCGCTTACAGCGCCGAGCCGCACCCGTTCCCGAGCCTGTTTTCAGAAACGCTTTTCAAGTTTGGCGGCGTTACCGTCAGCATGTCCGATGTGGGCACCCTGGTGCTGGCGCTGTTGATCGTTTTTGGCACGCAGGCGTTCCTGGCCAAAACGGTGACCGGCCGCGCCATGCAGGCGGTGGCCCAAAACACCGAAAGCGCCACGGTGCTGGGCATCAATGTGCCGCGCATGATTTTCTATACCTTCGCCATCAACGCCGTGCTGGCCACGTCCGCTGCCTTGCTGGTCACACCCACGTACCTTGCCAAGTTCGACATGGGAGAGGGCCTCGGTACCAAGGCGTTTTTCGCCGCCATCATTGGCGGTTTCAACAATTCGCGCGGCGCCCTGGTGGGCGGCTTGATTGTGGGTGTGAGCGAGAACCTCGCGGCCGCCTACATCTCGCCGGCGTACAAAGATGCGGTGGCCCTGATCATCTTCATGGTCGTGATTCTCTTCAAGCCGCAAGGTTTGCTTGGGCGCAAAGAGGAGCGCAAGGTATGAAAAAATCGAACCTGGCCATCGCCGTGGTTGCCGCGGTCTTTCTGCTGGTGACGCCCCAGTTCCTCAAGAACTACGGCATCTACCTGATGAGTTATTGGTTGATTTTCGTGCTCGCCACGATGGGGCTGAACCTCACGGTGGGTTACGCGGGGCAAAAATCACTCGGGCACGCAGCGTTTTTCGGCCTGGGCGCTTATGCAGTGGCAATCCTGATGAAAGCCGGGTTCAGCTGGTGGCTTGGGCTGCCGGTGGGCATGTTGATCTGCTTTTTCACCGGCATCATTGTGGGTTTCCCCGCGCTGCGGGTGCAAACCATTTACCTCGCCTTTGCCACGCTGGGCTTCAACACCGCGATTTATTTGGTCATGCGCAACGAGGAGTGGCTGACGGGTGGCACCTTCGGCATCAACAACATTGCGCGCCCGGGGTTTCTGGGTTTGTCACTCGACAAAAACCTCACCTATTACTACTTCGTGCTGGCTGTGGTGCTGGTGTTTGCCGTGCTGCTGGCCGGGCTGCTGCGCTCGCCCTGGGGCAAGGCCTTCACAGCGCTGCGCGACAATCCGATCCGCGCGGAGAGCCTGGGTGTGGACACCCGCAACTACACGCTGCTGGCGTTTGCCATCGGCGCGGTGTATGCCGGTGTGGCCGGCGCCCTGTTTGCGCCTTTGGTGGAATTCATCGAGCCCGCGCCCTTTGCGGTGGGCATCTCCATCATGATGTATTTGATGGTAGTGGTCGGCGGGCCGGGCTACTTCCTCGGGCCGGTGCTGGGCGCTGCGGTGGGTGTGATCGTGCCCGAATGGATGCGCGACGTGCCCCGCATGTCCGACTGGTATTTGCCGCTGTTTGGCGGTGTGGTGGTGCTCATGATGATCTGGCTGCCCGATGGCTTGCTGAGCCTGCCGGACCGCATCAAGGCCAAGCGGGATTCAAAACTCGCCAGCGAAAAACGCGCGGCCGCGGTGTCGAGCATGGGAGTCCAGCCATGAGCCAGCCCATCCTCAAGGTAACCGGCCTAAAGAAAGCCTACGGCGCCATTCAGGCGGTGGGTGGTGTGAGTTTTGAAGTCATGCCCGGCGAGATCTTTGGCGTGATTGGCCCGAATGGCTCGGGCAAAACCACGCTGTTCAATTCCATGCTCGGGCAGATCACGCCCGACGCCGGCACGATCGAACTCAAAGGTGAAGACGTCACGCAACACGGCCCGCTGGACTTGAGCCGGCGCGGTGTGGGGCGCACCTTCCAGACGCTGCAGGTTTTTGGCAAGATGACGGTGCGCGACAACTTGATCGTCGCCGCGCAGGAGCACCAGGGCTCGATGTTCAGCCGCATCTTCGCACCCACTGATTCGGGTCTGGGTGACCGGGCCGACGCGCTCATCAAACAGTTCCGCATCGAACATGTGGCGCATCTGAAAGCCGGCACGCTGAGTTATGGCCAGCAGAAACTGGTGGACATCGCCATGGCCTTCATGAGCGAGCCTGATCTGGTGCTGCTGGACGAGCCCTGTGCGGGCGTCAACCCGAGCCTCGTCGGCGGCATTTCCACCTTGCTCAAGGATTTGAACCAGAACCCCCGCTTTGGCAAAAAGAGCTCTTTTGTCGTGATTGAACACAACATGGACTTCGTGATGGACCTGTGCCACCGCATCATGGTGATGGTCGAGGGGCAGGTGATGGCCATCGGCACGCCGGCTGAAATTCGCGGCAACAAACAGGTGCTGGACGCCTACCTGGGAGCGTGACCATGCAGACAAACATGACCACCAACATGAATGCCAGCATGACCACCAGCGACGCCGCGTCCCACTCCAGCGCCACGGGCGACATCTGCATTGAATTCGACAACGTGGTTGCGGGCTACAAGGAGTTCATGATCCTGAACAACCTGAGCCTCAAGGCCAAACGCGGCAAGATCACCTTGTTGCTGGGCCCCAATGGCGCGGGCAAATCCACCGTGCTCAAGACCCTGTTCGGCCTCTTGAAGCCGCGTCAGGGCAAGGTGTTGCTCAACGGTGAAGACATTGGCGGCGCCGACCCGAAAACCCTGCTGGCCAAAGGCGTGGCTTTTGTGCCCCAGGGCCGCAACCTGTTCCCCCAGCTCACGGTAATGGAAAACCTCGAACTCGGTGGCATCACCATCGGCCAGAAGTTGACCAAGGAACGCATCCCCGAGGTGCTGGCGCTTTTCCCCCGGGTCCAGCAGCGCATCAACAGCCAGGCCAGCGCGCTTTCGGGTGGCGAGCAAAAACAGCTCGAAGTGGGCCGCGCCTTGCTCTTACGCCCAAAGGTTTTGCTGATTGACGAGCCCTCGATTGGCCTTTCGCCCATCGTGGTGCAAGACGTCTTCAAACTGCTGCGCAAACTCGCCAACGAAGGCACGACGATTTTGATGGTCGAGCAAAACGTCAAGAGCGCGCTGAAGATGGCCGACGAAGCCATCGCGCTGGAGTCGGGCCGCCTGGTGCTGCACAAACGCGCCGATGAGCTGCTGGCAGACCCCAACATCGAGCGCCTTTTCCTGGGCGGCGGGCCAGCGGTGGCCGAACCGGCTGGCGCAGTGCCCGCATAATCGGGCCGCATCCCAACTGGAGAATCGAATGGGCAACACGATGAGCGTGCCGGCAGACGCTGCGGCACGCGAAGAAATCAACGAAGGCAGCAACCCCTTGGGGCTCGACGGCATCGAGTTCATCGAATACGCCACCTCCAAGCCGCAGGCGCTGGGCCAGGTGCTGGAGACCATGGGGTTCCGGCCGATCGCGCGGCACCGTTCGCGCGAGGTGCTGCTGTACCGCCAGGGCGACATCAACATCATCGTCAACGCCCACTCCAACATTCAGGGTGGCGGCTCCGGGCTTACTGAAAAACCGGTGATCGCCGCCATCGCGCTGCGTGTGCGCGACGCCGGCGCCGCCTACCGGCGCGCGCTGGACCGCGGCGCCTGGGCCGTGCCGGTGCAGGTCGAGGTGATGGAGCTGAACATTCCGGCGGTGCACGGTGTGGGGCAAAGCCGCATCTACTTTGTTGACCGGCACAAGGAATTTTCGATCTACGACGTGGACTTCACCCCGATCCCCACCGTCGACCAGCGCCCGCCCGCCGTGGCCGGCCTGCATTTTTTTGGCGTTGTGCAGTACATCGGCAACGACCGCACGGAAGACTGGACCGAGTTCTACAGCGCGCTGTTTGGCTTCACGGCCCTGCCGGGTGAAGAGCGCTTTGGCATCCTGCCCAAGGGCCGCATACTGAAAAGCCCGTGCCAGAGTTTCTATTTGCAGCTGATCGAGCCTGAACCCACCGTGCTCGATGTGGAAGATGACGAGTGCCTGCAGCGCCTGGGTCTGGGCACGCCTGATGTGCCGTCTACCGTTGCGCAGTTGCAGAAGCGCGGCGTGGAGTTTCTCGGCGCCAAGAACAAGGAAGCCGAAACACGCGGCGCCCTGACCCGCACCCTCATGGGCAGCGTGATGTTTGAACTCGTTCACGACACCCGGGCCTGACGCACCATGAGCCACTTCGAAGGCAATATCGATGACTTCGGCATGGACACCATCACCCTGGCCGGGCCGCTCAAGGCCAAGTTGGCGGCGATCAAGGGCGCCGGCTTTACACAGGTAATGCTGCTCGCGCGTGATCTCGTGGGCCACCCCGATGGCTGGCGCGCGGCGGTGCAGGAAGTCAAAGACAGCGGCTTGCGTGTCACCGGTTTTCAGGTGCTGCGCGACTTCGAAGGCCTCTCGGGCCACCTGCATGATTACAAGGTCGATATTGCCAAATCCATGCTCGAGATGTGCCATGCACTCGGTTGTGGCGTGATGCTGGCCTGCTCGTCGACCTCCACCCACGCGACGGGCGAGACCTCGGCCATCGTCAAGGATCTGCGCAAACTGGCCATGTTGGCCATCACCAAAGACATCAAGATCGCCTTTGAAGGCCTTTCCTGGGGGCGCAGCATCAACGAGTTTCCCCAAGCCTGGGACGTGATCTCGCAGGCCGACATGCCCAACCTGGGCCTGGGTTTTGACTCTTTTCACATGCTGGCGGCCAAGACCCCGCTGGAAGACCTGGAGCTGGTCGACCCGAACAAGATTTTTCTCGTGCAACTGGCCGATTTCATGTGGAATGAAATCAAGTCGGTGGAAGAACGCATCAGCACCGCGCGTACCTTCCGCGTGTTTCCGGGTGAAGGCGTGCACAGCGACGCGGTGGCGGCGCTCACGCTCAAGCTGCACCAGATGGGTTACCGCGGCGACTACAGCTTTGAAGTCTTCAACGACGACTACCAGGGCATGCCGCTGGAGACGGTGGCAGCGCGTGCCCGCAAGTCGGCTTTGTGGCTCGGCGAAGGCGTGCTTCGCCGCTCGGTGCCACTGCCGAATCAGATACGGCTGCGGCAGCAATAAGCAGTCGGTTTATACCCAATTTGGGTATTATCTTGGTGCTTTCCACGAAAGTTGGCAAAAAATGCTATCTAAGTCACGTATTTGTTGACGTTATTGCTATAAAATAGATAGTATGCCAATTCCCATCGAAGTCCACGAATCGGAAGTCGCGGTGAATGCCATCCGTGCGCAGGGCGCAGGTGGGCAAAACGTCAACAAGGTCTCCAGCGCGATTCACCTGCGTTTTGACATTCCCGCCTCAAGCCTGCCCGAAGACGTCAAAGAGCGGCTGCTGGCGCTGCGGGATTCGCGCATCACGTCCGAGGGCGTGCTGGTGCTCAAGGCGCAAAGCCACCGAACGCAAGACGCCAACAAGCTCGACGCCTTCGCCCGCCTGCATGAGCTGGTCAACAGTGTGGCGGTGCCGCCCAAACCGCGGCGCGCCACCAAACCGACCTTCGCGTCAAAGCAGCGCCGTCTCGAAGGCAAAAGCCAGCGCTCCGAGGTGAAGGCACAGCGGTCAAAATCAGCCACTCGCGCCAGCGATTAGCCATTGCCTCCTTTCATTGCCGCCTTATAACCAGGGGATCTCCATGTCCGAACGCAGGGTTTCACTGCGGGGCCGCGTTGCCCTGATCACCGGTGCCAATACCGGCATTGGCCTCGTGACCGCGCGCGAGTTGTGCGCCATGGGCGCGCGGGTTTTCATCGCCTGCCGCTCCACCGCCACGGGGCGGGGGGCAATCGACACCATCCGCAAAGCCCATCCGTCTGCTCAGGTGGAGTTGTTGTCGCTCGACCTGGGTGATTTCGATTCCGTGCGGCGTTGCGCCGACGCGTTTTTGAAGCGCGATTTGCCGCTGCACCTGCTCATCAACAACGCCGGGCTCGCCGGCGCCAAAGGGCTGACGAAGTCTGGCTTCGAGCTGGCCTTTGGCACCAACCACGTGGGCCATTTTTTGTTCACGAAATTGCTGCTCGAGCGCATCAAGGCCAGCGCCGCCGAGGCCGCGCCCGCGCGCATCGTCACGGTCTCCAGCCGCGCGCACTACCGGGCCAGTGCCATCGATTGGAAAAACCTGCAAAAGCCGACCGCTACGGCCACAGCGCTGGCCGAATACAGCGTCTCCAAACTGGCCAATGCACTCTTCAGCGCCGAGCTGTCGCGTCGGCTTGCGGGCACAGGTGTAAACACCTACGCGCTGCACCCGGGTGTCGTCGCCAGCGACGTGTGGCGTTCGGTGCCCTGGCCGATCCGGCCATTGATGAAGCGCTGGATGATCACCGTGGAAGAGGGCGCCTTGACCACGCTGCACTGCGCCACCTCGGCCGAGGCCGCGCACGAGACCGGCCTGTATTACGACAAATGCAAGGTGAGGACGCCAAGCACTCTGGCGCAGGATGCAGCGCTGGCGGCCGAGCTGTGGCAACGAAGTGAAGGGTGGTTGGCGTAATAGCTATAAATAAAATAGCAATAAAATGAATGAATACGTGACTGGATAGCGAATTTTGTTCAAAAAATTCAGAAATTTGCCAAAGTTTTTTGAATAATTAACATGGGTGTTAATTTCAATTTCGAACGCCGGTGCGCACCACCGGTGCCGGTCACGCAGGCGTGAGACGCAGCGGCAAATTCGCCAGAGCCCGCAACGTATTGTTCAGCCGCCGGGTTGGCGCGCCCGCCATTTCAATGCGTTTGAAGCGCTTGGCCAGGCCGGCCACGATCAGCTCTCCCTCAAGCCGCGCCACCACTTGGCCCACACAGCCATGGATGCCAGTGCCAAAGGCCATGTGGCCGATGTTTTTGCGCGCGATGTTGAAGCGGTTGGGCTCGGCCCACTGGCGCGGGTCGCGGTTGGCGCCGCCCAGAAAAGCCAGTACCTTGCTGTTTTCAGGCATCGTCGCACCGGCCAGTTCCACATCGCGTGCGGTGGTGCGAAAGAAAGTTTGCACGGCGGACTCAAAACGCAAGGTTTCCTCAAAGGCGTGGCGCGCCAGGGCGGGTTGCGTGCCCAGACCCTGGCGGAGTTTCTCGAACTCATCGGGGTGTTGTGCCAGACACAGCAGTGCGTTACCGATGCCGTTGACGGTGGTGTCCACACCGGCAGACAGAAAAGAGCGCACCAGCATGGGCGCTTCATCCTGCGTGATCTCGCCCGAGTCGGCCGCCTGGTAAATCTGGTCGCCAAAACCGCCCGGGTGCAACATCGCGCGTTGGCAGTGCGCCATGATCCAGGCCGTGACGGGCTGGACACGTTGCGCGGCGTTCAGAAACAAATCATTGCGCGGGCCGAAGGAATTGAAGATCATGTCGCCATACAGCAGCAGGTTTTCGCGGCCGCTGGCCTCAAGCCCCACCGCATCGGGAAACACCTTGAGCGGGTAGGGTTCAGCGAGTGCCTTGATGCCGTCCACTACCTTGCCATCGGCGGCGCTGGCCTGCAGCGCGTCAAGCATGGCGTTGGCGGCCAGCGCGAAGTCTTCACGGATTTGCGGAATCACCCGGGGGGACAAAATCCGCGCGAGGATGCTGCGCGCCTTCGTGTGCTGGGGCGGGTCGGCCTCCAGGATCAGGCTTTTGGGGCGAAACGGCGGCTCCTTGTTGAAGTTGGCCATGCCCACACCCGCCGACGACATGAAGTTGGTGTGGTCACTCAATACCGTGCGAACCTGCTCGTGGCGCGCTGTTGCGTAGATCCCGTATTTGGCCAGCCAAACCACCGGCCCGGCTTCGCGCATGCGGTCCTGGTCGGGATAGGGATTGGCCAGAAATTCATCGCTGAACGGGTCAATCTCCAGAACGGGAACGTCTGCAGGGGCGGATGCGGTCATCTGGGGAATCTCACGGTGCGCTAGGGGGCTTCGATGTAGTCGCTGGTCGGCACACAGCTGCAAAACAGGTTACGGTCGCCAAAGACGTTGTCGACACGGCCAATCGGTGGCCAGTATTTCGTGTGTTTCAGGCTGGCCAGTGGAAAGCCGCCGGTTTCACGGGAGTAGGGCCGGTTCCATTCAGAGCCCATCAAACTTGCGGCCGTGTGTGGGGCGTGCACCAGGGGGTTGTTGTCGCGCGGCCAGGTACCGTTTTCGATCAGGCGGATCTCTTCGCGGATGGCGACCATCGCGTGGATAAAGCGGTCCAGCTCATCGAGGGTTTCACTTTCGGTCGGTTCGACCATCAGGGTACCGGGCACCGGGAAACTCAGGGTGGGCGCGTGAAAGCCATAGTCTGCCAAACGTTTGGCGACATCTTCGGCTGTCACGCCGCTGGTTTCCTTGAGCGGGCGCAAGTCCAGAATGCACTCGTGGGCAACGTGGCCGCGCCCGGCACCGGTTTGGCTGGCGTAGAGGGTCGGGAAATGGTCTTTGAGACGGCTGCTGATGTAGTTGGCGCTCAAGATCGCGATTTCAGTGGCTTGTGTGAGGCCTTCGGGCCCCATCATGCGGCAGTACATCCAGCTGATGGGCAGTACCGCTGCATTGCCAAGGGGCGCTGCTGAAATGGCCCCCACACCGTTCACCGCAAGGCCGCCGGTGGCGTGTCCCGGAAGAAACGGAACCAGGTCTTTGACGACACACACCGGCCCCACACCCGGCCCGCCGCCGCCGTGGGGAATGCAGAAGGTTTTGTGCAGGTTGAGGTGGCTCACATCGCCACCAAATTCCCCCGGCGCGGCCGCGCCGACCAGTGCGTTCATGTTGGCGCCGTCTACGTACACACGCCCGCCATGGCTGTGCACCAGCGCGCAGAGTTCGGTCACGGCGGTTTCGAACACGCCATGCGTGCTCGGATAGGTGATCATCACGCAGCTGAGCCTGTCGCTGTGTTGTTCACACTTGGATTTCAGGTCGACCATGTCGACATTGCCTTGCGCGTCACAGGCGGTCACCACCACCGTGAGCCCGGCCATGTGGGCGCTGGCCGGGTTGGTGCCGTGCGCGCTGCTGGGAATCAGGCAGATGTTGCGGTGGCCCTGGCCATTGGCCTTCTGGAAAGCGCGGATGGCCAGCAGGCCTGCGTATTCGCCTTGTGAACCGGCGTTGGGTTGCAGGCTGATGCCGGCGTACCCGGTGGCTTCACACAGCCAGGCGCGCAGTTGTTCGTCCAGATCCCGGTAACCTTCCCGCTGGCTGGCGGGCGCAAACGGGTGGATGTTGGCAAACTCGGGCCAGGTGACCGGGATCATCTCGCTGGTGGCGTTGAGCTTCATGGTGCAGCTGCCCAGCGGGATCATGCTGCGGTCCAGCGCGAGGTCTTTGTCACCCAGCCGCCGGATGTAGCGCAACATGCTGGTCTCCGAGTGGTGGGTGTTGAAGACCGGGTGGGTGAGAAACCGGCTCGCCCGGCGCAGGGCCTTGGGGATCAGGGCCTCGATGCCGGATTCAAATTCGTCCACCCGCGGCAGGGCCTGGCCTGGCCTGGCAAAAAACGACCAGATCAGGGCGATGTCGCCACGGGTGGTGGTTTCGTCCAGACTGATGCAGAGATAACGCTCAAAATAGATCCGGATGTTCGCACCGGCAGAAACGGCGCGGTCTGCGATGGCTTGAGTGGCATCACCGGTTTCGATGGACAGTGTGTCGAAGGCGCTGTCGTTGAGCGGCGCGAAACCCAGCGCCGCCAAACCGCGCGCCAGAATTGCCGTGTAGGCGGCCACACGCCTGGCGATGCGCGTGAGGCCCTCGGGGCCGTGGTAGACCGCGTACATGCTGGCAACGACCGCAGGCAAGACCTGTGCGGTGCAGATGTTGGAGGTTGCCTTTTCGCGGCGGATATGCTGTTCGCGCGTTTGCAGCGCCAGCCGGTAGGCCGGGTTGCCGTGCACGTCCACACTCACGCCGACCAGGCGGCCGGGCAGGGAGCGCTTGTAGGCATCGCGGCAAGCGAGATAGGCGGCGTGCGGCCCGCCGTTGCAAAGGGGCATGCCAAAGCGCTGGGTGGTGCCAACCACGATGTCGGCATCGAACTCACCCGGGGGCGCAATCAAGGTGAGCGCCAGCAAGTCAGCGGCGACGATGAACGCGGCCTGTTTTGCATGCACCTTGCCTACATCGGCACGCAGGTCGTCGATGCGGCCAGAGGTGGCCGGGTACTGGGCCAACACGGCGAAATAGTCGCCAGCCAGCATCGTGTCCCATTGCGCGGCCGAATTGGCCAGCACCACGTCGATGCCCAAGGGCGCCGCGCGTGTCTGGATCACTTCAATGGTTTGCGGATGGCAATCACCCGCGACAACAAACACATTCGACTGGCTTTTCACCGAGCGTTTGGCCAGCGTCATGGCTTCAGCCGCTGCTGTGGCTTCATCCAGCATCGAGGCGTTGGCAATCGCCATGCCGGTCAGGTCGCAAACCATGGTCTGGAAATTCACCAGCGCCTCCATGCGGCCCTGAGAAATCTCGGCCTGGTATGGCGTGTACGCGGTATACCAGGCCGGGTTCTCCAGGATGTTGCGCAGGATCACGCCAGGGGTGTGGGTGCCGTGGTAACCCTGGCCGATGAAACTTTTGAAGACCTTGTTTTTGGCCGCCATCGCCTTGAGTTCCGCCAGCGCTGCCACCTCGGACACCGCTGCCGGAATCTTCATGGCGCGGGTGCGCGCAATGCTGCGCGGCACGATGCTGTCGATCAGTTCGCGGCGTGAGGCAGAGCCCACCACGGCGAGCATTTTCTGTTCATCGGCTTCGTCGACGCCGATGTGCCGGGCGACGAATTCAGAGGAATTTTCCAGTTCCGCCAGGGGTTTGGACGACTGCATCAGCATGGTTTTCGCCTTCAGGCCTGGGAGAAAGTGGTGTAGCTGGTCTCGTCCATGAGCGCGTCAAGTTCAGCCGGTTGGGCCATCTTCACCTTGAAAAACCAGCCTGCGCCCAGAGGGTCGGAGTTGGCCAGTGCCGGGTCGGCGCGCAAGGCTTCGTTAACCGCCACCACCTCGCCCGTGACGGGCATGTAGACATCGGCCGCGGCTTTGACCGACTCCACGACGCCGGCCACGTCTTTGGCAGCGAAGGTTTTGCCGACTTCCGGCAAATCCACAAACACCACATCACCCAGCGCGTCCTGCGCATGGTGGGTGATGCCGACTGTGGCGACCCCTGCGTCGACGCAGAGCCACTCGTGCTCTTCGGTGTACTTGATTGACATGCAAATCACTCCTTTGAAAATTTGAAAATGGGCCAGCGGAAACTAACGCCGGAAATAGCGGTTGGGCAGAAAAGGCATGGCCGTCACCTGCATGGGCACCGGCTTGCCGCGCACGATGGCATTGACAACCGTGCCCAGTGCGCTGAATTCGGGGGCGACGTAGGCCATGGCGATGGGCTTGTCAACGCTCGGCCCCAACAAGCCGCTGGTGACTTCGCCAATCCGTTCGCCAGCCAGGTTTTGCAACTCGGTGTGGTCGCGCACCGGCACCCGCTCAAGCGCCACCAGGCCCACGCGTTTTTTCACCAGAGACGGCCCCGCAGCGTCAGCACCGGCCAGCTGCGCCAGCACTGTGGCGGCGCCCGTAAAACCGCCTGCGCGGGCGCCATCGGCGCGGCGAACCTTTTGCATGGCCCAGGTCAAGCCGGCCTGCACCGGCGTAGTCGTGGTGTCGATGTCGTTTCCATACAGGCACAGGCCGGCCTCGAGGCGCAGCGAATTGCGCGCGCCCAGGCCAACCGGTTTGACCTCGGGCTGGGCCAAAAGGGCGTGGGCCAGAGCTTCGGCCTGCATTTCGTGCACGGAGATCTCAAACCCGTCTTCACCGGTATAACCGCTGCGGGTGACAAAACACCCGATGGCCTGGTGCGGGCCGTGGCTGTCACAGGCAATGTTGAACGCTCCGCCACTCATGAACACCAGCTTTTCAATGCCGGGGCAAAGGCGCGCCATCACGTCAACGGCCTTCGGGCCCTGCAGGGCCAGCAAGGCCATTTGTGGCAGGGGGATAACGTCACAGCGGTGGCCGATCTTCGCCTGAATATGCGCGATGTCACCGGCTTTGCATGCGCCGTTGACGATGACAAAAATATCGTGTTCGCGCTTGAAAAACATCAAGTCGTCAATGATGCCGCCGTCATCGTTTAGCAGCAGCCCATAACGCTGTTTGCCAACCGGCAAGTCGATGACATCGACCGGCATGAGGGTTTCAAAAGCGGCGGCGGCATCGGGCCCGACCAGGCGCAACTGTCCCATGTGCGAGACATCAAACAAGCCGGCCGACGCACGGGTGTGCAGGTGCTCGGCCATCAGCCCGCTTTTGTACTGCACGGGCATCGAATAGCCGGCGAACGGCACCATGCGCGCGCCCAGCGCCACGTGCAGGTCATGCAAGGGTGTTTTCAACAAGGTGTCGGTGGTGGTCAAGCGGACTTTCGGAACAGGGACGAATGCACGGCCAACCGGGTGGATGGTTCATGCGCTGCCCCCGCTGTCCGCTTTACCTGAGAGATTCGCCGAGCGGCTGCACAGGGCAGGTTACGCGGTTTGCTCCTTCGGTGGGCCAGGCTGGCTGGCCTCTCTCCAGTGGGGAAACGTCAGGTGGCCAGGAGGCCTCCCAACGGTTGTCAGTCCTTTTTGCCTGAGCGTTCGCAACCGCTGCAATCAGCCTGTCTTGCGCCTTCGGCGGCGCTCCCTGAGGAGCGCGCTCTCCTGACAAGTTGTATTCTACTTATTTGGCGTAGACCAAGTCTCTCAAGGTCAAAGACAAGGCCGGTACGTAGGTAATCACCATCAAACACGCCAATACCACCAGTACAAACGGCAGCAAATGGGGGATGATGCGGTCCAGCGATATTTTGGCGACGGTGCAGGCGGCAAACAAGTTGACACCGAAGGGCGGCGTGATCATGCCCAGCGCCAGGTTGACCACCATGACCAGGCCAAAGTGGATCGGGTCAATGCCAAATTTCATCGCCACCGGCGCCAGGATGGGCGCCAGCACGATGATGGCGGCGCTGGTCTCGATGAACATGCCAATGACAAACAGCGCCGCGTTGATGCCCAGAAGGAACATGAACGGCGTTTTCAGCACCTCTTGCAACCACAGTCCCACCACCTCGGGCACACCCGCGCGGGTGATCAAAAAGGCGAAGAGCCCGGCATTAGCGATGATGAACATGATGACGGCGCTGGACATCACCGACTTCTGCAGAATCTTGTACAGGTCCGAGAGCCTGATCTCACGATGGATCACCATGCCAACCCCAAGCGCATAGAAAACAGCCACGGCAGAGGCTTCTGTCGGTGTGAAAATGCCGCCGTAAATGCCGCCCAGAATGATGACGGGCATCAACAGCGCCCAGCCGGCCTGCCAAGTGGCTTTGCCCACGCGCAGGCGACCTTCGCCGTCATTTTTGCCCCAACCTTTGTATTTGCAGTAGCAGTAACAAAACAGCATGAGCGCCAGGCCAATGAAGATGCCGGGGCCGAACCCAGCGATGAACATCTCGCCGACCGACACCTCGGCGCTCACCGCGTAGAGAATCATCGGTATCGAGGGCGGAATAATCACGCCGAGCTCGGCGCTGCTGGCCTGCAATGCGGCGGCATAAGCCACCGGGTAGCCGTGTTTGATCAGTGCCGGGATCAGGATGGCACCAATCGCAAACGTCGTGGCCACCGACGAGCCCGACACCGCAGCGAAGATCATGCAGGTGAGCACACAAGTCATCGGCAGGCCGCCCTGCACGCCACCCACGAGGCTCTTGGCAAACTCAACCAGACGGCGCGAGATGCCGCCGGTTTCCATCAGGTTGCCCGCCAATATGAAAAAAGGAATGGCGGCCAGCGGAAACTTGTTGATCGAGTTGAACATTTCCTTGACGGAAATGAGCATGTTGGCGTTGTTGACCTGAATGCCCAATACCGCTGCCAGACCAATCGACACCGCCACCGACAACGACAGCGCAAAACACAGCGCCATCGTCAAAACCATGACGGTGCTCATGTGGCCGTCTCCAGCTCTAGCCGCTGCGGATCGAGCAGGTTCGCCACCAGGCCGACGATACTGAACAGCCCACCCACGGGAAGCGCAAGGTAAGCCCAAAACATCGAGACGCCCTCCATGCCGATCACCGTTTGCACTTTTCCCCGGTTGGCGTAGTCCCAGCCCCACCAGATGATTACCAGCACCAGCGTCAATGCCCCCAGAAACACAATCCAGTCCAGCAAGCGACGCACTTTGGGCGGGCTCCAGCGGTAGACCGCGTCCACACTGACCATCGCACCCTGGCGAAACGCCATGGGGATGCCCAAAAAAACCATCCAGATCAGGCTGAACCGTATGCTTACCTCCGTCCATTCGGCAGGTTGCTCCAGGATGAAGCGGGTGATGATCTGAAACAGGCCCAGGCACGCGGCAATGGCGAGCATGGCGCATGCGAGCCCCATCGCCAGGCCGGTCGTAACGCGGTCAATTCTGAGGAATGCGTCTTTCAATCGGGACTCCAGGAGAAACAGCTGAACAAAACAAAACGCGATGGATGTCAATCACATCCATCGCGCCAGAGATGACAGCAGGTTATTTGACGTTGCGGATGCGGTCGATGGCCGCCTTGGTGAACTGCTTCTCAAATTCGGCGTTCACCGGTGTGAGCGCGGCCACGAATTTGGCCTTGTCCAGGTTTTCAATTACTGTCATGCCCTTGCTGCGCAGCTCGGCCACGCCCTTGGAGTCATCCTCAGCCACGCGCGCACGGTTGGCCTTGGTGCCCTCCTTGGCGGCTTCAATGAATGCCTGTTTGTCCGCCGCGCTGAGCTTGTCGAAAGCGGCCTTGTTCATCAGCCAAACGGCGGGTGAATACACGTGGCCAGTCAGGCTGAGGTGTTTTTGCACCTGGTCAAACTTGGCTGCCATGATCACCGACAGGGGATTCTCCTGGCCATCGACGGTGCCCTGTTGCAACGCTGTGAACACTTCCGGGAAGGCCATGGGCGTAGGCACTATGCCAAACCCCTTGTAGGCAGCAATATGGATTGGGTTTTCCATCGTGCGCATTTTCAGGCCTTTGAGGTCGTCGGGCGAATTGACGGACCGTTTGTTGTTCGTCATGTGGCGCACGCCATTTTCGGCCCAGGCCAGCGCCTTGAAGCCCTTGGGCTCAAACTGCTTGAGCATCTCCTCGCCAATCGGGCCATCAAGCACCGCATGCGCATGGGCCTTGTCGCGGAACAGGAAGGGGATGTCCAGAATCTTGGCTTCTGGAACGAAGTTGGGGATGGGACCGGTGGATGTGAGCGTCAGCTCCTGCGTGCCCAACTGAACGGCTTCGATGGACTCGCGCTCTCCGCCCAAAGAGCCGGAGTAGAAATTCTGGATCTTGTAGCGGCCATTGGTGCGCTTTTCAACCTCCCGTGCGAAGACGTCAATACCAACCCCCTGGTGTGAGTTCTGCCCAATGGAGATGCTGCTTCGCATGTTGACCTGGGCGCTGGCAACGCCGCTGAAGCCTGCAGCCAGCCCAAACCCTAGCCCGAGCGCAGCAACAGCGCGGTGCAATACAAATCGTTTCGCCGAAAAAATCGATGACATGGAGGGCTCCTGTTTCAAAAAAAGGGAAATTCCGGGCGCGACTTGCACGCGAGACTGGGCATTGTCAGGTGGTGGCTGGCTTCAAGGCATCGGGGTTTTCGCGCATGTACTCCCGCACGATGTCGTCAAAACTTGTTTCCGGCATCAGTCCCAAACTTGCAGCGCGTTTTGCATGGATGCGGGCGGGCCAGGTGGCGACGATTTTCCGAATGTTGGCGTCAGGTGTCCAGTCGATCAAATCGGCCACAGATTTGCCGGCTACGCGCTCAAGCGCCTGGGCCATCTCACCGGTGCTGCAGGTGAGCGCCGGCAGGTTCAGGCCAACGCGTGGTCCCCATTCCCGGTCGGTCGCTTCGGCCGCGCGGATGATGCCCTTGATCGTCAAAGTCGGCGACGACAGCGCCACTTCGGTTTCGGGCGACACCGGGCAGGCGCCTTTGACGCCGGCGAGCGGCTCGCGGATCATGCCGCTGAAGAAACTCGACGCCGCGCCATTGGGTTTGCCAGGGCGAACACTCACCGTCATCAAACGGGTGTTGCGCCCGCGGATGAATCCCTTGCGGGTGAAATCGGCAACCAGTTGTTCGCCGATGAGTTTTTGTATGCCGTAACTGGTTTGGGGTGTGGGCAGTGTGGTGTCTTCAATCGTCGGCGGGCAGGGCAGTTCAGGTGAGTCGCCGAATACAGCCAACGAACTCGCAAACACCACCATCGGCCGCGTGCCGAATTGCGCATGGATGGCGCGGCAGTTTTCCAGCAACCCAAGTGTGGCTTTGAAATTGCTGCGCATGCCCAAATCAAAATCGGCTTCACACTCACCGCTGACGGCGGCCGCCAGATGGAAAATGACCGAGGTGTCGGCGCTGACCACAGGCGATCTGCCTGACTTGTCTTCGAGCAGTGCGTTCAAATCGCCCGTGAGCGCAGCTACCCGTTTGTCTGCCAGCAAATCGGCTGGCGGTGCAGCGCGGTCAACCAGCGTCAATTTCGAAATGGTTTGGGGGGCGGCGCCCGCCACCGACAGGCTGCCCATTGACAACAGTGCACGCGCCAGGCGTACACCTAAAAATCCGGCACCGCCGGTGATCACGACTTGCATCTGCGAAGCTCCAGGAGATTGATTCAACCGTGAAGCTTAATGCAAATGCGCGCGGGCAATTGCGCGGGGTTTACATCCCCGCGTAATTCGGCCCGCCCCCGCCCTCGGGTGTGACCCACACGATGTTCTGCGTCGGGTCCTTGATGTCGCAGGTCTTGCAATGGACGCAGTTCTGCGCGTTGATCTGCAGGCGGTCCTGGTCCTTCTCGTCGCGAACAAATTCGTAAACACCGGCCGGGCAATAACGCGCCTCGGGCCCGGCAAACTTCAGCAGGTTGATACCCACCGGCACCTTGTTGTCCTTCAAGGTCAAATGCGCGGGCTGCTGCTCTTCGTGGTTGGTGTTGCTGATGAAGACGCTGGAGAGGCGGTCAAAGGTGAGTTTGCCATCGGGCTTGGGGTAGATGATGGGCTTGCACTCGGCGGCGGGCTTGAGGTAGGCGTGGTCGGGCGTGTCGCGGCGCAAGGTCCACGGAATGTGCCCCTTGAGCGCAAACTGCTCCACACCGTTCATCACGGTGGCCACCGCCAGGCCCTTCTTGAACCAGGCCTTGAAGTTGCGTGACTTGTTGAGCTCGGTGTAGAGCCAGCTTTTCTCGAAAGCTTCAGGGTAGGCGCTCAATTCGTCGTGTTGTCGGCCAGCTTGAATCGCCTCAAACGCCGCCTCGGCCGCCAACATGCCGGTCTTGATGGCTGCATGGCTGCCCTTGATGCGGCTCACGTTCAAATAGCCCGCGTCACAACCGACCAAAGCGCCGCCCGGAAACACCGTTTTGGGCAAGCTCATCAAACCACCGGCCGTGATGGCGCGGGCACCGTAAGCGAGGCGTTTGGCCGGTTTGAGGCCCTGGTCTTCACCTTCAAAATACCAGCGCACATTCGGGTGCGTCTTCCAGCGCTGCATCTCCTCAAACGGGCTCAGGTAGGGGTTGCTGTAATCCAGCCCGGTGATGAAACCCAGCGCGATCTTGTTGCCGTCCAGGTGGTACAGGAACGCGCCGCCGTAGGTGGTGTTGTCCATCGGCCAGCCCGCCGTGTGCATGACAAAACCGGGCTGGTGGCGTTTCGGGTCGATCTCCCACAGTTCCTTGATGCCCAGGCCGTAGGTTTGAGGGTCTTTGCCGGCATCCAGCTTGAACTTCGCGATGAGCTGTTTGCCCAGATGGCCGCGCGACCCCTCGGCAAACACGGTGTATTTGCCCAGGAGTTCCATGCCAAGCTGGAAGTTCTCGCCGGGTTCACTGTCTTTGCCGACACCCATGTTGCCGGTGGCGACGCCCTTCACCGATCCGTCGGTGTTGTAAAGCACTTCAGCCGCCGCAAAACCCGGGAATATTTCAACCCCCAGCGCCTCCGCCTGCGTGGCCAGCCAGCGGGTGAAGTCGCCCAGGCTGATGATGTAGTTGCCGTGGTTCTGAAAACATTCCGGCAGGAAGAAGTTGGGGGTTCGCAAAGCGCTTTTTTCACCGAGGAACATCATGGCGTCGTCGGTCACCGGCTGGTTCAGCGGGGCACCGAGCTCTTTCCAGTTGGGGATAAGTTCATTCAGCGCAATCGGGTCCATGATGGCCCCCGAGAGAATGTGCGCGCCGGGCTCGGAGCCTTTCTCCAGCACCACGACCGAAATCTCTTTGCCACTTTCTGCTGCCAGTTGCTTGAGCCGGATCGCGGTGCTCAAGCCTCCAGGGCCGCCGCCGACCACCACCACGTCGTATTCCATGGCTTCGCGCGGACCGTATTGGGCCAATATTTCTTCGTGGGTCATGGGGCTCTCATTTGGGTTTCAAGGGTGGGCGCAGTCGCAAACGTTCCGAGTTTACGGTGTTGATTTTATTCCGGGCGCACAGGCTGAAATGCCACAATAGCCGGTGACGTTTTCTTTTGTAGAGGCACCCTAAATGACATACAGCATCGATCTTTCAGGCCGCGTGGCCTTCATCACGGGGGCATCCGGCGGCTTGGGAGCACAGTTTGCCCGCACCTTGGCCAGCGCAGGCGCGGCTGTGGTGCTGGCCAGCCGCCGCGTGGAAAAACTCAAGGAACTGCGCTCGCAGATCGAAGGCGCAGGCGGCTCGGCCCATGTGGTGGGACTGGATGTGACAGACCGGGACTCGATCAAAGCCGCCATCGCTCGCGCCGAAACCGAAGTCGGTTCCATCGACATCCTGGTCAACAACTCGGGTGTGAGCACCACGCAGCGCCTGCAGGATGTGGCCGAAGCCGACTACGACTTCATCTTCAACACCAACGTGAAAGGCGCTTTTTTTGTGGCGCAAGAAGTCGGCAAACGGATGCTGGCGCGGGCCAAGGGCTCGGCGCCCGGCAACTTCACGGGCGGGCGCATCATCAACATCGCCTCGATGGCGGGCCTCAAGGTCTTGCCGCAAATCGGCGTGTACTGCATGAGCAAGGCGGCGGTGATCCAGATGACGAAGGCGATGGCGGTGGAATGGGGCAAGTTTGGCATCAACGTCAATGCCATTTGCCCGGGGTATATCAATACCGAAATCAACAGCCACCACTGGCAAACCGAGCAGGGCCAGAAGCTGGTGAACATGTTGCCGCGCAAACGCGTGGGCCAGCCCAAAGACCTCGACGCGCTTCTGGTGATGTTGTGCTCGGACCAGAGCCACTTCATCAATGGCGCCGTGATCTCGGCCGATGACGGGTTTGGCGCATGAAGATCGACATCCCCGAGAAAAAGAAACTCGTCTACGAGATGGTGATGCCCATCCGCTGGGGCGACATGGACGCCATGGGCCACCTCAACAACACCTCGTATTTCCGCTATTTTGAAACCGCCCGCATCGACTGGTTCAACGCGCTGCAACCCGTCAGGCAGGGCGACGAGGAAGGCATTCTCATCATCAACGCGTTTTGCACGTTTCATCGACAGATCGAATACCCCGGCAACGTGCGCCTGAAGCTCTACGCCAGCGACCCTGGCCGCAGCAGTTTTGAAACCTGGGTGACGATGGAGCGCGAAGAGCGGCCCGGCGAGATAAACGCCAGTGGTGGCGCGACCACCGTGTGGAGCAACTTCAAAAAGCAGAAGTCAGCGCCTTTGCCGGACTGGCTTCGCGCGCTCATAAGTTAAATACCCAAATTGGGTATGATTGGGCTGGTTTTCAGCTTAGATCCGGTTTTTAGACGTTTTTTAGGCCTTTAAGTCACGTGTTATGGTCATTTATTGCTATATAAATAATAGCATATTCAGCGGCTATTTGACCTTCGTTTCTTTGGGCTCCCGGGCCACCCGCCCCATCGCGTAAAACTCCGGGTTCGGCATCATGTTGCTGAAACTCGCCATGCGGTTGGAGAGGCCGAAAAACGCGGTGATGGCGGCGATGTCCCAGATGTCTTCGTCATCAAAGCCGTGCGCATGCAGGGGTGCGAGGTCGGCGTCGTTCACGTCGGCCGAATACAGGCAAACCTTCATCGCGAAGTCCAGCATGGCCATCTGGCGCGCCGTGATGTCGGCCTTTTTGTAATTCACGGAAACCTGGTCGGCCACCAGTGGTTTCTTCTCGTAAATGCGCAATAGGGCGCCATGGGCGACCACGCAGTACAGGCAGTTGTTGGCCGCGCTGGTGGCGGTGACGATCATCTCGCGGTCGCCCTTGGTAAGCGCGCTGGTGCGTCCCACTGTCTCGGGGAGCATCAGCGCATCGTGGTACGCAAAAAACGCGCGCCACTCGGCGGGCCTGCGGGCAAAGGCCAAAAACACATTGGGCACAAAACCGGCCTTTTCCTGCACTTCGAGCATTTTGGCCTTGATGTCATCTGGCAGGTCTACGATCTCGGGAGCGGGGTAACGCGACATGCAATTCTCCATAAATTGATAAAAACTATTACAAAAATGAAATGTATTGAATTTACTTATTCACCGCGAATTCATACAGTCAATGTACTGCTTTTATCCATTGCCCTTGTCACGGCCATTCCCATGGCTGTTTGGCAGTAAGGCACAACCTGAAGGAACCACCATGACTGATCAAACAACACAAAGCCAGGGCCAGTGCCCGGTGACGGGCGCTGGCGGCAAACCCACTGCAGCCAGCGTCAAGGCAAAACAAAACTGGTGGCCCAACCAGCTGGACCTGAAGGTCCTTCACCAGCACTCGCCGCTCTCCAACCCCATGGGCGAGGCGTTTGACTATGCGAAGGAATTCAAAAGCCTCGACCTCGATGCCGTGGTCAAGGACCTGCACGCCTTGATGACCGACTCGCAAGACTGGTGGCCTGCCGACTGGGGCCACTACGGGCCCTTCTTCATCCGCATGGCCTGGCACAGCGCGGGCACCTACCGCATTGGCGACGGCCGCGGCGGCGCGGGCGACGGCGCGCAGCGCTTCGCGCCCCTCAACAGCTGGCCAGACAACGTGAACCTCGACAAGGCGCGCCGTCTGCTGTGGCCGATCAAGCAGAAGTACGGCCGCAAGATTTCCTGGGCAGATTTGATGATCCTCACTGGCAACGTCGCGCTGGATTCAATGGGCTTCAAGACCTTCGGTTTCGCCGGTGGCCGCGCTGACATCTGGGAGCCGCAGGAAGACATCTATTGGGGCTCTGAAGGCAAGTGGCTGGCCGACGAGCGCTACAGCGGCGACCGTGACCTCGAGAACCCACTCGCCGCCGTGCAGATGGGCCTGATCTATGTGAACCCGGAAGGCCCCAACGGCCAGCCAGACCCGCTGGGGTCGGCGCGCGACATCCGCGAGACCTTCGCCCGCATGGCCATGGACGACGAGGAAACGGTGGCGCTCACCGCTGGCGGCCACACCTTCGGCAAATCCCATGGTGCTGCCAATCCGGGCCAATACGTCGGCCCCGAGCCTGAGGGGGCTGGCATCGAAGAGCAGGGCCTGGGCTGGAAGAGCAGCTTCGGCAGCGGCAAGGGCGGCGACCAGATTGGCAGCGGCATTGAAGGCGCCTGGACGAACAACCCCACACGATGGGACAACGGCTACTTCGAAAACCTGTTCGGCCATGAGTGGGTGTTGACCAAAAGCCCGGCCGGTGCGCACCAGTGGATGCCCCAAGACCCCGCCGCACAACAAGCTGTGCCAGACGCCCACGACCCCACCAAGCGCCGCGCGCCGATGATGACGACGGCAGACATGGCCATGCGCATGGACCCGGTTTACGAGAAAATTTCCCGCCGCTTCATGGCCAATCCGAAGGAGTTTGCGGATGCATTCGCCCGTGCCTGGTTCAAGCTGACCCACCGCGACATGGGGCCGCGTGCGCGCTACCTCGGCAAGCTGGTGCCCCAGGAAGTGCTGATCTGGCAAGACCCGGTCCCCGCGGTGGACCATCCGCTGGTCGACGAGCAGGACATCGCGGGCCTCAAGGCCAAGGTTCTGGCCTCGGGCTTGTCGATCTCCCAACTGGTCAGCACCGCCTGGGCATCTGCGGCCACGTTCCGTGGCAGTGACAAACGCGGCGGTGCCAACGGCGCGCGTATCCGCCTGGCGCCGCAGAAAGACTGGGAAGTGAATCAACCGGCCGAATTGGCCAAGGTGCTGCAGGCACTGGAGGTGATCCAGAAAGGCTTCAACAGTGCGCAGACGGGCGGCAAAAAAATCTCGTTGGCTGACTTGATCGTGCTGGCGGGGTCTGCAGGCGTTGAGGCCGCTGCGGCAAAGACCGGATATGCCGGCAAGGTTCCCTTCTCGCCCGGGCGCACGGACGCGACCCAGGAGCAGACCGATGTGGAATCGTTCGCCGCATTGGAGCCGACCGCAGACGGGTTCCGCAATTACGCGCGCAAGGGTTTTGGCGGATCAGCGGCAGAGCAATTGGTGGATCGCGCCAACCTGATGAAGCTGACCGCCCCCGAGATGACGGTGCTGGTGGGTGGCATGCGCGCCCTGAATGCCAACGCCGGGCAGGCCAAGCACGGCGTTTTCACCCAACGGCCAGAATCCCTGACGAATGATTTCTTTGTGAACCTTCTGGACATGCGAACGGCGTGGCAGAAGTCCGCCACCGGGCAAGGCGTGTTGGAAGGCCGCGATCGCACAAGCGGCCAGCCCAAGTGGACCGCTACCGTGGTCGACCTTGTCTTCGGCTCGAACTCGCAGCTGCGGGCCATTGCCGAGGTTTATGCCAGCAGTGACGCGCAGCAGGTGTTTGTGCGCGACTTTGTGGCTGCGTGGGCCAAGGTGATGAATCTGGATCGTTTTGACTTGGCCTGACGGCCACGGAACCTGATCAGCGGCTGTCGCGCCTTCGGGTTCGACAGCCGCATAGACTTCGGGAACTTGCGCCTATTTCGCGCGTTTGGCCGTCACGAAATTGGCCATTTCGGCCTTGTTGTTGACATTGAGTTTCTTGAAACAACGCGAGATGTGGTTGCGTACGGTCGCAGGCGAGAGTTTCACCGCAAGGGCGATCGCCTGGTAGGTTTCACCCAACGCGTACCGCGTGACGATTTCATGTTCGCGGGCTGACAATTTGTCCAGAGCACTCTTTTCCTTCACCTCGAGGAATCGCAGGTTGTCGCTTTGTTTGAGATCAACGGCAAATGTTTTCGACCTGTAGGGGCTGCCAGCGATCACGCAGCCCGCCAGAGGTTCGGGCAGGCGGTTGCCATGCCAGCCCGGCCATTGGCTCTGCATGCGCGCCAGAAAGGCGGGCGACGCCTCGCGCAAAAACCCCTGATCATCGGCCAGTGCCCAGGTTTTTCCGGGTGCTTCTTTCTCTTTCAAAAAATGCCGCAAACGCACTGCGCGAAAGGCCTCGGCCAAGTGCGGCATCAGCAGTTCTTTGGTCTTGCGCTCGGCTTCGCTGAACGGCTTTTTTGGGTCGTGCCGCCACAGGGTCAAAAATTCGGTGAGTGACGACGCCTTGTCCACCAACAAGGTGCCTAGAGACCACTCCACCCGATAACGTTTGCCGACATTGCGGTACAGGGCAGTACGCAGGTACCGCGCCCGGGTGATGAGGTCGATGGAGTTGATCGCTGCGCCAGGGTTGGCCATCAATGCAGCACGAAAAAAGTCTTCCTCCAGGTAGGGCGGGTAATCCTCCATGATCGCGGCATCGCAGTTGTACAGGTGAATCCAGTGGATCTTTGGCGGCTCCATGGAGGCATTGCCCCACCAGGCGGAGTCAAAGTGAATCACGCTGCACACCTGTTCAAGGGCCCAGTCCTGGAAATTGTTCAAACGCATGTCGCGCCCATTCCGGTACAGCGACAGGATGGTTTGGTTGACGGCGCGGGGCTCAGGTGTTGTCACGGGCAAATTTGAGGGGTTGATGCATTTGTATCAAGGGCTGGTTTTACAACAGCCAGTTCATTGGGTGCTATCGAATCATCTGGCCAATCACTTGGGTGCGTCAAGTTGATGCTAACCCTTTGATATCAATCGTTTTTGTTTTTGGGAGTGGGCTAATTTGCAGGCTGGCACGGGTTATGCATCCTTGTAACCGGAGAGTGGGAGATTTCGCCTTTCGCGCGTTTTCAAACAAAACGTCACAGATTTGAGTTCCAAGACATCCGGAGCAAAGCCATGAGCGTTCAACAAGCCGATTCCGTATTCAGCAAGACCAAAGTAGCGCAGCTAGTCGCGCAACTTTTTGTAGGGAGTCTGGTGCTTGGCGCGGCCATGCCTGCGTCGGCTGCAAGCTGTACCTGGAATACCACGGCCGGGAATTGGAACGCTATAGCCAACTGGTTGACCTGTGCAACGGGAAACGGCAACCCCGCCAGTACGCCGGGCGCAGCCGACAGCGCAGCCATTGGCGCCAACGGGGCTGTCACCATCAACACCGGGCAGTCGATCTTTGCCTTGTCCAATGCCGGCACCATCACGCTTGACGCCTTTGGCCTGAACCTGGTGGGGGGGGGCAGCACCACCAATACCGGAATCATCAATGTCGGCGGTGCCAGCACTGCGAATATTGGGGTGTCAGCAGGCCACAACATTAACAACACCGGCGGCACCATCAACATTGCCGATGGCAGCGTGGTCAACCAGTTTGGCAGCACGATCACCGGAGGGACCATTGCAACGTCTTCGGCGGGTGTTCTTCAGGCATTCAGCAGTGGCAGCAACTTCCTGAGCGGCGTCACGCTAGACGGCGTCCTCGATATGGGTTCCATTGCCAACTCTCGGGAACGCATCGCCAACGGGCTGACGGTCAATGGCAATGTGTTTGTCGCCAATGGCGGCATTTTGAGCTTTGACAGTTCAGCGACGTCGGGTGGCAACCAGACTATCGGCGGCACCGGTGCCATCAACCTGAACGACGCGGCTGCGCGCATCACACTCGAAGGCACTGGGACGACCACAATCGGCTCCGGGCTAACGATTCGCGGCCAGGGTACGATCAACAGCGCCATCTATGTCGGCGGCGCACACAGTCTTGTCAACAATGGCCTGATCTCTGCCGATGTCGCCGCCGGAACGCTGAACATTCAGCCACCCGGCGGCACGATCACCAACAATG
>JANNMM010000024.1:0-9859 GCA_031397915.1 Rhodoferax sp. | reverse complement strand
GGGCGCTACAGCTTCTGGAGCATCAAACCCGCCAAGTACCCGGTGCCCATTGATGGCCCGGGCGGCGTGATGCTGCTGGCCATGGGCCGCCACCCGTTTCGCCCTGGCCACATGCACATGATGTTGCGCGCTGACGGGTATGCGCCGCTGGTGACGCACCTGTTTGTGTCAGACAGCGAATACCTGGACTCGGATGCCGTGTTTGGCGTGCGCGAAAGCCTGATTGTCGATTTCGCAAAACACCCGCCCGGCAAGGCCCCCGATGGCCGTGTGCTGGACAAGCCGTGGCTGAGCTGCGCCTACGATTTCAAACTGGTGCCTGCGACATGAAAATAGGCAAAAAAATCGCCCCCAATTCGGCCATCTCCACGGCCAACGCCGACACCATCGTTGTGCGTGGCGCAGACCTGTGCCAGGACCTGATCGGCCAGGTCAATTTCGGCGACTACTTTTACTTTTTACTGACGGGCAAAAAGGCCGACGCAAAGATGAGCGCGCTGCTGAACGCCTGTATGGTCGCCATTGGTGAACACGGCATGGTGCCCAGCGTACAGGCCGCACGCATGACCCTGGCCGCTGCGCCGGACGCCATGCAGGGCGCTGTGGCCGCCGGCATTTTGGGTTGTGGCACGGTCATTCTGGGTGCTTCCGAGACGGCCGGTCGCCTGTTCCAGCAAATCGATGCCGAAGCGGCCAACCATGGCGGCGACATCAACGCCGCTGCGCACAAAATCGTCTCCGCCCTGCGTGCCAACAAGCAGTCGGTGCCGGGTTACGGCCACCCACTGCACAAACACCTCGACCCACGGGTGAAAGCGCTTTATGATTTATCAAAAAAAGTGGGTGCCGGGCAGCGTTTTGTGGACATCTCCATCGCCGTTGAGAACGCGATCCCCGGCATCGTCGGCAAGGCGCTCAAGCTCAATGTGTCTGCGGCCATACCGGCAGTGCTGCTCGGCTGCGGGTTCCCGGTCAACGCGCTCAAGGGCGTGCCCATGCTGGCGCGCACTGCCAGCCTGATCGCCCACATGAGTGAAGAGCTGGACAACCCGATCGGTTTTGCCCTGTCCAATGAAGCCGTCGCCAATGAGGAATACACCGGAGCGGTTCCTGCCGGCTTCGTGGCCAGCCATTGAACCTGGCCATGGTTTTTGATCGTCAACTTTTATAAGAGGAGAACTGACATGAAACTGCTCAAACACCTGACCACACTTGCGGCCACCGCCGCGTGTATGGCGTTCTTGCCATTGGCGGCGCAAGCGCAGGCGCCCATCCGCATCGGCAGCACGCTGGCGCTGACCGGACCGCTCTCGGCCACGGCGATGACACACAAACTCGTCGGTGAAATTTACGTTGAACAACTCAACGCACGCGGTGGCTTGCTGGGCCGCAAGGTCGAGTGGATCGTGAAAGACGACCAGTCCAAACCCGACCTCGCCCGCACCATGTACGAGCAATTGGTCACTTCCGACAAGGTCGACCTGCTGATGGGCCCCTACGCCACTGGCGCGATTCTTTCAGCGATGGGCGTCGCCCAGCGTTACAACAAGGTGCTGGTGCACCACACCTTCGGCATTCCGTCGCTCTCCAAATACGACATGGCCTTCCCGGCCTGGTCACTCGGCTCGGACCCGGGCAACACCGTGCCCAATTCGGTGTTTGACGCACTCGCCGCCTCACCCAAACCACCCAAAACCATTGCCATCGTCACCAGCAAATTCCCGTCCATCCACTTCATGTCGCTCGGCGCGCGTGAAGTTGCCAAAAAGCGTGGCCTCACCGAAGTGCTCTTTTTGGAATGGGAATTCGGCAACCGCGACTTTGGCCCGATTGCCGCCCGCGTGAAAGACGCCAAGCCCGATCTCGTCTGGATGGGAGACATCGCACTGGAAGGCAACATGCTGCTGGACGCGATGAAGAAGATCGACTACACGCCGCCGTTGCATTTCCACACCTACCCGGCACCCGGCCCGATGACCAAATCGCCCGACGGAAAAGGCGCGATTTCGCTGACAATTTTTGAAGAACATGCACCATTCAGCGACAACGCGCAAGGCGCTGCCTTCATCAAGACCTTCAACGACCGCGCCGCGCGGGCGAACCTGCCCGACACCACGGTGGAGGTGCAGGCCGCTGCGTCGTACTCGGCCTGGCAGATTCTGGAGGCCGGCATTGTGGGTGCCAAGAGTTTTGACGACAAAGCCATTGCCGCCTTCCTCAAGGCCAACCGCATTGACACCATTCATGGCAAGTTGCGTTTCAACGGCCCGGGCAACTACGGCGACGACCTGATGAAGATCAAGCAGGTGCAAAACGGCAAGTGGGTGGTGGTCTGGCCGCAGACTTATGCGCCAGGTGGTGCCAGGCTGCAGGTTCAATAGAGCGCTTTAGCGCCCGCGCAACCTATGGCCTGGCCCAGCTTCAACCTGCTGTCGCAATCGATCCTTTCCGGCATTTTCATCGGCAGTTTGTATGGGCTGGTAGGCCTGGGGTTGGGGCTGACCTGGGGCCTCTTGCGCCAGATCAACCTGGCGCATTTCGGCTTCGTGTTTTTGAGTGCCTACGCCAGTTACCACATGGCGACGGTGTGGCACATAGACCCCTTGCTCACGTTGCTGGTGTTGCCGCCGCTGTTTTTTGTGTTCGGCGTCGCCATGCAGTGGTTGCTGGCGAAATTCGAGATCACGCCGTTTAATTCCCTGCTGGTCACGTTTGGTTTTACCGTGATGATTGAAAGCCTGGTGCAGGGCATCTGGAGCGCCGATTTCCGCCGCCTGGAGTCGCATTACAACGACCAGAAGTTCGTCGTCGCGGGCCTTTACTTCCCGGTGCCCGAGTTGATCACCCTGGCGCTGGCCTGTGTGCTGTGTTACGCGGTGTGGGCTGCCATGCGGTACACCGACCTCGGCAAAGCATTGCGCGCCATGGCCGAAGACGGCCCGATAGCCACCGCGTTTGGTGTGAACCAGCGCGGTTTGTCACTCGCACTTTCGGGCCTCTGCGCGGCACTGGCGGCAGTTGCCGGCATTTGCCTGGCTTTGACCTTCACCCTCACACCGTCGCAGATCTTCGCGTGGGTCGGCGTGGTGTTTGCCGCCGTCATGCTTGGCGGCCTGGGCAGCGCGCTGGGGCCACTGGTGGCGGGCATCTTCATCGGGGTGTCTGAAGCCGTAACGATGGCGGTGGCGGCACCGGCCTGGGCGCCGATCGTCTCGTTCTCACTGTTGATCGTGATGTTGCTGTTCAAACCGGTCAAACGCGTTGGCTGATGGGCAGGGCAGAGCGGCCATGAACAAAACCCTGGCAGGTCTGTTGGCCGCCGGTCTGGCGTTGGGGTCTGTGCCCTGGCTCGGGCTGCCGGCGTTTTACGAGTCGTTCCTCTACCTGATCTGCCACTGGACGATCCTCGCCCTGTCTTGGAACATCCTCAGTGGTTATTCCGGTTATTTCTCTTTTGGGCACGGTGCCTTTTTCGGCATTGGACTGTATACCTCTGCGGGTCTGTCGGCCAATTTGAACTGGCCGTTTTTGTTGACTTTGCCAGTCGCGGCTTTGATGGCAGCCTTGCTCGGCCTTGCGCTGGGTGCCGTGGTGTTCCGCGTGAAAGCCGTGCGCGGCGAATTGTTTGCCCTGCTCACCCTGGCCATCACCTTTGTGGTGGCGACGATTGTTTTGAACACCCGCATTGACGGCGGGCCCGGCGTTTCCCTGGCCGGTGTTGCCGTGCCGCAGCTCGGGCCGTCTGCGCCCTCGTCGATCTACCTGATGGCGGTGGCAGCTACCGTTCTTACCGCGCTGATTGCCTGGAAGGTGCACTCGTCCAAACTGGGCCTGGGCCTGTTTGCGATTCACGATGACGAAGACGTGGCCGAAGTAATGGGTGTGCCCACCCTGCGCTACAAAATGCTGGCCTTTGCGCTCTCGTGCGCGTTGGCCGGCCTGGCCGGTGGTATCCACGCGTTGTTTGTCAACTACGTCACGGTGGGCGAGACTTTCAACATCACCGTGCCGCTCACCGTGGTGCTGATGAGTGTGCTCGGTGGCACTCGCTATTGGGCGGGGCCAGTGGTGGGTGCGGTGGCGATCACCTGCCTGCTGTTTGTGTTCTCTACCGGCAGTTCGCCCGTGATCGGGCGGGCAGTGTTTGGCGCGGTGCTGGTGGTGGTGATTCTGTTCATGCCCAATGGGGTGTTGGCGATGCTGGACAAGTGGTGGAAGAAGGGCCGGGCTGGCGCAGCGGCGGCCTTGCATGCAGAGCCCAACGCGGCGCGCGTTGTTCCAGACACTGTGCACCCTGAGCCAAATGCCGTTCACCCTGAGCGTGGTGTGACACCGCCCGCAAGGTATTCGGAAACCACCAAACCCCTGCTGGAAGTGACAAACCTGGTCAAGGCCTTCACCGGCGTGCGCGCGCTGGATGGCGTGAACCTGAAGGTGTATGAGGGCGAAATCCTCGGCTTGCTCGGCCCCAACGGTTCCGGCAAGTCGACCTTTATCAACCTGGTCAGCGGCCACTTCCCGGCCACTTCGGGACAAATCCTTTTTGAAGGGCGCGACCTGACGCGTCTGAGCGCGCATTCGGTGGCGCAGTCCGGCATCGCCCGCACCTACCAGATCCCGCGGCCCTTTGCGCACATGGACGTGTTGCAAAACGTGGCCCTTGTCGGCATGTTTGGCAGTGCCGCCCTGTCGCGCGCTGTGGCGGAGCGCGAAGCCTGGAAGTGGCTTGAATTCACCGGTCTTGCAGCCAAAGCCCACGCGCTGCCCGACGACCTGAACCTGCACCAGCGCAAGTTTCTGGAACTCGCGCGTGCCCTGGCGGCCAGGCCGCGCCTGGTGTTGCTCGACGAGGTGCTCTCGGGCCTCACGCCGAGTGAAATCAACGATGCCGTGGCTTTGATCCGGCAGATCCGCGCGCAAGGCACAACGATTGTGTTTGTCGAACACGTGATGCACGCCGTGATGGCGCTGGTGGACCGCATCGCCGTGCTCAACCACGGCAAACTGCTAGCCGAAGGTGACCCGAAAACAGTGATGAAAAACCCCGAAGTGATGACGGCCTACCTCGGCGCCGAAGTCGCGCCCGCGAGCGGTGCTGGCAATGCAGGGGCGGCCCATGCTTGAGCTGCGCGACATCAACGTGCGTTACGGCGCAGCGCCTGCGTTGTGGGGCATCCACCTTGCGGTTCAAACCGGCGAGCTGGTGTGTGTGGTCGGCCCCAACGGCGCGGGCAAGTCCACACTCATCAACGCGATTGCCGGTCTGCACAAAGCCAGTTCGGGCACGCTGACATTCCACGGGCGCGACATTTCCGATCTACCCAGCCACCAGTTCTGCGAAAGCGGCATCGCCATCGTGCCCGAAGGCCGCCGCCTCTTCACCGGCATGACGGTGCTGGAAAACCTGGAGCTGGGCAGCTTCATCCAATCGGCCAAGGCGCACCGTGCCCAAACGCTGGAGCAGGTCCTCACGCTGTTCCCCGCGCTGAAAGAGAAGCTGCCACAACCCGCTGGATCGCTCTCGGGCGGCCAGCAGCAGATGGTGGCCATTGGCCGCGCGCTGATGGCCCGGCCCAAGTTGCTGCTGCTGGATGAACCTTCGCTCGGCCTCTCGCCACTGATCGTGCAAGAGATGTTCAAGGCCATCCGCAACATCAACGCCGCAGGCGCCTCGGTGTTGCTGGTCGAACAAAACGTGGCCATGGCCATGCAGCTGGCCAGCCGCGCCTATGTGATGGAAGAGGGCCGCATCGTCGCTGAAGGCGCCGCCAGCGAGCTGCTCACGCGCCCCGAAATCCGCAAAGCCTACCTCGGCCTGGAAACTGAATAGGCGATGGCCGGCCGATCACTCTGTCCCGGCTGAACAGCTTCCCGCGTTGACACTGCCCATCATCACCGACCCGTATTTCTACGCGGTGGCACTGCCCGCCGTGTTGCTGATGGGCATTGGCAAAAGCGGCTTTGGCAGTGGCGTGGGATCACTCGCCGTGCCGCTGATGGCGCTTGCCGTAACGGTGCCGCAGGCCGCCGCCATCATGATGCCGCCCCTGCTGGTGGCCGACGTCTTGGGTGTGGCCGCTTTCCGCAAAGACTTCGACCGAGCGCTGCTCAAGTTCCTCATTCCCTTCGCGCTTTTGGGCACCGTGGTCGGCACGCTGCTTTTCAAAGTGCTCGACAGCCACTTGGTAGCCGGCATCGTCGGCATTTTCACGCTGCTGTTTCTGGCGCAGCGCCTGCTGTTCCCGCCCAAGCCCGACAGCGCGCCGCCGCCCAAGTGGCTCGGCGCCATCCTGACCACCACCAGCGGCTTCACCAGTTTCATCTCGCACGCGGGCGGCCCGCCGGTGAGCGCCTACGTGATCCCGCTGCGCCTGCCGCCCGTGCGTTACGCCGCCACCATGGCCTTCCTGTTCTTTGTGGTCAACATGTCCAAGTGGGTGCCCTACACCTGGCTGGGCCTGATCGACAGCCGCAACATGGCCACATCGCTGGTACTGCTGCCCATGGTGCCGCTGGGCGTGTGGGTTGGCGTGCGCATCGCCCGGCGCATCGACGAGAAGCTGTTTTACAGGCTGCTGTATGGCGGCATGTTTCTGACGGGGGTCAAGCTGGTGTGGGATGGGTTCTTTGCGCGGGGATGAAATCGCTATACTGTGATTAAATACAGTAAATTCCGCTCACCATGAAAATCCTGCCCACTGAATTTGACGGCCAAGCCATCCGCCGCGTGTATGACGAAGACACTGAAATCTGGTGGTTTTCGGTCATTGATGTGGTGCAGGTGCTGACTGAAAGCACCTATGCCAATCGCTACTGGTCTGACCTGAAGCGCAAATTGGCGCAGGAAGCGGGTTCTGACCAAGCTTACGAGAAAATCGTAAGGTTGAAATTGACTGCGCCGGATGGCAAGCAGCGCGAGACCGATTGCGCTGAAGCCCAAACCTTGCTTCGCATCGTTCAATCCATCCCCAGCCCCAAAGCCGAGCCCATCAAGCTCTGGCTGGCCAAGGTGGGTTACGAGCGCATGCAGGAAATGGCCGACCCGGCCCTGTCGCTGGACCGAGCCCGCCAAACCTGGCAGCAGCATGGCCGCAGCGACAGGTGGATCCAGCAGCGCATGACCGGACAGGAAACCCGCAACAAGCTCACCGACTACTGGCGCGGCCACGACATCAAGGCAGGCAATGAGTTCGCCATCCTGACCAACATCATCCACCAGGAATGGTCGGGCGTCAGCGTCAAGGAACACAAAGGCATGAAGGGGCTGAAGAGCCAAAACTTGCGCGACCACATGAGCGAAGCCGAACTGATCTTCACGGCGCTGGCCGAGTTGTCCACCCGCCAGATTGCCGAAAACGACGCTGCCACCGGCATGCAGCAAAACACGACGGCAGCCAAAGCCGGTGGCGGCATCGCCCGCCAGGCGCGCAAGCAACTCGAAAGCCGCACGGGGAAGTCAGTGGTGTCTGGAGAGAACTATTTGCCGCCATCTGCCAAGAAAAAGTCGTTGAAGTAATGCTATATAAAAAGTAGCAAACTATTTAATAAATACGTGACTTGGAGGTCTAATATTCATAATATTTTGGAAAATTACAATTTAGAAGCAAATTGTTAACACTCATGTTAATAGTTGGATTATTTCTCAATACCCAAGATATCCGGACGGCCGTTCGCGTCAAACCGCACGGCGACCGGGCCATGCGCATGCGGTTTTGGAATGGAATCACGCGCGGCCACGAAAAATGGGTCAAGCTGGCGCTTGGCCATTTTTTGGGTTGACCGACAAATTGCGACCACGCGCCTTCCCCTCCAAAGCCCGGTCGCACAGCCCAATCACCGCGCTACGTGACTGTTTTTCAGCCTGGCGCTATAGTGCAATTGGCACCTGATCCAAGGTTTTTCGTGTCGGGTTTAGCGACTTTATTTATAACTGCATATTCCTATGGCAAATCGGCCTACGGCGTTGCAAATAGAAGATTTTCAGAAGTTTCTATGAAAGATATTCACCGCAACGGCCTTTTTATATTGCAGGTTTCGCCGAGTGCAATTCGTTAGACCGCATCAATGCCAATGCCCCTTCCATCTGAGGTTCTTCGCCAGATCGCTAACGCGATGTGTCGCCCGGTCGGTACTGTGGCCTTTGAGTATTCATCGCCAGATTCCTTTCGAATCGATTGCCCGGCCGGCGTTATTATTGAAGTACCTGCAGGAGGCCATTATTTTCGCTTGGATCGCACTGCGGACCGCCTACTTCGTTTCTACCACTCGTCGCCTGGCACCGGAACTCGAGTCGCGACCATCGATCTTCGTGGGCAACCGGAGTTCCAACGCGCGCTCCTTATGTTTGTCTGGTCTCCTGGTGAAATTCGGCTGCACTGCGGCCCGCTCGATGTAGAAGTAGGGATGCTTCAAGCCACTGGAGAACATTCGCCAGTCTCGTTCCGAGTGGGACAGGACGGCACCGTATTTCAGCTGGGTGACGTAGGACTTCAAGTCACTGGAGCGCGGGTCCAACAGGGCAGAAACCTAGTTCTAGCGCCTACAGCTATTGAGGTGTGGGAAAGCACGCTTCAAGCAGTCGAACTGTTGTGGACGGGAAGGTCTGACCAAGGTTACATATTCGAAGTGCTTCAAGCCACTTCGTCGCTATCATTCTTGGTAACCGGACTAGAGAGCTACGGCAAAACGCGCCTTCTTGAAATCGAGTCGGAAGGCGTCACGCCCGACGCGTCGGCCTTGTTCATGGCTTTCGCTTCAAGGGCAGAGCGTGAATCCCCCCGCTTTGCCGAACTTGAGGCGGAGGCCGGTACTGCTGGCCAAGGAGTGTTCGCCACAATCGTCGACAAGGTTCGTATCAATTTCCAGAACTTCGATGACCTCAAGCTCGCGTTCCGCGCTGCATATGGCATCAAGATAGGGGAGATTGGAGTCGATTCCCATGTTCTTGGGGAATTGCGGCGCCTCATCGAATACCGCCATTGCATCGTTCATGTGTCGCCGCTCTTGGCTTTTCTCAACCAAGACAAAGCTCCGCCTGAGGACCCAGTATTCGCTAACCGAGCGCTCTCGGAACGAGCAGTAACCGTGTTCTGCGGGGTGGTCGAAGCGCTGCACAAGGCTAGCAAAAGCATTCGGTCTCAATCCTAAATGCGGTCTAACCCCTCGCATTTGGACATTCAAACGGCTGCGCTTTTCGCCTGCGGCTGAACTCCAACGTTCAAACCCCACCAAGCGCGGTGATTGGGCTGTGCGACCGGGCTTTGGAGGGGAAGGCGCGTGGTCGCCATCTGTCGATCTGCCCATAAAAAATGGCCAAGCGCCAGCTTGACCCATTTTTCGGAACCGCGCGTGATTCCATTCCAAAACCGCATGCGCATGGCCCGGTCGCCGTGCGGAGGTTGATCAAGCCTGAACTTTCAGACGCGACTGAATGCTATGTATTAAATAGCAAACAAACGCTATTTCACGTGACTTGAAAGCCAATTTTCTTCCAAAATCTCAAAAACTCGGTCAATTTGCAGCCAATCATACCCAATATGGGTATTATTTTCGCAATACGACAGGCGCCAGCAGTTGTGCCCGCTCCTGCGCCATCTGTTCCTCAAACTGCTGGCGCCCCTGCTTGACGACGGCGATGAGTTTGGCGCGGTCTTTGTAGTGCGGGTGCATCTGCTCGAAGAGGGCGAGGTTGTGGTCGCGAAAACGCAGCAGCGACGTCGCGATGTCATCGGGCGCATGGCCGAGCACTTCGAGCACACTGGCGCCGCTTTGCAGGCTGGCTTCAAACAACTCGCGCTGCACGCGCATCACGCCGCGCTCCCGCAGCTCGTGCCAATGCGTCACGTCGCGCGCGCGGGCG
>JANNMM010000368.1:0-8356 GCA_031397915.1 Rhodoferax sp. | reverse complement strand
GCATTGGGCACCAGGCGGTTGTTGGTCAAATCGAGCTTGGTGACTTTTGCGGCGGTGGCGAAGACGCCGTCGACCACGGCCTTGTCGCCCAGCGCCCACTTGAAGCAGTGGTTGTCTGGTGCGGCCTCGTGCAGCGCGGTGGCCTTGGCGGCCTGCAACACGTCGGTCACAGCGGGCAAGACCTCGTAGTCCACCTCAACCGCTTCAGCCGCGTTCTTGGCCTGCTCCAGCGTTTCGGCGATCACCATGCCCACGGCGTCACCCACATGGCGGGCCTTGCCGATGGCCAACACCGGGTGGGGCGGCTCTTTCATGGGTGTGCCGTCGGTGCTGGTAATGAGCCAGCCGCAGGGCAAACCACCCATTTTTCCTTCGAGGTCCTTGCCGATGAATATCTTGACCACACCCGGCATGGCCGAGGCTTTGCTGACATCAATCGACTTGATGATGGCGTGGGCGTGCGGGCTGCGCACGAACACACAATGCGTCTGGTGAACCTGGTTGATGTCGTCGGTGTAGTTGCCTGCGCCGGTGAGGAAGCGGTAGTCTTCCTTGCGCTTGATGGCTTCGCCAATGTGTGGCAGTTTTGAAAAATCGGATGCGCCCATGTTTGTTCTCCTGGAGTTTGTTTCGCGCGTTGCGCTCAGGCCATGGCCGCCTGGCCCATCTTCACGGCCTTGACGATGTTCTGGTAACCGGTGCAGCGGCACAGGTTGCCTTCGAGCACTTCGCGAATTTCACCCTCATTGGCCTTGGGGTGGTGGGTGCACAGGTCCACCGCGCTCAGCACCATGCCCGGGGTGCAGAAGCCGCATTGCAGGCCGTGGCATTCCTTGAACGCCGCCTGCATCGGGTGCATGGTGCCGTCGGGTTTGGCGAGGCCCTCGATGGTGGTGATCTCGGCGCCGCCTGCCTGCGCGACCAGCATGTTGCACGACTTGACAGCGCGTCCATTCATGATGACCGTGCAGGCGCCGCACTGCGCCGTGTCGCAGCCCACATGGGTGCCGGTGAGTTTGAGGGTTTCACGCAATGCCTGCACCAGCAGGGTGTTGTCGGCGACATCCAGGCTGGTGGCCTTGCCATTGATTTTCATCTGTACCTGCATAGCGTTTTTCTCCGTCATAGATAGGGGTTGAGCGCCTGAATTATTGGTTTCGCGCCCGGCAAAAAACCTAGGCAAAACCCTAAAACCCTTCGCAGTTGGTGTTAAATTCTCAAATTGAAACAAAGGGGACCGCAACGTCATCATCCATGCTTCATTCCTTGATCCACACCACGGAGCAGCGCCTGCGCCACATCCAGTTGGCGCGCCAGGCGTTGCTGCACGACGGCCAGCCGGCGATCGGCCCATTTGCGGGCCAATTAAACGGCCCATTGACCGAACCCTGGATCGCACAATCCTGGCAGCGTTGCCTCTCAAACGGGCAGCGCCCACAACAGGCCGTGGGTTTCGACATGGTCTCGGCCCAGGCGATGCGCCGCTCGGAGGAGGCCAACCATGTTTTGCTCAACGCCGCGCGGCCGGCGCTCAAGCAGCTCGGGCATGCCATCGCTGAAACCCGCTATTTCGCCATCCTGACCAACGCTTGCGGTGTGGTGGTTGACGTGGGTGGCCAGATCGACCGCAGCGACCCGCGCGCCAACGTGATCGCCCGCGTGGGCGTGGACCTCTCCGAGCAGAGTGTGGGCACTACCGCGATCAGTGCCGCCCTGAGCGAGCTGCACCCGGTCTGGCTGCACCGCGGCGAGCATTTTTTCAACGGCAACGCGGCATACAGCTGTGCCGGCGCCCCCCTGTTTGACCCCGACGGGCGGGTCGTCGGCATGCTGGACCTGACCGGCGTGGACGTCGAAGAGCGCCCCGAACTCAAACACCTGGTGGCGCAGTCGGCGCGCAGCATTGAAAACGCGCTCACCCTGGATCGCGCGCACAAGCTCCTGGTGCGCCTGAACTGGCCCGGCCGCACGCTGGGCGACGAGACCGACGGCCTGGTGTGCCTGGACGCCGACGGCTGGGTGGCCGGCGCCAACCAGGCGGCGCGCCAGATGATCGCCCACCTCACGCAGCGCAGCGGCGACGCTTCACCCCCTGTGCACGCCAGTGAGCTGTTTGCCATGCCCTTCGAGATGTTGTTTGACGCCGCCGGTCGCGAGTCCTATGGCCAGCCCGCGCCGATCGACGTGCCGCTCTGGTCGGGCCTGCGCCTCAATGCCATTTCCGTCAAACGCCGCCAGAGCGCCCTCGATGGAACCTCACTGCGCGGCCCGCAGGCCGGCGACCACCAGTCGCTGCGGGAAGTCGAAACCGCCCTGATCCGCAAGGCCGTGGTGCAAGCCAAAGGCAATGTGATGCAGGCCGCGCGCGAACTGGGCATCAGCCGCGCCACGGTGTACCGAAAACTGGGCAACAAAAAACCGGTTTAGGGGAAACTGTCAAAAGTTAACACCCATGTTAACTTTTGACTTCAAATGGTGAAAAATCGAATTTTTTGAATAAAATCGGGCTTTAAGTCACGAATTTATTACGTTTATTGCTATATTTATTATAGCAACTGGCAATTGACGATAAATGGTCAGCGCTGAGCGTTCGGGAAAAACAACTGCTCGCCGCCGATCTTGTAGCTGGCAATGGCCGATTGCCCGGCCGGTGAAACCACCCAATCGACAAACTTCTGCGCTTCGGCCACTTTCACATTCGGGTGTTTCGCCGGGTTGACGGCCATCACGCCATACTGGTTGAAAAGTTTGGTGTCGCCCTCGATCAGAACCGCCAGCTCCCCCCGGTTCTTGAAAGCCAGCCAACTGCCCCGGTCGGCGAGCGCATAGGCGTTGCTGCTGGAGGCGATGTTCAGCGCCGGACCCATGCCGCAGCCGCACTCTTTGTAGCCGTTGCCTTTGGACGCAGCAGCGACAGCCGCCATCCAGTAACGCAGCTCGGCCGCATGGGTGCCACTTTTGTCGCCGCGCGAGATGAAACCAACCTGCGCGGCGGCGATCTTTTTCAAACCCTCCAGGATGTCGCGGCCCTTCGCACCCGCCGGGTCGTTCTTCGGGCCGACCACGACAAAGTCGTTGTACATCACCTCAAATCGTTTCACCGCGAAACCATCAGCCACGATTTTTTCCTCGGCTGTTTTGTCATGCACAAAAAGCACGTCGGCGTCGCCCCGGCGGCCCATGTCCAGCGCCTGGCCGGTGCCCACGGCCACCACCTTGATGTCGATGCCGCTGGCCTTTTTGAACTCTGGCAACAGGTGGGTGAACAGGCCGGATTGCTCGGTCGATGTGGTGGAGGCCATCACGATGGACTGCGCACGCGCTGCGGAAAACTGTGCCGCGAACGCCACCAGCAAAGTGCCGGCTACCCAGCGGCGACCACAAAACCAGCGCCAAGCGGTGTATTCGGATATCACACAAAATTTCAAGTCGTTTCTCCTTTCACAAAGGCATGCGCCTCGGGGTATCTTTTCTGCAGCAAGGGTCCTTCAAAAAACTGCGCAACCGGCAAGTCCGCCATCACACGCCCGTGCTCCAGATAAATCACTCGGGAAGCGAGGCGTTTGACCTGGCCCAGGTTGTGGCTGGCGAACACCACCGTCATCTCGGATGTCAGCTCGGCCAGGAGCGCCTCAACCTCGCGTTTGGCGTGCGGGTCCAGGCTGGCGGTGGGCTCGTCCAGCAGCAAGACTTCGGGCGCGAGCACCCACGCGCGCGCCAGTGCCAGGCGTTGCTGCTGGCCACCCGAAAGCGTTTTGGCGCTGCGATGGGCCAGCGCCGCGAGTTCGACGCGGCCCAGCGCGACCAGCGCGGCAATTTTCGCGTTTGGCCAGGATGCGCCGCGAATCCACAAGCCCAGCGCCACGTTGTTCAACGCGCTGGTTCGCAACATGTAAGGCCGCTGGAACAACATGGCCTGGCGGATGCGCCCGGGCAACCGGGCGCTACCGCTGACGGGTTTTAGTAAACCATGGATCAAACGCAGCAGCGTGCTTTTGCCGCTGCCATTGCTGCCGACCAGGGCCACGCGTTCGCCCGCGTGGATGCGAAGGTTCACGTCGCGCAAGGCAGTTACACCGCCAAACTGCACACCGGTGCCTTGCAGGTCACACAACAGCGGCGGGCCGGTGAGGGGTTCCTGCGTCATGAAAACTGCCCACCCGCAGGCAAAGGCTGCGCCACCATCGGCCCGGCGCCTTCGGTGCGTTCGCGCCAGCGTTTGACCAGCCCGATCAGCATGTTGAGCAGAAGCACAACAGCCAGCAGCACAAGCCCCAGCGCCAGCGCCAGCGGCAAATCGCCCTTGCTGGTCTCCAGCGCAATGGCGGTGGTCATGACCCGCGTGAAACCGTCGATGTTGCCGCCCACAATCATCACCGCGCCGACTTCCGAGATGGCGCGGCCAAAAGAAGCGATCAACACCGTGAGCAAGGCATAACGCTCGTCCCAGGCGAGGATCACGCTGCGCAAGGCGGGCCCGGCGCCCAGCGAGGCAACCTGCTCGCCATGGCGGGTCTGCGCGTCTTCCACACATTGGCGGGTGAGCGCCGTCACCACGGGCAGCACCAACACGGCCTGGGCGATCACCATCGCCTTGAAGCTGAAGAGCCAGCCCAGAAACCCGAGCGGGCCCGTACGTGACAGCAACAAATACACGACGAGGCCCACCACCACCGAAGGCACCGCCAGCAGGGTGTTGAGTACGGCCAGCAGCGCGCCGCGCCCCTGGAAACGCGTGGCACCGAGCCAGGCGCCCAGCCCCAAGCCGAACACGCAGGCCAGCAAGCAGGCGCTGGCGCTCACAGCGAGCGAGCGCCCAACAATGGCCAGCAGGCCGGAATCGAGGGAGGTGATGAGTGCCAGCGCTGTCGCCGCGCTTTCAGTGAAGGTCGTCATGCGGTGAATATCGGGTCTTGGGGTATCGTAAGCAGTTGTTTATTTCCCCACCATAGGCACTCGTTTGCATAGGCTGCTTCTCAACTACGCGCTGGTCGACCAGGCGCACGCGGACCGCGCTGAGTCGCAAGGCGGCCCCGCCGTGGTGCGCAACCCGCTGATCGACTTGCTGGCGGCCGTGGCGCAGACCGGGTCGATATCGGCAGCGGCGCGGCGGCTGGGGCTTTCGTACCGTCACGTTTGGGGTGAACTCAAGCGCTGGCAGGAGGTGTTGGGGCACGACCTGGTGGTTTGGGAAAAAGGCAAGTCGGCCCGACTGACGGAATTCGCCAGCAAACTTCTGTGGGCCGAAGCGCAGGCGCAGGCGCGTTTGGCGTCGCAGATTGAGGCGTTGCGCAGCGAACTGGAGCGCACCTTCGCCATCGCGTTTGACGACGCCGCCCACGTGGTGACGCTTTACGCGAGCTACGATGACGCGCTGGGCCTGCTGCGCGAACACGCCCTGCACCAGGACCCGGGCGCGCTGCACCTGGACATCCGCTTCACCGGTAGCGTGGACGCCATCCGCGCGCTCAACGAGGGCCGCTGTGAGATGGCCGGATTTCACACACTGGAGCGACCGGCGCCGGGTTCACTCACTGAGCGCACCTACAAGCCGCTGCTGCAACCCGGGCGCCACAAAATCATCGGCTTTGCCCGGCGCGTGCAGGGGCTGATGGTGGCGCCGGGCAACCCGCTGGGCATTGGAACCCTTCACGATGTGGTTCGTTTGAAGGCACGTTTTGCCAATCGGGCTTTGGGCACCGGCACACGCGTGTTGCTGGAGCAATTGCTGACCCAAGCGAGGCTGGCTTCGGCGCAGGTGGTCGGGTTTGGCAACACCGAGCCGTCGCACGCCGCCGTGGCGCAGGCCGTGTCCGGCGGCATTGCCGACGCCGGGCTGGGCATCGAAGCCGCAGCCCGGGCCAGAGGGCTGGGTTTTGTGGCGCTGGCCGCGGAGTCTTACCACCTGGTTTGCCTCAAAGACGCGCTGGACCAGCCCCCGGTGGCTGCGCTTCGCCATTTGCTGCGATCCAGCGCCTGGCAAGATGCCGTCAACACCCTGCCCGGCTACACCAGCGAACGCAGCGGCGAGGTGCTGGCCCTGCGCGACGTGTTGCCGTGGTGGCGATTCAAAACGAAAAAGCAGGCGCACTGACCATCAACAGATCAGTTTGCAGCGGCCGGTGTTTGCTTTGGCGCGGATCAGATGCCGCAACTGCGGAATCCGCAAAACAAACCGTCCTGGTCGGGAAGCGCGAAGTGGCGAAAACGCGGCGAGCGCACGCGCGCCGAAGTGGCAAACGACGCGCCGCGCAGCACCTTGTGGCTGCCAAAGGCCGCTTGTGAATAGGCTGCCCACGGGCCGGGCTTAAAACCCGGATGGGGCCTGAACGTGCTGGCGGTCCACTCCCACACATCACCCCAATTGAAACCCCGGCGCAGCGCCAGGTGGGCCGCCACCTCCCACTCGACTTCGGCGGGCAGCCTGCGCCCGGCCCAACGCGCCCAGGCATCGGCCTCGAACCAGGACACGTGGGTCACACATTGCCCGCCCAACATGCGCCGTGGCTTGCCAAAGCGGGTTTGCATCACTGCCCCGCTGGCCACGCCGATCTGGTCAACAAATCGGGGGCCGCGCCGCCCTTCCTGCCCGGCCTTTTGTGCCAGCCATTGCCAGCCATCCGGGTGCCACAAGTCCTCACGGTCATAACCGCCGTCGTCGACAAACTCGACATATTGCGACCAGGACACCGCTTGTGCGTCAATCTCGAACTCGGGCACCGGATCGTCATAAGCGGGCTGCTCGTTGTCAAACGCAAAACCCTCGTCTGCTCCGAAGCCGGTGCGCCAGCGGGTGGCCGGGATCAACAAAGGCTCGCGTTGCGCGCCGGGCCCCGGCAGCTGCACGGGCAGCTCCAGGCCCTGCGCTTGTGCGATGGCCAAAAGGTCTTCGCAACCCCGGTCTTCGTGGAACAGGGCCAGGCGGAAAAAATACAGCTTCGGGTCGGTTTCATCGGCTTTCTCGAGCAGTTCCAGGGTGGATTCGAGCGTTTCGAGCATGAAGTTGCGGGTCTTCAACGCATCCGGCGCGCGGGCAAGGTCTGCACCTGCGGCCAGCGCGGCCTCGGGTGCAGCACGCCAAGCCGCGTCGGCCAGGGGGTCGATCGAGGCCAGCCGCACCGCCGTTCCATCACAGCCGGGGCCCAGATTGCGTTGCACGTTGCGCGCGATCCACCACTCCTGAAACCAGGCCACATGCCCCAGCAGGCGCAGGGCCAGCACGTGGGCTTCCGGCGATTTTTCAAACTGCGCGGCCAGGTGCAAAGCGCGGTTTCGCGTGTCGATCAATGCCAGCGACAACTGCTCTTTGCCAGCGTTTCGGAAATCGATGGCAGAGCTTGAATTGGAGCGGGTAAGCGGCATGGATGCGACGTGACGGTTTTGAGAGGCAATTTATAAGGGAAACCACCTGCCAGGGCAGTCTAATCTGTTTCTACAATTTCCCCCAGCTGCAACGCCCGGGCATCCTGCCTGAAGCGCATGGCATTTTTTCTGAATGGAGAAGTCTTTATGGATCGTCGTCTAGTCATCAAGAACGCGGGTATTGCCGGCATTCTGGCTGCTGGTGCAGCACCCGCCGTCGTGCACGCGCAGGCCAACGTGCGCTGGCGCCTCACGTCGAGCTTCCCCAAGTCGCTCGACACCCTGTTTGGCGTGGCCGACGTGTTCGCCAAGAAAGTCAGTGACATGACGGGCGGCAAGTTTGTCATCTCGACCCATGCTGCTGGCGAAATCGTGCCCGCATTTGGCACAGTCGATGCCGTCCAGAACGGCACGGTTGAGTGCGCCAATACCGCGCCCTACTACTATTTTGGCAAGGACCCAACATTTGCGCTGGGTTGCGCCATTCCCTTTGGCCTGAACAGCCGCCAGATGACCGCCTGGATGTACGAGGGCAATGGCTTGAAGTTGATGCGCGAGTTTTATGCACCCTATAACATTTTGAGCTTCCCAATGGGCAACACGGGTGCTCAGATGGGCGGCTGGTGGCGCAAAGAGATTAAATCGCTCGCCGACATCAAGGGCGTGAAATTCCGCACCGGTGGTTTCAGCGGCGTCGTGTTCGAGCGTATTGGCGGAGTGGCTGCCAACATTCCTGGCGGCGAAATCTACACCGCACTGGAAAAAGGCACCATTGACGCAGCAGAGTGGGTAGGCCCGTATGACGACCAGAAGCTTGGCTTCCAGAAGATTGCGCCCTTTTACGCCTACCCTGGCTACTGGGAAGGCGGCCCTCAGCTTGACCTGCACGTCAACATCAAGGCCTATGACGCGCTGTCTAGCGAATACAAGGCGATCATCGAGGCAGCATCAGCCTACGCACACATCGACATGCAGTCCAAGTACGACGCACGCA
>JANNMM010000175.1:0-2951 GCA_031397915.1 Rhodoferax sp. | reverse complement strand
CCAAAAAACGCGCCGCCCCTGGCTGGTGTCGCTGGAAGCAGAAAAATTTTCAACCCACGGCACAGAGAACGAAAACGGCAGGTCTGTCTCGCTGGCTGTCACGGGCAACTGTTCCAGAATGTGCAGCAGGCTCTGGCCGTCGTAATTACACCAACCAGGCGTTTCGTTGACCACGTTTTGCCCTTTAAGGGCGGAAATTGGCACGGTGGCGGCGACCACAATGCCTGCCTCGTGTGCGAATTTTTCAAGCGCAGCTTTGATGTGCGCGAAGCCAAGTGCCGGGTCGGCAATGGCGTCGAGCTTGTTCACCGCAAACACAATGCTGGAGACCCGCAGTAAATTCACCAACAGGGAATGGCGGCGCGTTTGCGGCAACAAGGCGAGGGCCGGGTTTTGCCAGTCAAGCTTGGTCGCATCGACCAGCACCACAGCAGCATCGGCACTGCTGGCGGCCGTGACCATGTTGCGGGTGTATTGCACATGCCCCGGCGCGTCGCCAATTATGAACTTGCGGGTGGGGGTGCTGAAGTACCGGTACGCCACGTCAATCGTGATGCCCTGTTCGCGCTCGGCCGAGAGACCATCGGTGAAGAGGGCCAGGTCTGCCTCACCACTTTTGGAAACATTGGCCAATTGGTCCAGCATCACCGAGCGGCTGTCGACCAACAAGCGGCCGATGAGTGTGCTTTTGCCGTCGTCTACACTGCCACAGGTAATAAACTTTAGTGCAGATGAGGTTGACGAACTTTCTGCTAATTCAAGTCTCGTATTCGCTCTATATTTTGCTATCGTATTCATATTAATCTTATTTAATTTAAATATGTAAATCTACTTAAAATTAAAAATACCCGTCTTTTTTTCGTTTTTCCATCGATGCCTCGGAGGTTTTGTCGTCCATGCGCGTGGCGCCACGTTCGCTCACATCGGCGGCCAGGGTTTCAATCACGATCTCGGCAGCGCTGGCGGCCAGGCTTTCCACCGGGCAGGTGCAGGTGATGTCTCCCACCGTGCGAAAACGCACGTCGCGCGATTCGGCAATTTCGCCATCTTTCAAGGGTGTGAGGTCTGTCACGGGCACCAAAAGGCCCTTGCGCTCGACCACATCGCGCTTGTGGGAGTAGTAGAGCGACGGCAAAGCAACTTTTTCGCGTTCAATGTATTGCCACACGTCCAGCTCGGTCCAGTTGGAAATCGGAAACACGCGAAAGTGTTCACCCGGCTGCAAACGCGTGTTGAAGAGGTTCCACAGCTCCGGTCGTTGCGCCTTGGGTTGCCATTGGCCAAAACTGTCGCGGTGGCTGAAGATGCGCTCTTTGGCGCGGGCTTTTTCTTCGTCGCGCCTCGCGCCGCCAATCAGCGCGTCAAACTTGAATTCCTCAATCGCCTCGAGCAGCGTGACGGACTGGTGCACGTTGCGTGATTCACCCGGGTGCGCCAGACGCACGGTGCCGCGCTTCATCGAGTCTTCAACACTGCGCACGATCAGCTTCGCGCCCAGTTCAGCAGCCCGCGAATCGCGGAAATCGGTGACTTCGTGGAAGTTGTGACCGGTATCGATCATCAGCAAAGGGTAGGGAATATTGCCCGCGCCGAAGGCTTTCTCTGCGCACTTCAACATGACCAGCGAATCCTTGCCGCCCGAAAACAGCAGGGCGGGGCGCTCGAAAGCGGCCGCCACCTCGCGCAGGATGTAGATGGTTTCTTCTTCCAGCGCATCCAGGTGCTGGTTGCTCAGGTGCGTCAACAATTCTGGTTCTACACGTGCGTTCATGCGACGGCTTCCTCTTTGGTTTTTGATGCGGCGGGTTCGCCTGAGGCTTGAAGGCCACTCTGCGCGGCGTGCAGACCACACTCTTTGGCTGTTTCGTCTTCCCACCACCAGCGCCCGGCGCGGAAGTCCTCCCCAAAGGCGATGGCGCGGGTGCAGGGCGCGCAGCCGATGCTGGGGAAGAATTGGTCATGCAGCGCGTTGTAGGCCACGTTGTTGACGCTGATGTAATGCCACACGTCACCCCAGGTCCAGTCGGCCAGCGGGTTGAATTTGACGCGTTTGGCGTCGGACTCGTCACGCAACGGCACATCGGCCCGGGCGCCCGACTGCTCGCGGCGCAGACCGGTGATCCAGGCCTTTTTGCCCGCCAGCGCGCGCTCCAGCGGCTCCATCTTGCGGATGCCGCAGCAGGCTTTGCGCAGATCGATGCTTTTGTACATCGCCTCTTTGCCCTCGCGTGCAACAAACTGCACGACCGATTCGCTCACCGGTTTAAACACCGAGACCGGCGCGCGAGATGTGGTTTTGAGCTGTTCCAGCACCTGCAGCGTCTCGGGGTGCAACATGCCGGTTTCCAGCACAAAGATGCTGACGTCCAGTTGCAGGCTGTTAACCAGGTGGCTGACCACCATGTCTTCAGCGCCCAGGCTGTTGGCCTGGCTGATGAACGAATACCCCAGCGCCGAGAAGTTGCCGGGGTTGGCGTATTCACTGGCGGCCTGCAGCAGAAGGGTCTGTGTCTGCGCCAGTTTCGCGTCGAAATCCTTCGAAGCGCGGGCGTTGAGTTCGATGGCAGATTGGCCGGTGGTCATTGCGCTGACCTTTGAAACAGCGGCAAAGTCGCGACCGCATCGCCCTGGTAGAACGCGCTGAAACGCTCAAACTGCACTTTTGCAAAAGCAGCGTCCTGGTCCGCCCGCAGCTCGGCCGAGTCAAAACCGCTGCGCTGCATCTGCACCAGTTGGTCGATCAGCACGTCACCCGTGGCGCGAATCTCGCCTTTGAAACCCAGGCGCCGACGCAGCAAGAAAGCCTGGCTGTAAGCGCGGCCATCGGTGAATTTGGGGAAATGCAGGTCGATGCGTTGCACGCCCGTGAGGTCCAGGCTGCGCGGATCGGCGTCGTTCGCAATTTCAAGGCTTTTCCCGCTTCCATGTCCTGAAGGGGTTGCGTCAAGGGC
>JANNMM010000294.1:0-4212 GCA_031397915.1 Rhodoferax sp. | reverse complement strand
TGCCCAGCCTGCAGGTTCCGCGGTCGGCGCATCAGGCATTTGTGCCCCTGGCGGTTGCGGCCTACCTGATCTTCAAAGGTGAAAGTGTCTGGCTGCAGCACGGTGTGCCCATCTTTTGCCTCTGCGCGGTGGTGTTTTTTGGCGGCTCGGGCATTGCCGTGGTGACCCCCTACGCGATACCCGACGAGATCCGGGTCTATGGCGGTTGGGTCAATGGCATCGCCTCCTTCGGGATTTTTTACCTGTTGATCCATATTTTCATTGGCGATCTCAACCGCATGGAACGCGTGCTGCACGACACCAACAACCGCCTGGTGGAGATGGTCAGCCGCATGTTTCCCCAAGCCATCGCCGAGCGGTTGTTGTCGACCGGAGAGACCTTTGCCGAGCGGTATTCGCAAAGCTCGATCCTCTTCGCCGATATTGTGGGCTTCACCAGCCTTTCAGAACGCATCAGCCCGGTGGCGCTGGTGGAGATGTTGACCGAGATTTTTGACCGTTTTGACCGCGCTGTCGCGAACAAAGGCCTGACCAAAATCAAGACCATTGGCGACGCCTATATGGTGGCCTCGGGGGTTCCGGACGCGCGCGATGACCACGCCAAAGTGCTGGTCGAGCTGGGCCGTGAGATGTTCGGGCTGGTGCGCGACATCCAAGGCATCCAGCTGCGCATCGGTATCTCGTCGGGCGAACTGGTGGCGGGGGTGATCGGGCAGTCGCGCCAGCTGTTTGACGTGTGGGGCGATGTGGTCAACACCGCCTCGCGCATGCAGTCCGATGGTGTGGCGGGGCGCATCCAGGTGTCCGAGTCGACTTACGAGCTCACGCGGGATTGCTTCACCTATGAACGGCGCGACCAGGTGACCATCAAGGGCAAAGACGGCAAACACAATGTGTACGTGCTGGTCGAAGCGGCCCTGGCACCCTGAACCCGTCAGTTGCGACATTGAACTCAATGACCATGGCCAACAGCCTGCACCCCTTTTCCGGCATGGACGTGCCCTGGCTGCTCGAGGCGCGCGCCCGCAGCCGGGGCGATCACCCCTTTCTGATCTGGTCCCCCTTCTCGGGCGCCGAGCAGGTCTGGACTTACGGCGAGTTTCTGGCGCGGGTTCAACGCATTGCTGGCGGCTTGGCGCAGCGCGGCGTGAAACCCGGCGACAAGGTTCTGATCCACCTGGACAATTGCCCCGAGGCACTGCTGGCCTGGTACGCCTGCACCTGGATAGGCGCTGTGGCGCTCACCACCAACGCCCGGGCGGTGGCCGATGAACTCACCTATTACGCCGAGCACAGCGGTGCCGTGGCGGCCATCACTCAACCCAAATTTGCCGAACTGGTGGGACGCAGTTGCAAGGCCTTGCGCTGGATTGCCGTGACTGGGGACGACAACGGCGAAGCACCCGCACACACCGTGGAGCCCGCGCAACACTTTGGCGCGATTGACGCCGAGCCGCTGCCGCGGCGCGCGCCCAACCCGCTCGCACCATGCAGTGTGCAGTACACATCGGGCACCACCTCGCGCCCCAAAGCCGTGTTGTGGACACATGCCAACGCGCTCTGGGGCGCACGCATCAACGCCACGCACGAAGATCTGCGGGCAGACGATGTGCACCAGGTCTACCTGCCGCTGTTTCACACCAACGCGCAGGCCTATTCGATTCTGGCCACGCTCTGGGCCGGCGGCACGGCCGTGGTGCAGCCGCGTTTCTCGGCGAGCCGGTTTTGGGACGTGTCCAACAAACACCGCTGCACCTGGACGTCGCTGGTGCCCTTCGTCGTCAAAGCGCTATTGCCGCTGGAGTTGCCCAAAACGCACCACTACCGCCTGTGGGGCAGCGCCATCAGCGAGCCACCCACCGACGCGCACTTCGGCATCAAAACCATGGGCTGGTGGGGCATGACGGAAACCATCACCCACGGCATCGTGGGCCACCCGCACCTGCCCAACACCCCCATGTCCATCGGACGCCCCGCGCCGGAATACGAGATTGCCGTGGTGGAAGACGACGCGGTGCCGGTGCGCGAGGGCAGGGCGGTTGAGCCCGGCGGCAGCGGCCACTTGTTCATACGCGGCGTGCGCGGCTTGAGCCTGTTCCAGGAATACCTGGGCAACGCCCAAGCCACGGCAGACAGTTTTGACGCCGACGGCTGGTTCAAGACCGGCGACATGATCAAAGTGCTGCCGTGTGGCAGCCTGCAGTTTGGCGACCGCAACAAAGACATGCTGAAGGTGGGGGGTGAAAACGTCGCCGCGTCAGAGATCGAACGTGTGGTGTTGCAAGTGCCTGGCGTTTTTGAATGCGCCGTTGTCGCCAAAAAACACCCGATGCTGGATGAAGTGCCGGTGCTATTTGTACGGCCCTTCCTGGAGTTCACCAATGCGTTGGACTCCGCGCAAAACCATGAATTGAAAGCACGTGTGGCGGCGGCGTGCACGGCACAACTGGCGGACTTCAAACGCCCGGTCGAGATTCGCCTGATCGAAGATTTTCCACGGTCGACGCTGGAGAAAATTGCCAAGGCGCAGTTGCGGGAAATGCTGGAACGCGCTTGAAGTCCGGAAATGCACTGAATAAATGCATTGGCAATTGTGTAGACAAACGCGTATAATTGCGAATGAAAATTGCTGGGTTCGACTGGGATGACGGCAACTGGCCAAAGTGCGGCAAACATGGCGTATCTCGTGAGGAAATTGAACAGGTACTGATGGGTACGCTTTCCGTCTTGCCAGACCCACACCCAGAGGAGCCACGCATGAGGGCCATCGGAAAGACGAGCTTGGGGCGTCACGTTTTTCTGGTTTTCATGCCGCGCAAAATTGACAGTCAGACGGTGCTTCGACCTATCAGCGCCCGCTTTATGCATCAGAAGGAGATTGACCACTATGAAAGCCGCTAGCAAAGCCAAAGCCAAAACTAAACCTATGCCGTCACTCAAGAGTGATGCCGAGGCAGGGCGATTCGTTGATTCGGCAGACCTTTCAACCTACGACTTAACGGGCTTCAAGCCCATGCGCTTTGAGTTCGAGCCGAAAGCCGCGGCGCTGAACATGCGCCTGCCTCAAAATTTACTGGATGCGTTGAAGAGCAAAGCCAAGGCGAAGGGAATACCGTACACCCGTTATGTCCGCCTGCTGCTTGAGAGCGATGTGGCGGGGTGAGCTTGTTCCGGGTGCGCCTCGGCAACGCCTGCGCTCAAGGCTGAAGAAATTCGCTGGGGCGAAACGGCGAGCCCTGTTTGAAGAATAGCGATTCCCCGACTTTCCAAAGAAAGAAAACCAATATGCGCGCATTGATGTACGACACCTGGGGCGGGGAATCCGTCATGCAATTGCGCGATGTCCCCGTGCCACTGCCGCAAGTGGGCCAAGTGCAGGTGAAGGTGCATTGCGCCAGCCTGAACCCCATCGATTACAAATTGCGCAACGGCATCATGAAGATGCTCAGAAAGCCGAAATTCCCCGCAACCACCGGCAAGGATTTTGCCGGCGTGGTTACCGCGCTGGGCGGCAGTGTGACGGAGTTCAAGGTCGGCCAGCGGGTGTTTGGTTCGGCCAATGCCTTGAATGGGCAAGGCTGCTGCGCCGAATCGCTGGCCATTGACGTGAATCTGGTCGCCGCCATTCCCGACAACGTGAGTGACGAAACCGCGGCCTGCCTGGTGGTGGCCGCGGGCTCGGCTTTGCAGGCCTTGGTATCGATCGCCCACCTGAAAGCGGGGCAGAAGGTTTTGGTCGTTGGCGCTTCTGGCTCGGTAGGCGCGGCGGGTGTGCAACTCGCGCACGCCTTGGGTGCGCATGTGACGGGGGTGTGCGGCACGGGCAACGTGGCTTACGTGCAATCCATTGGCGCTGACCGGGCGATTGACTACAAAACCACCGACTGGACGGGCACGGAGGACATCTACGACGTCATTCTGGACACCGGCGGTACACACACCGCCTTTTCGAAGGCGAAGAAGCGGCTGTCTGCCAACGGCATTTACATCGACACCTTTCCCGACGGCGCCCGGTTTTTGAACCAGTTCACCACCTCGATTTTTTCAAGACAGCGCTGCGCAGCCTTCATGCTGAAAACCGACGCCGCATTGCTCCAGAGCCTGGCCGGCTGGGCCGCCAAAGGGGTGTTGCAACCCCGCGTCGCCGAGCGCATCCCGCTGGAACAGGTGCCGCAGGCGCTGACGCGCATGGAGGCGGGCAAGGTGCAGGGC
>JANNMM010000285.1:0-6151 GCA_031397915.1 Rhodoferax sp. | reverse complement strand
CTTCGCCCTCGCCGCCTTGCAGGTCAAGGAAGCCATGGACGCCACGCTCAAGCTCGGCGGTGCCAATTACGTGTTGTGGGGCGGCCGCGAAGGGTATGAAACCCTGCTCAACACCCGCGTCGGCCAGGAGCTGGACCAGCTCGGCCGCTTCATGAACATGGTGGTCGAAAACAAACACAAGATCGGTTTCAAGGGCACGATCCTGATCGAACCCAAACCGCGCGAACCGACCAAACACCAGTACGACTACGACGTCGCCACGGTCTACGGCTTCCTGTGCCGTTATGGGCTGGAGAAGGAAATCAAAGTCAACATCGAAGGCAACCACGCCACGCTGGCGGGCCACAGCTTCGAGCACGAGATCGCCACCGCGCTTGATCTGGGCATCTTCGGCTCCATCGACATGAACCGCGGCGACATGCAGTGCCAGTGGGACACCGACCAGTTCCCCAACAGCATCCCCGAGACCGCTTTGGTGATGTACCTCATCCTGCGGGGCGGCGGCTTCAAGGATGGTGGCATCAATTTCGACGCCAAAGTGCGGCGCCAGTCCTTCGAGCCCGACGACATGTTCATCGGCCACATCGGCGCGATGGACGTCTGCGCCCGCGCCCTGCTGATCGCCGTGAAGATGATCAACGATGGGCGCGTCGCCAAACTGGTCGCCGAGCGTTACGCCGGCTGGCAGGGCGATTTGGGCCAGCAGATCATGGGCAAAACCTCGTCGCTTGACAGCCTCGCGGCGCGGGCGCTGGAGCGCAATGTCGATACACGGCCGGTCTCCGGGCGGCAGGAACTGCTGGAGAACCTGCTGAACGAGGCGATTTGATTGGTTGCGAATTGATGGGGCCGGGGCAGCGTCAGGGTGTGGATAAATTGGGGGCGGGACCTGGCCGACGCGGCACTCAGCTCCGCGAATGTCCCCCGGGCCTGCGGCCCTCCTCCTTTATTTCGCTGCGCTGAATGCCGCGCCGACCCGATCCTGGTTGAGACCCCGGGGCGGTCGAACTCCAAGGCAAGCACAGCGGTTATTTGCCGACGGTGCTGGCGGTGCGTGCTGCAGCGAAATAAAGGAGAAGCAGTCGTCGAAGGCCGCTGCGGGGGACATTCGCGGAAGCACGCTCCGCCAGCGCCTTCGGCACGCGCCGGTAGTTGCGGAATTTCTGGCCCTGCTACTACTATTTGCCCGTCCAAATCTGGCACACTGAATTGAACAGTATTGCGACTAACTGAAAGATCTAAAAGATGACCAACAAAGTCCGCTGGGGCGTTCTCAGCACCGCCAAAATCGGCTGGGAAAAAGTCATCCCGGCGATGCAGCAAGGCCAAATGTGCAGCATCTACGCCATCGCCTCGCGCAACCTTGACTCGGCCAAAAGCTGGGCTGACAAACTCGGCATCAAGAAGGCTTATGGCAGTTACGAAGAGCTGCTGGCCGACCCTGAAATCGAGGCCATCTACAACCCGCTGCCCAACGACCTGCACGTCGAGTGGACGCTCAAGGCTGCGCGTGCTGGCAAACACGTCTTGTGCGAAAAGCCGTTCGCGATGACCGCGAATGAAGCGGCTCAGGTGCGTGAAGTGGCAGGCCACGTGCACATCATGGAAGCCTTCATGGTGCGTTTCCACCCGCAGTGGCTGCGCGCCCGCGAACTCGTGCGCGCAGGCGAGCTGGGTGAACTGCGTACCGTGCAAGTCGCCTTCAGCTACAACAACCAGAACGCCGACAACATCCGCAACAAACCCGAAAACGGTGGCGGCGCTTTATACGACATTGGCTGTTACGCCATCGTCGCCGGGCGCTTCTTGTTTGAAGCCGAGCCGCTGCGCGTGATGGCGCTGGTGGAGCGCGACCCGGTGTTCAAGACCGACCGCCTCGCCAGCGCGTTGCTCGATTTTGGCAATGGCCGCCGGCTCGATTTCACCGTGTCCACACAATCTGCGCCGTACCAACGGGTGCAGGCCATCGGCACCAAAAAGCGGCTGGAGCTTGAAATCCCCTTCAACGCACCACCGGGCGAAGCCATGCGGCTGTTGCTGGACGACGGCAAGGCGCTCGGTGGCCGCAGCGCCGTCATTGAAACCGTGCCGGCCTGCGACCAGTACACCTTGCAGGGCGACGCGTTCTCCCGGGTGGTGCGCGGCGAAATTCCGCTGCCTTACGGTCTGGACGATGCGCTCTGTAACATGCGCGTTCTGGATGCCTTGTTTGCGTCCGAGCAAAGTGGGCGCTGGGAGGCAGTTTGACCCGGTTGCGCCAGATCGACAAAGGCAGGAGGCATTGATGAAACGGTCCGTCGGGTTGATTGGTCTGGGCGCCATGGGCGCAGGCATTGCCAGCACGCTGCGCCGCAAGGGCTACGACATGCATGTCTGCGATGCACGTGCGGGCGTGGCACAGCAGTTCGTGGACGGCGGTGGTTCTGGGGGCAATGCGGGCGCCGGCGTAGCCTGCGCCACGCCGGCGCAAGCCGGTGGCGCCTGCGACGTGGTGGTCTCGGTGGTCGTCAATGCCGCGCAAACAGAAGACGTGCTTTTCGGCGCATTTGGCGCGGCGTCGGCGATGAAACCGGGCAGCGTGTTTGTCATGTGCTCCACGGTAGACCCGAACTGGTCGGTGGCGCTCGAAAAGCGCCTGGCCGAGATCGGCATTCTGTACATCAACGCGCCGATTTCCGGTGGTGCCGCCAAAGCTGCGTCTGGCGACATGACGGTGATGAGTGCCGCCCGCCCCGAAGCCTATGCGGCTGTGGGCGCGGTGCTGGACGACATGGCCGGCAAAGTCTACCGCCTGGGCGATTGCGCCGGCGCGGGCAGCAAAGTCAAAATCGTCAACCAGCTGCTGGCCGGTGTGCACATCGCAGCGGCGGCGGAAGCGATGGCACTGGGACTGCGCGAAGGCGTGGACCCGGCCGCGCTGTACGAGGTGATCACCCACAGCGCCGGCAACAGCTGGATGTTCGAAAACCGCATGGCGCACGTGCTGGCCGCGGACTACACGCCGCTGTCGGCGGTCGACATTTTCGTCAAGGACCTGGGCTTGGTGCTGGACACCGCGCGCGCCAGCAAGTTTCCGCTGCCGCTGTCGGCCACGGCCCATCAGATGTTCATGCAGGCGTCCACGGCCGGCTTTGGCCGGGAGGACGATTCGGCCGTGATCAAGATTTTTCCGGGCATTGAGTTGCCCAAAGCGTGACATGGTGAGGACGACACCATGACGCGCCCGCTGCTGGGGTGCATCGCCGACGATTTCACCGGCGCCACCGACCTGGCCAACAACCTGGTGCGGGCCGGCATGTGTGCCGTGCAGACCATTGGCATTCCCGAGGGCCCGCTGTCGGCGCAGGCCGATGCCGTGGTTGTCGCACTGAAGTCGCGGACGATTGCGCCCGCAGACGCCGTGGCCCAGTCGTTGGCCGCACTGCGCTGGCTGCAGGCGCAGGGCGTGCAGCAGGTCTATTTCAAGTACTGCTCGACCTTTGACTCGACGCCGCAGGGCAATATCGGCCCCGTCATCGATGCGCTGCTTGACGCGCTGCAGAGCCCGGGCCAGGGCTTCACCATTGCCTGCCCGGCGTTTCCGGAAAACGGGCGCACGGTGTTCAAGGGCCACCTGTTTGCGGGCGATGTGCTGTTGAACGAAAGCGGCATGCAGAACCACCCTCTCACGCCCATGCATGACGCCAACCTTGTGCGGGTGTTGCAGGCTCAAACCACCCGCCGGGTGGGGCTGGTGGGGTATGACGTTGTTGCTCTGGGTGCCGCAGCGATCCGCAAGCGTTTTGCGGTGCTGCAGGCCGAAGGCGTGCAGGTGGCCATTGTGGATGCCATCTCCAACGCCGACCTGATGGCCATCGGGCCGGCGCTGGCCGGCATGTCACTGGTGACAGCCGGCTCGGGCATTGCCATCGGCTTGCCGCAGAACTGGCCGGCTGCCCGCCATGGTCAGGGTGCCGCCGCCGATGCCCTGCCACCGGCCACCGGCTGGAAAGCGGTGGTATCTGGCAGTTGTTCGGTGGCTACCAACGCCCAGGTGGCGCATTTCATCCAGGCCGGTTTGCCGGGCTTTGCCATTGACCCTCTGGCCATTGCCGAGGGTGATGACGTGGTGAGTCAGGCCACTGACTGGGCCCGATCGAAACTGGCCAGCGGGCCGGTGCTGGTGTACGCGACTGCCGAGCCATCGGCGGTCAAGGCCATACAGGCCCGGCTGGGCGTGGCGCAGGCGGGTGCGCTGGTCGAGCGGGCTTTGTCTGACATAGCGGTCTGTCTTGTCCAGCGGGGCGTGCGCCAGCTGGTGGTGGCCGGCGGGGAAACTTCCGGCGCCGTGGTGCAGGCCTTGGGTGTGCGGCAAATGCAGATCGGGCCGCAAATTGACCCTGGCGTGCCATGGACTGCTGCGCAATCACCGCTCCAGCCGGGCGAAACACTGCACATCGCCTTGAAGTCGGGCAACTTCGGCACGGCCGACTTTTTCACAAAGGCGTTTACCACGCTGGCCTCGGCCGTGAGCAGCTCACCATGACGGCACACCTGCGCGACGAAATCTGCCGCGTTGGCGAATCGCTATTCGCCCGGGGCTACGTGCACGCCACGGCCGGCAACATCAGCGTGCGCACCGACGGCGGTTTTTTGATCACCCCCACGGACGCCTGTCTGGGCCGGCTGGACCCAGCGCGCCTGGCCGAGGTGGACGCCAGCGGGCAGCAGACCGGTGGCGACCGGGCCTCCAAGACACTGGCCTTGCACCGCCAGATTTACGCAGCGGACCCGGACGCGCATTGCGTTATCCACACCCACAGCACGCATCTGGTGGCGCTGACGCTGGCCGGTGTGTGGACGCAAGACGACATCCTGCCACCCATCACCCCTTATCAGGTGATGAAAGTGGGCCATGTGCCGCTGATTCCCTATCACCGGCCAGGCGACCCGGCAGTCGGAGCACTGGTTGCGGAACGTATCCGCGCCATGCGGTCGGCCGGAACGCCCATTCGGGCGGTGATGTTGGCGCGACTGGGTCCCAATGTCTGGCACCGTTCACCATTCGAAGCCAGTGCGGTGCTGGAGGAACTCGAAGAGACTGCCAGGTTGTGGCTGATGGCGCGCCCCGAACCCTTGAACGCGGGGCAGCTGGCGCAATTGCACGAGCATTTCAACGCCCTTTGGTAAGCGCCTCAATGACCGGAGCGGTGGCAAAGGCACAGCCGCGGATGGCACCCCCGGGTTGCCAAAGATGCGCTGCACGGCCTGCCATATGGATGACCGGCACGCGACGATATGTCTGCCTTGCTGGCGGGGCGCGGCTGGTAAGTGGGTCTGATCCCAAAACCCGATAAAATGAGCACTTCCAAGGAGCGCTGCAGCCAGCCGACCCCCACCGGGTAGACGCTGGCCAGGCTTGGAACAAGTTTTGACTAGCTTCAACGGCGCTCACCTGAATTATTCGACAGGTGAGATTCATGCCCAACGCTGCACAACCCCAACAATACCCGCCCAGCCAGGTTGACTCGGCTTACTCGACCCCTGCGTGCACCGTCACGCCAATGTTGCTGTCCGGCCTGGAGCCGGTGCAGATCGACGACCAAACCCTCTTTGTGAACATCGGCGAGCGCACCAATGTCACCGGCTCCAAAGCCTTCGCCAAAATGATCCTGAATGGCGAGTTCGACAAAGCCTTGTCAGTCGCGCGTCAGCAGGTCGAAAACGGCGCCCAGGTGATCGACATCAACATGGACGAGGCCATGCTCGACAGCAAGGCCGCGATGGTGCGGTTTCTGAATTTGATCGCCTCTGAGCCCGACATTTCCCGCGTGCCGATCATGGTCGACAGCTCGAAGTGGGACGTGATCGAAGCGGGCCTGCGCTGTATCCAGGGCAAAGGCATCGTCAATTCCATCTCGATGAAAGAAGGCGTTGAGCAGTTCAAACACCAGGCCAAACTGGTGCGGCGTTACGGCGCCGCTGCCGTGGTGATGGCTTTTGACGAAAAAGGCCAGGCCGACACCTACGCGCGCAAAACCGAAATCTGTGAACGCGCCTACCGCATCCTGGTCGATGAAGTCGGCTTTCCGCCGGAAGACATCATTTTTGACCCCAACATTTTTGCCGTGGCTACCGGCATTGAAGAACACAACAACTACGCGGTCGACTT
>JANNMM010000281.1:0-4739 GCA_031397915.1 Rhodoferax sp. | reverse complement strand
CAACTCGGGCTTGCGTTGGTGAGCCGCATGGCGCCGGTACCCGGATGGGGCAATCTGCAGTGCCTTGCAGATCGGCTCGACCCCGTGAGTTTCGCGGTGCTTGTCCACAAAGTCCTTCATGACTTGAGTCGGCGGTCGAGCTCCGCCTGGGCAAAAAAAGCACTGGCCAGTTTCAGGATTTCGTTGGCCCGACGTAATTCCTTGACTTCACGCTCCAAGGCTTTGATGCGGTCACGCTCTTCGCTGGTAACACCATCCCGTAGCCCGGTGTCAACTTCCTGTTTACGGACCCATTCATGGAGGGTTTGCGGGACACAGCCAATCTTGGGTGCGATTGACTCAATGGCAGCCCATAGGGATGCATATTCGCCGCGGTGGTCCTGCACCATACGCACAGCGCGTTCCCGAACTTCGGGGGAAAAACGATTTGATTTCTTGCTCATGACTCCATCTTCTCAAAGTTTGGAGCCTCCTCAAATTCCGGGGCGATTCAGTTGCGCGCCGGGGGCGCTGGGGTGGGGCGGGCGGACACTGTTAACATGGGTGTTAACAAATAATTGCTTTTCCGAAAAATTTCAGAAAATACAGGAAAACAAGCACTAAAGTCTCGTGAAATGGCGATTTGCTGCTATTATTTACATAGCTACACTATTTCAACCCCAGCTCAGGTCTGCGACGTGCGCCGCACGGGCCTTTGCCGGAACACGGGCGCGCGCTTCTCCAGAAACGCATTGAAGCCTTCCTGCGCATCCGGCGTGATCGTCGCCTCGGCCATCACGCCCGCAGCGAAGTCGTAAGACGGGTCTTGCGGCATGTCGATCTGGCGGTAAAACGCCGCCTTGCCCATGGCCTTGGACAACATGCCGCCCCGGCTGGCGCGGTGGATCAAATCCAGCGTGGCGGCCTCGAGCTCGTCATGCGGCACACAGCGGTTGATGAGGCCCCAGGCTTCGGCCGTTTTGGCGCTGATGGGTTCGCCCGTCATGGCCATTTCCAGCGCGCGTTTGCGGCTCATGTTGCGCGCCACGGCCACCAGCGGCGTGTGGCAAAACTGCCCGGCCTTGCCGCCGGGGATGGCGAACGAGGCCTGCTCAGACGCCACCGCCAGGTCGCAACTGGCCACCAGCTGGCAACCGCCCGCCGTGGCCAGCGCATGCACGCGGGCGATGACGGGCTGGGGCATGGCCTGCATCGCGTCCATCATGGCGCGACAGATGTCAAACAATTCACGCGCTTCGGACAACGTCACGCCGACCATGTCACTGAAGTTGTGGCCGGCGCTGAACACCGGCCCATTGGCCGCCAGGATCACGCCGCGCGCGTCGGTGTTTCCCACGTCTTCAAAGGCGCGGTGCAATTCGCGGATCATCGGCAGTGCCAGCGCGTTGCGTTTTTGCGGATGGTTCAGCGTGATGGTGGCAATGTCGCCCTCGTGGGTGACCAGCAGATGTGCGTAGTTCATGATTGCTCCAGGTCGTTCAAATCAGCCATTTTTTCACCCAGACGTATGGCGCCGCCGGGCAGCCATGCCGGGTTGAAGTTGAATTCTGCACCGGCCGTTTTCGGGAACAACATGACGACGGTGGAGCCCAGCAAAAAGCGCCCCATTTCGTCACCCTGCTTCAAATGCACCTGCGGATTCGGGTACTGCCACTGCCGCACCATGGGGATGCGTGGCGGGTTGACCACACCATGCCACACGGTGGCCATGCTGCCAACAATCGTCGCGCCCACGAGCACCAGCACAAACGGACCCTGCGCGTTTTCAAACACGCACACCACACGCTCATTGCGCGCAAACAGGCCCGGCACCCCCCGCGCGGTCACCGGGTTGACCGAAAATAAATCGCCCGGCACATACAACATGCGCATGAGGCGGCCGTCACACGGCATATGGATGCGGTGGTAGTCGCGCGGGCTCAGGTACAGGCAGGCGAAGTGGCCGTCTTGAAACTCGGCGGCCAGCGCCTTTTCGCCGGCCAGCAGCGCCTGGGTCGAATAGCTGTGGCCCTTGGCTTGGAAGATCTGGTCGACCTCGATACGGCCAAACTGGCTGATAGCGCCGTCTACCGGGCAGACCAAAGCCGCCTCGGCCAAGGGCCGCGCGCCGGGCTTCAAGGCGCGGGTGAAAAAGTCGTTGTAGGTCGCGTAACTGGTGGTGTCCGGGTTCAAGGCCTCGGCCATGTTCACGGCGTATTTCTTGACAAACCAGTTGACAATGCGGGTTGTCATAGCACCACGCGGATGCGATGCGACCCAGCCGGCAAACGCCGTCAAGGCCTGTTTGGGCAAGAGGTATTGCAGCAGGACTTGCAGACGTTCGGACAAGGAAACCTCTTGGGTGGCCGGGGTGGAGAATCGAGGCGGATTGTAAAGGTGCGTGACTGGCGTACAGTTCACCTGTCACGTCCCAGAAGGCCCCCCGACCAAGCTCACCATGAACGCGCCACTGACCACCGCCCAACAGGAGCAGCTCGAAAAAACCGAGCGAACTGCGCTCATCCGCAAGGGCTTGTCGCCGCACCTTCCCGCGCATGCCCTCTTGTGGCAGCAGGAAGACACCACGCCCTACGAGTGTGACGGCCTCACCGCCTACCGGCAGCGCCCATTGCTCGTTGCGCTGCCCGAGACCGACGCGCAGGTGCAGGCCGTGCTCAGGGTTTGCCACCAGCTCAAAGTGCCGGTGGTCGCACGTGGCGCCGGCACCGGGCTCTCGGGTGGCGCGATGCCGCACAAACTCGGCGTGACGCTGTCGCTGGCCAAGTTCAACAAAATCCTGAAGCTCGACGCCTACAGCCGCACCGCCGTTGTGCAATGTGGTGTGCGCAACCTGGCTATCAGCGAGGCGGCCGCGCCGCTGGGCCTGTATTACGCGCCCGACCCGAGCAGCCAGATCGCCTGCACCATCGGTGGCAACGTGGCCGAAAACTCGGGCGGCGTGCATTGCCTCAAATACGGCATGACGCTGCACAACGTGTTGAAGGTCAAAGGGTTCACCATGGATGGCGAACCGATCGCGTTTGGTAGTGAGGCAATGGACTTGCCGGGCTACGATTTGCTCAGCGTGGTCATTGGTTCTGAGGGCATGCTGGCCGTCACCACCGAAGTCACCGTCAAACTCGTGCCCAAACCGCAGTTGGCGCGTTGCATCATGGCCAGTTTTGACGACATCCGCAAATCCGGTGACGCGGTGGCGGCGGTGATCGCGGCGGGCATCATCCCGGCGGGCCTGGAGATGATGGACAAACCGATGACGGCCGCCGTGGAAGACTTTGTGCACGCCGGGTACGACCTGGACGCGGCAGCGATCCTGCTGTGTGAAAGCGATGGCACGCCGGAAGAAGTGGAAGAAGAAATTAGCCGCATGACGGCGGTGTTGACCGGATCGGGCGCAACAAAAATTGCCGTCAGTCAAAACGAGGCCGAGCGCCTCAAATTCTGGAGTGGCCGCAAAAATGCCTTTCCGGCCAGTGGGCGCATCAGCCCAGATTACATGTGCATGGACAGCACCATCCCGCGCAAACGCCTGGCGGACATTTTGCTGGCCATTGCCGAGATGGAAAAGAAATACCAACTGCGCTGCACCAACGTCTTCCATGCGGGAGACGGCAACCTGCACCCGTTGATTTTGTTTGACGCGAACGATGCCGACCAGTTGCACCGCGCCGAACTGTTTGGCGCCGACATCCTGGAGACCAGCGTTGAGATGGGCGGCACCGTCACCGGCGAACACGGTGTGGGCATCGAAAAACTCAACAGCATGTGTGTGCAGTTCACCGCTGCGGAGAACGAGCAGATGTTTGGCGTGAAACGCGCCTTTGACCCGCTCGGCCTGTTGAACCCCGGCAAGGTGATTCCGACGCTAAACCGCTGCGCGGAATACGGCAAGATGCTGGTGCGCGGCGGGAAGATTTCGCACCCGGATTTGCCGCGGTTCTAACCGCCAAGACCTGACTCAGACGCCACAATACGCTGCGTTTGTTGGTAGGCCGTCGCCGGCAGTCAGGCGCCACGCCGCCGCTCCTCATGGTGCTTAACCCGCGTTGCCTCCGGCAACACGGCGCAGAAATCGTCGGGACGGCGTGGCACCTGACTGTCGGAGCAAGAGAACCACAGGAATGGCGAGGCGGCAAATCGCTGCACGCGCTCTACGTCCTTGCAACGCCTTACATTTCTAAAAGTCGCTTTGGTGCTCGCGGCAATATTGAAGTCCGCCAAATCTCGCGGTGTTGTTCCAGCAAAATTTGCCTTCCGGGAAGCTGATTTTTCGGCTGCACTTGGCGCAAATCAGCTTTTTTTCCGCTGCCCGGGAAGCTTCTAAAGGCGCTATCGGCTCGGCAATCTTCTCTGCACGGGCTTTCACTTCTGGTTTAGGTGCCATCCACTCAGGCAAGCTCAAAAGATCGGTCGGGCGGTGTTGCCTTGCCAGCTTTTCGCCCCACTCCTTGATGGTTTCGTAACTTCGCATGTTGGCAGCCATCTTCAGCGTGCTGAGACCGCCAAGTTCATTTTCTACAAACTCTTTTCGCCATGTGGGAAACTGGTCTGCCTTGATGACGTTGCTGGTGTCGAAGACTTTCGGCGCAGGGCGGGTGATTTTTGCCGAAGTATTCAGTAGCACAACGTGATAAAAATCGAAAGCCGCCCCCGTTCTTGAAGCGATTCCCAACTGTTCCAATACTTTCTTGAGCACGTTTACATGGCGTCGGCTTTGTTCCAACGGGGATGGAATCCCATAC
>JANNMM010000267.1:0-1695 GCA_031397915.1 Rhodoferax sp. | reverse complement strand
CGCCATACTTGAGAAATGCCAGGTCGCCCTGAACGAAGCCAAACCGGTGCGCACCATCGACTGGAGCAAGGAAGAGCTGCCGCTGTTGAAACAATTCTTCTTGATCACCGCCAAACCGGCGATGTTTGTCGCCAACGTGGCCGAAGACGGCTTCAAAAACAACCCCATGCTGGACCGCCTGACCGCCTACGCCACCGCGCAAAACGCGCCCGTGGTGGCCATCAGCGCCAAGATGGAAGCCGAAATGAGCGAGATGAACGACGAAGACCGCCAGATGTTCCTCGAAGAACTCGGCCAGACCGAGCCCGGCCTGAACCGCCTGATCCGCTCAGCCTATAAACTCCTGGGCCTGCAAACCTACTTCACGGCGGGCGTGAAAGAAGTGCGCGCCTGGACGATTCACGTCGGCGACACCGGCCCGCAAGCAGCCGGTGTGATCCACACCGATTTCGAAAAAGGCTACATCCGGGCCCAGACCATCGCGTTTGATGACTTCATCCAATTCAAGGGTGAACAAGGTGCCAAAGACGCGGGGAAAATGCGGGCGGAGGGTAAGGAATACATCGTGAAGGATGGGGACGTGATGAATTTTTTATTCAGCTCGTAAAATTGCATATTTTTATCTCTTCAAGTCACGATTTAATTTAATTTTCAGCTACTAATTTAGATCCAAAAAATTTCTTAAATTGGCCAAAACTTATCAAACAATCCTGTTAACACGGCAGTCATCGTGGCATACCGCAAAAACTTGCCGATGGCCATGTAAACCACGCAGGGCCAAAACGGCAGTTTGAGCCAACCGGCGACGGCGCAAATCGGGTCACCCACGCCGGGCAACCACGACAACAGGCAGGCTTTGGGGCCAATGCGCTCCAGCCAATCCAGCGCCCGCAGATGGGTGGCCGAATGGCGGTATTTGTCGATCACTTTGTGGGAGGCCAGGCCCATCCACCAACTCACGGCGCCACCAATGGTGTTGCCGGCGGTCGCCACCCACACCGCGGCCCAAAACAGGTCGGGATTGAGTTTCACCAATCCAAAAACTGCTGGCTCCGAGGCCAGGGGCAACAGGGTAGCGCCCAGGAACGACACCACAAACACCGTGCTCAGGCCGTACTGGGGCAAAGCGAGCAGTTCGAGCAGGGTTTCCATCCAGGCGGGCATCGGGTCTATTCTCGGGGTAAACACCCTGCACACCGCGAGGCCCCGGTATCGGCCCCACAATTGCGGCCCCATAATTTCAATTGCTGAAATTATGGGCAGTTAGAATGGGCGCCGCCCTCCCCAATCGCCCTTTTTCACTCCATGCTCCGCCCCGTGTCCATTGGCCCGTTCCAACTGCAGAACAACCTGTTTGCCGCCCCCATGGCCGGGGTGACGGACCGGCCTTTTCGCCAGCTCTGCAAAAGCCTGGGCGCGGGATACGCCGTGAGTGAAATGGTGACCTCACGCAAAGACCTGTGGAACACGCTCAAGACCTCACGCCGCGCCAACCACGCGGGAGAGCCCGGCCCAATCGCCGTGCAAATCGCCGGCACCGACGCGGCCATGATGGCCGAGGCCGCTGCCTACAACATCGACCGGGGTGCGCAGATCATCGACATCAACATGGGTTGCCCGGCCAAAAAGGTTTGCAACAAATGGGCTGGCTCGGCGCTGATGCAAAACGAGCCCTTGGCGCTGGAGATCATCGAG
>JANNMM010000256.1:0-12912 GCA_031397915.1 Rhodoferax sp. | reverse complement strand
GCAAGGTGTGCTGGACCTGGGCCAGGTGCAGATGCTGGTGCTCGACGAAGCCGACCGTATGCTCGACATGGGTTTCATCCACGATGTGAAAAAGGTGCTCGCCGTGGTGCCCCGTGACAAGCAAAGCCTGTTGTTTTCCGCCACCTTCAGTGACGAAATCCGCGACTTGGCGGCGACGCTGCTGAAAAACCCGCAAAGCGTGCAGGTAACCCCGCGCAACACCACCGTGCAACGCATCACGCAGGTGATCCACCCAGTGGGCCGGGGCAAAAAGAAAGCCCTGCTCGCGCACATCATCAACGAACAAAACTGGAGCCAGGTGCTGGTCTTCACGCGCACCAAGTTTGGCGCCAACAATGTGGCCGAATACCTGACCAAGAACGGCATCCACGCCATGGCATTGCACGGCAACAAGAGCCAGGCGGCACGCACACAGGCGCTGGGCGGCTTCAAGAGCGGTGAAATCCGCGCCCTGGTCGCCACCGACATCGCGGCCCGCGGCATCGACATTGACGATTTGCCGCACGTGGTGAACTACGAAATTCCCAACGTCAGCGAAGACTACGTGCACCGCATCGGCCGCACCGGCCGCGCAGGCGCCGATGGTGCCGCCGTGAACTTGGTGTGCCTGGACGAAGAAGGTTTCATGCAGGCGATCGAGCGTTTCACCAAGCAGGAAATCGCCGTCCAGATCATTGACGGCTTCATGCCTGAACCGGGCGAAATTGCAGAGCCTATCGCCATGGGGCGCCAGACCATTTGGGGTGGCGCTGGCCGTGCACCCAGCCGCGACGTGATGATGGCCGCAGGGCGCGCCGCACGCACCGAGATGCTTACCCGCGTGCGCGAGAACCGTGCAGGCCAGGGTGGCGCAGGTGCTGGTCGCGGCCGAAGTGGTGGCGGCAGTGGCGGCGGTGCCAATGCCGGCGCCAATGGCGGTCGCAACCATTCCGGCAATGACGGTGGGAATGGCAACGGTAACAGCAATGGCAACATCGCTGGCGGCCGGCATGGTCCGCACGGCGGTGGCCGTGGTGGCAACGGCAACGCACCAAGGGCGCCAGGGCGCGCACCTGTGCGCGATCCGAACCACGACGACTTTCAACCGATGAGCAGCGCGCCGCGCAATTTCTCGTCACGCACAGCACAAGACCACAACGCACCGGTCTACACCGATCCGGGTAACCTCGGCGCGGGCAACCGCCATGCAGAACGTGCGCCGCAAGGTCAACCTGATCCGATGCGCACCAGCGTTGATTTGATGGCCCGCGGCAATGGCCGCAACGGTGGCGGCGCAGCACGTCGTAGCGGCGGTGGTGGTGGCAGTGGATACGGCGGCGGTCGCTCGGGTGGCGGCGGTGGTTACGGCGGCGGTGGTAGCCGCAGTGGCGGTTCCGGTGGGCGCGGTGGCTCACGCGGCTGAGTTATAACTTAATTTATTTCTAGTTAAATTATTGCTGAAATTATTCGTCGATCAAGTCACGTATTTATTTAATAGTTTGCTATTATTATAGGTACTTGATTTGACTATTTTTAGATCAATTATTTATCTATAATTGCATTAAAGTGGAAATTGAGTTCAATTCGATGTCACGGCTTGCCGCGTGACACCTCATCGAACTTCAGACCACTGTTGCCTTCACCGCGCCCGGTTGTTTTACTGCGGCCAATCCACAACAGTGCGCGGCCTTGGGCATCGCGCGCGTAGTTGAAGCGGCGCTTCAGATCAATGCCGTCGCGCGGCACCTCCTCTTCTTCGACGCGCAAATAATCACTGGCTACCGGTGCATTCGGGTCCAGCCGCAGCAGACTGCCGCGCGGGTGGAACATGAACCCCTGCAGCTGGTTGTCCAGCGCACCCTGCACCGCCGTGGTCTCGACAAAATCGTTGTCGCGCAGGCGTGTGATGAACGTGGCGTAACCCTGGTTCAAGGGGTCCAGCAAGCGCGATTCAGTCACCTGGTAATAGTGCGTGACGACACCGCGTTGCAGCTGGATGGCCCAGTGGGCCGGCGTTGCGCCCGCCTTCCTGACCGGCAGAAACGGCACCCAATTGGCCGCAACCGGCGTCTGCAGCCGGTATTGCAGCAGCGCGCCCGCTGTTGCCGGAGGTGCGCCTGGCACGGGCGCCGCAGGGCGCAAGGTCTGGGTCGTCGTCAGCCGGGTACTTTCAAACTTGCGGTCAATCGGCTCACCACTGCTGCCCTGCACGCGTTTTTCAATGCCCCAGACCATGTTCGCCATTTCGTCGCGCATCATCACCACGTGCTCCAGCGGTGGACCCTGCAGCGTCTCCAGCGCAGGGCAAAGGTACATCGCGTTGTCCAGGCGTTGCACGGGTGCGCCGGCCTGAAGGCTCATCTCGTACATGTTCCAGCCGGCCGGCGGTATCGGCAAGGTGATGCCGAAGTTGTCCAGCACATTGAATTTTGAAATCCGGTAGAGCGCGTTGGTTGGCAAGGTCAGCGGCAAGGTGAACCAGTCATTGCCAAACACCAATGCATATTCAAGAACCGCAAGCCGGGTCAGGTCACTCTTGGCCGCTCCGAGCATGCCGAAGTTGACGCGGCCGTCTTCAAACTCCCAATAACGGTCTGCCGGCATGCCGGGGTAACGCGCGGTCGTGGGCAAAGGTGGGCGTTTGGGTGACACCACAAACGACTGGCTCTGGCCAGCAGGCGCGTTCGCAGCCGCCAACTCGAAGCTGTGCCAGTCCAGGCGCCCGTCGGTGTATTCGTCGGCCACGAGGCGCACCGGTGCGCCGTCACCCTGCGCGCCCAGGGCAAAGCTGTATTCCAGACGCTGCGGATTCCAGTACGGGCTCGCGCCTTTGTCCTGGCCGTTGAATGCCAGTTCGTCGAGCCAGCCCAGCCAATGCGCCAGCAGGTCAGCGCCGGTCTGTACGGCAGCGCCAGCCAGGCCCAAGCCGATTGCAAAAGCTTCCAGTGCGGCGCGGTCCGCCAGGGCTTTGAGTGTTGCCGACAAGCCCATCGCATCGATGGCGCGGGCATGCAGCAGGGTGTGCCAGACAAAGCCGGCGTTGTCGGCGGTGGCATCGTCGGGCGCCGGCAGGGCCGCCGGAAACTGCGCCAGCAAGGCATTGGCAGCACCCGCCAACCCGGCGGCACGCAGGCGGCGCATGAGCTGCTGGCCGGCCTGTGCATTGAGTTTCGGGTGAACGGCCAACACCTGCTCATGCTCCACCATCGCCTCCAGCGGCGCTGCACCGGCCGGCAGGCTGACCGCGTCCTGCGCGTTGGGCGCCGTCAACAAGCTCGTCATGGGCAGGCCAACCGCCGCCAGTGCCACACTGATCGGGCTGCCCGCGTCTTCACCCTGGAATTCGTTGAACTGCCACTGGCGCGCCAGCATCCACAGCGGGTCGGCCACCCGCGCCTGCAGGCTTTCGGCCACGTTGTCGCTGGTAGGGAGCGGCTCAAGGCGTGACCACACCGTATGCGAAGGGTCGGGCCGCGCAATCAACACCGAGTTGACGGATATTTTGGCGGCAGACAGGGAAAGGGTCATGGCAACTCCTCGATCAGGTCGTGAACTGGGTCGTGCCCATGGCCATCGTGACTTTGCCGCCGGTTTGCCCGCTGGCAAGCTTCAGTGCGTCGAGGTTCTTGAGAACCATCTTGCTGAAGTCCACCGAGGGCACATCCTGCTTGAAATTGTTGGACAGGAAAATTCCCGGCAACAGGAGGCCAAGGCCTTGCAGGTCCTGTGGCCGCACCGCACGCAGGCGCGCCAGCGCCATGGCTTCATTGACGGTGGCCAACAGACTGTCGAGCGTCCAGTTGGGTACCGTGGTGTCTGCCGGAACGGCCAGCAAAATGCTCTGGGGCGGGCGCGCACCGGGTGCGTCGAAATGAAAACCCAGGCCGGTGGTTTCTTCATCCGAGGGAATGGATTCGGTCCATTCGTCGACGAAAAGGCCCGCCATGAGCGTACCGGCCTGCACCGACTGCAAGGCAGCGGGTGCATGGGCGGCAACTGCCACGACGCCGCGCAAGTCCTGGCTAGCAGCCAGCGGCAAGGCGCCCCAATGTGCGTCGGCATTACGCGGGAACTGCATCAGTTTGAAGTCCTGCGGCTCTTCGAGATGGCCGCTGTCTGACGCGAGCGCCTGAGCTGCCACCAAGGCGTCAGACAACAAGGCCGCAGCCTCGCGCACGCAGGCGAGCTTGGGCAGCCAGCCGGCAATGGCGGTGTCGTCGTTGCCCTGAGCGGCTTTGGCCAGGAGCATGTCACGGTCGCCCAGAGTGGCAGCCGTGTCAAGGGCGAAGGCACCCAGCGTAAAAAGGGGCAACACGGGGAAATTCTTCCCCATCACCGCCGCTATGCGGTTCAGCGCGGCCTGCAGCTGGCCGCCTTTTCCGTCCGAGACCGGGGCGTTGCGCGCACTGTCGACGCGCCCGCCAATTTCGAGCAGCAAGGCACGCGCCCGCCCCACAGCCCGAGCGGCGGTGTCGTCGTTCGAGACGCCTTGCCCTTCGGCACCCCCGGGTGCAGGCACCGGATTGGATGCAGTCGCACTGCGCCAGCCCAGGGCATGGGCAGCGACCAAGGCGGTTTGGGCCTGCACCCGTAAAAGGCTGGTGGCAGGCGCATTCGGGTCGAGTGTTTCCAGATCTTCGGGCGCCGCGTTGCTCACGGCAAGCAGCTGGGCGAGCACGGCATCGGCCTGCGCCTCGGCGATATCGCGGCGGGCTTCCAGCTCTGCCAGGTCGACACCGGCCGCTTCGCCGTCTTCGAGTGTTGCCTGCGTTTCCACGCCGTCCTTCGCCTGCACCATGTCCATGCGACGCAGCGCCCGTGTTTTTTCCAGCAGCCGCCGCAACACCCAGGCAAACGATTCAAACGCCACCAGGCCAATCTGGCCGGCCTGCGGTGCTTCAGCCTGCAGGGCCACGGCCATCCCATCGGCGCCAGCGCCCAGCTGCACTTTCAGTTTTGCGCCCATAAGCTCCCCCAGGCGCTCCTGCACACCGCTGTGCCCTGCGCCCTGCTGCGCTTCGCTGTTGAGCACCAGTGCCAACGGCGACAGTGCCAGCTCCGTCAATGTGGCCGTGATGACGATGCCGCTGTCGGTCCAGCCCTGGCCCGGCTGCGCGGGTGGTGCCAGCGCCTTCGCGGCAAACTGGTACTGCGCCGGATCACCGAACAGCCGCGCCAGCCAGGCGTTCAGCCGCGGCTCGACCCGGGCCGCCAGTTCATTGTCGGCCACCCCAGCCCAGGCGCCCAGCGCGCTGCCTTCCATCGCCACCACCAGACGCTGGCTGTACCCGCGGGTGGAATGCGGCGTCTGGACCACACGCGCCTCGGGTGGACGGGTTTGTTTGTCAAGTGTCATCATCGCGGCACCGGCGGCGTCCATATTGCCACCCACCATCTGGAACACACTCTCCGAAATCAACAGGTCAGAAACTGAATCCATCTGGTCCAGAAGCGCGTCGATGAAGCCGGCAATGGCGCCGCCCTGTTGCGTCAACCCGGCGGGCACACCTGGTATGCTGAAGTTGGGCCGAGCATTGCGGTAAGCATCCATCAGGCGCACGCCATCCACAACATCGCGCGCGGCAACAGCCTCGACAGGCTCGTCACCGGGGCCTGCGCCTGCCGGATTGAGTGGGTAGGCCTTGCGGCATTCAAGAATGTGGGCTGACAGTCCCTGGTCACGCAGGGCACGCTCAAACCGATACCCCAGGAGTGCGGCCATCGACTGGCCGTTGGCCAATCCTTCCAGAAGGCGTTTGGCGCGTTTGACGCGGCGTGAACGCAGGTCAATGTCAAAGGCGTTGCCTGCGGTGTTGTGGTTGGCCAGAAAGCCGCTGCGCAACACCGATGCGGCCGTGGCCTGCCTGAGGGACGGCGCGTGCACATAACCCAGGCTGTCCAGCGCCTGTGATTGCCCACGGGATGAGTCGGGAACCAAATCTTCGACCACACCAAACGCTCCCATATGAATGCCTTGCGGCTGCGCTTCGCGAAGCGTGTCCAGCCGGTGCGTCGCCAGCGAGGTGAACCAGGCATCCAGCCGGGTGGAAAACAAATCGAGCGTGGTGCGAAAGGCCGTTTGCAACTCGCCCGCCGTACGATCTTTGAGAAACGCCAGACTGTCGTTGAAACTGGCAATGTTCTGCATGTGCTGGGGCCATTGCTGGCGCGGCAGCGCAAATTTGGCACCGATGAACTCTTCGACAGACTGGTTACCGGTGGTGCCGGTGAGTTTCAGGCCCAACAGCGCGCGCGAGGTGTTGACCTTGATCTGGTCACCCGCGAGCGTGCTGCTGTCCACACCGATGTATTCAGCCAACTGCACCCGGCTCATCTGCAGCTTTACGGTTTCACTCAGCGCTGGATTGCCCTTCAAATGGCCATGAAAAAGCGCGTGGCCGGACTTCAGGACCTCTTCATCGGCTGCAAAACCGAGCATGGCTTCGAGCAGCGATTCGCCGTTTTGCATGGTCACCAGCGCCGTGCGGATGCTGCTGGCGGGCTGGCTCAGCAAATCGAGTAGGCTGGCGATGTAGTTGAACTTGAGAGGCTGTGGCCCGTCGAGTTCACGCTGCATTTGATCGGGGTCGCGCTGCACCCAGGGAACGGCATCCAGTCCATGTGGCTTGGGGCGCACGGCGCAAAGGGCGAGAAACGGCGCCTTGCCCTGAAAGCTCTGTTTGTTGAGCAAGTCGGCAATCAAGCCCCAGCCCATGGCTTCCTGAAAGGTGGCGAACGGCTTGATGTCCGGATAGTTCTGGATCGTGGCTGGTCCCGCTACCTCCCAATACCGTTTGGCCGTGGCCCACGGTTGCATCGCCAGCACCTGATGGAGGTTTTCAGCGCTGGGATTGCGCAATGTGGGTACGCGCGATGCGGCGTTGTCCCAAAACCGGCGAAACCATTCAATAGCTTCAGCCAGCTCGCGCTCCAGCGGCGCGTTGGCGGGCGGTTTGTAGCCGCGCGCCGTTACGGGCAGGATACCGTAGGGCTGTCTGCCAATGCGCAAAGCAGTCAACGGCCCGCTGGCACGCAACGCACGCACGGCCCAGGCCCGCAGTTCCTCCACGGCAGAATCAGGGAGCAAGGTCTTGCTGCTGTCCAGAGGGTTCCAGAAGTACCGCAGGGTGTAGCCCAATGTGGCACTCCACAAAGCGTTGAGCATGTGCCCGGCCGTAGCCCCTTCCTGCAGGTCAGAGCCTGGCACCACACCCGCATCAAACACGTCGCCGGGAAGACCCAGCAGTCTTTGCATCCGGGCACCGGCGCTGGCCAACTCCACCGCGGCAGTGAGTGCACGGGCTTCGGTGTTCTGCGGATTCAGGTCCGCCGCCAGATCGGCGCCATTGGCAGCGAACCCGGAACGGCTGCTGCCGGTGTTGTTGGTCGGTGTACCCTGCGCGACGAATTTCATCCCTGCGCTGTGCTGGTGATTGTCCAGCAGTGCACCTGCAAGCTGCGCGGCCGACTCCGGCGTTTGGGTCCAGTCCACCCCCAGCACAATCAGCCGCTCAACCCGGTCGCTCATTCGCGCACCGTTCTTCAAATCGTCCTGTGTGATGCTGATGGCCATGCCCACGTCCAGCGCAGCCTGGTAGTTGACCATCCAGGCGCGGTCTGCGCCAAATGGATCGTGGTTTTGCGGGTCATCCACCAAAAGCGGATCGAAAGCCGGGGACATTGGCAGGAGGTCGGAGACGGCCTTGCCCCATTTGCGAAAAACCTCCTTGCCGCGAGCCTGGCCGATCACGACAAAGCGGTCAGGCAAGGCCGTGGCGTAAACCGTCTGTGCTTCGCGGTTGGCCTGCGGAATCGCCTCGTCATCAAAGGATGGCGCCACCAGGGGCGACTCCGGACCTTCGACATGGTGGCCGAGCTGCGCCGCGTTTACCGGGGTGGTGCTGCGCACAATCCAGGCTGAGCGCGCCGGCGCATAGATGCGCACGATTTGTGTCCATGCCGATTCCGAATCCTGCGGGCTGGAAAAACGCTCGGCCCAATACCGTTTGCCTTCAGCCACTTCGGCGTCCGACAGGCCGGGCTCATGGCCAAAGGTATGGATGGCGTCGGGGTAGATGCGCACCATCAGCAAGGTCGCATCGTCGTTGTAACGCGTCTGCACAGCCACAGGCAGCAGCATCACGGGCTGCTGGCTGCTCAACGCGTTGACCATGGCTGCCGGGTCGCGCCTGCCGACCATGCGCTGCGACAAGTCCTGGATGGCCCTGATCTGTGCGCTGGTTCCAAGCAACGTCTCCCGCGCCGAGGCCCGCAATGCTGACACAGTGGCTTGTTGTTGCGCCAGCTCGCGCGGGCTGGCGCCGCCTTGCAGCATCTCGTCCAGCCGGGTCTTGGCCTGCTTCAAGGACACCGTGGCGGCACGCTCGTTGTCCCGTTGTTTTGCCAGAGCGTCGCGGGCGCCTTGAATCGCGTTGAGGTCCAGCTTGAGCACGGCCATGAAAATCTCCTCAGGTTTTCAAATCTTTGCCAACAAAATACGCGCGAAACGGCTGTTGCAACAAGGCCTTGGCAATTTCGGCTGCGCTCGGTGTATTGCTCAGTGCAGGGAACTCTGCATAGGGTTTTTGCGCCAGTTGCTTCAGACTGTTGACGGTGACAAATCCGCCTGCCTGCACGCCCACATGGGTCCATGAGAGCGCTTTGTAGGCGTTGTAATCCTTGTACAGTGCAGGTTTCGCTGGCGCGTTTGGTTTGGCCAGCAGTGCCATCTGGGCCAAGGATTTGACCAGGACCGCACGCAAGGGCGGCCCGGTGCGCGGCTGACCATTGACCGGCACATCCACGTCAAAACCGAAACGCGGCTCGTGCATTTGTTCTTCAAGAACAAAACACCATTTATCGACGTCCCCGGCGTCGATTTCAAACCCGAAAAAGGTGATGTCCTCACCGATGGTTCCCGCAAACGAAGGCACCTGTATCGCGTCGTCCGGCCGAAGTCCCTGTGCATCTTTTTGCAGCGTGTCCTGCCCAACAGTCTTCCTCCAGGCATAGACGGATGTGTTTGGATAACGCCGCAGCAACTGGCCGCGTACCAGCAAGGCCACCCGATCAGGGTCTCCGCCAATCGGGTCAACCCGTTTGCCCAGTGGCTGAGCACCCCAAAGGTGGATGGGCTGCATGTCGTCCAGCAGGGTATGGGTGTAGGCAGGCGCGGGGCCCACGAGCTGACGACCCCAGAAACGCTGGAACGGTGTGCCGCGAAGGTCCGTCGGAAAACCGCGCCACAAGAGCTCGCGGTTCATCTCGCCATTTGCGCCGGCCATGAAGCTGTCTATGAAATGCTGATTCACCCGAACCAGCATCACGAGGTCCTGTGGAATGCCGTCGACACCCGGCATGAAGGCGTCCTGGTTCCATTTCGCCAAACGTTCATACAGCGGTTCCGGCAATTTTGGCCACGCCATCACCCGGTCAAACAGGGCTGGAATCTTGAAGCGCAGGCGTGATCGGGCGTCGGTGAGCGACAAGTGCGCAGCGACGAAACCGTTGCTGCCCGTGGCCGCCAGGTTTGCCACTGAAATTGTGGACTCCAGCCGCGCCCGCAGGGTAGTTTCCGGCTGCGTGCGCAGGCCAATGGTGCTTTTGGCCGAGCCCAGGGAAAAATCGACCGGCTTCACGTCGACATGGCCCGCGGCATAGGCGTCACGCCAGAGCTGTTGCGTACCCCGCGTTGCGGCCGCGTAGCGGTTCAGAATTTCACGTTTGCGCAACGCGGGTGGCAACGTCAGCGTGGCTACTGTGGAGACAGCCGCGCCGGACTGCGACGACACCAGCTCAAAACTTTCATTCACCAAAAAACTCGCACCGGCAGCATCGGCGACGCTGGATTGCACGGCGTTCACCGGCAACGCGGCGAAAACTCCTGCCGTATTGAACTGGCGTGCGTCGGCAATACGCACGGTACCAAGGCTCACACCGGCCAGCGCCAATGCCTGCGCTTTGCGGGCAGCCGGCTGCGGGATGCTTCGCCTTGCGCCGTCCAACTCGCGGAACAATGGGCGGTCAAGCAGCAAGCCGCCATTGCGTGCGTCCAGCCGCATGGTGCTGAACTGCAACCTTGCAGTGGTCGCGTTGGCCTCCACCAGAACACCCTCCACACCGCGCGCGCCAAGCGATTCAACGGTGCTCGCTATCACCCGCCAGTCGGTCGTGCGAACCCCTGGCACGGCGCTGACCAGTTGGCCAAACCGCTGCGTATGCAAATCTGTAAAGACACCCAAATGTTGACCTGCGCGGATTTTCAGTTCGGGTACACCACGCTGCTTCAAAACGGCGGCAGACTCGTTTGCGGCCAGCTGCATCTGGCGCACCATGCCGACCGTGAATTGTTTGCCAAGGCCCGAGGCGCTGAGGTCAAGTTTGCGGTTCACGTCGCCTTTCAAACTGACCTTGTCGAAGGCTTTTGTGCTGAGAATGCCGTCGGGCACAAACTCATTGACGCTGAAGGCCGCAGCGCGGTTTGTTGCCGTGGCCATGGATGCCATATACCGCGCGTTCTGCTGCATCAAGGTTGGCAGTGTCTTGGAGAGCCGCGCGGCCATGCGCAAGGCGCGCCGTTGCGGCGTGACGGCTCGGCGCAGCGCCGTGTCGGTCAATGCAAGGGGCAGGCTCGTGCGGTCGATCTGCCCTCCGAGCGACGCCAGATGGCCGCCGATGCGATAGGCTGTGCCGTTGCCCGCCAGCGCCTCAATGCGCGACAACGCCGGGCCCATCACCTGCAACAGGCGATCGCCCGGCAAGGGATCAAAATGTTTGGCTTTGAGCGCGCGCTGCGCCTCAATCGCAAGCCGCGTCAGGTTGAAGCTCATCTCCGCTTTCAGGATGTCGCCAATCTGGTCCCAGGCAGCGTCGACAAAACTCTCCTGGTTTTTCCGCACGACCTCGTTGCCGTAGCCTGCCGCGCCGCGATATCGCGGGTTCAGGTTCAGCCCGGCCACCCAGTGTTGCGCGATTTCTGACTTGGCCGCCTGGTGCTTTTTTGCAGGCCATGCCCCGACCATATGGGGCTTGACTTCGATGCGACGGCCGGCGGCATTGGTGCTGCCGTTGCCAACCGGGCTGACCACATTTTCCTGCGGCGTATTGACGATGATCGCCAGGCTGTCAGCCTGGGTGCCATCGGGCGCTGTACCGGGGATGTAGCTGATGGGTACCAGCGCGCCTTCCATGGTGGCGTGCGCACCTTGTGTGAAACCGGTGAGCAGTGGATCTACCCCCATCGGAGCCGTGCCGACGTTGGACAACAACGCTGCAATTTCAGGGTTGTTCTTGTAAGCACTGGGTGTTTTCAAGCGCCGTGCCAGCGATTCAAAATCACCCGCGGGCCCGGTGGAAAACTCCCAGTGGTAGTAAACCGGCAGCACCACATCGGCCAAACCATCGATATTCCAGGCCGGCGCAAGAGTGGTCATCGACTCTGGCCTGGACTCTGCCAGACCCAGCCCGCGCAGCCTGCCGGGTTCAAAGGCCGGCACCACACAGGCGACGTAATCCTTGTTGGGCTCCAGGCGGCGCGGGCACACCAGACGCGAGGCATTGCTGGCGGGATTACCCTGAAGGTCGGTCTGAATACCATCGGCATCGCCGGCCTTGCTCACTACCTGCGCGTGGGCCCAGGCCCAGGACTCCGCGAGGCTCGGAAGTTCGGTTTGAACATCGGCCGCACTTACCCTCAAGGTCGGCAGCGGCCCCTGCGACGGCATCTTGGGCGTGCCGGTCTTGCTGCGCTCGGTCACGATCAACACCAACCAGGGTCGCAAGCGCCCATCATTGTTGGCCAGTGCAGGCGTGAGCATCCACGGGAAATCCGGCGGATCAAAATCAATGATGGCGAGGTAATTGGGTTCGTAGTTGCGGGTGTGCGGCCGCGGGTCTGTTCGCAGAACCAGCCGGGTATCGATGGCGATCACATCACCCGGCCCATGCAGGTTCATGGCAGGTGGCGTCACGGCCGTGCCGGCGTTGGCACCCGCGAGCGTCATGCCAATCTGCACACTGGCGCGCGCAGGCAAGGCGCCAAAATTGTCCTGCAAGGGCAAGGCCGCACTCAGGCCGCGGCGTACCCAGGGGAGAAACTGGTAGGAGATCGCGGTTGAAGTGGCCATGGGGTTGACTCCAGTTTTTCTTTTGCCTGCAGCTACATCGGCGGGCTCAAAAGGCCTCGACGGTCTCGAACGCCTCGACCACCTGCAATGCTTTGCCGGCGGATTTCACGTGGTCTTCGGCGGCCCAATAGGAATGCGAGGCCGCTCCGCCCAGGGCGGTTCCCAACAGAGTGCCGCTGGCTTGGTCAATGGTCTGCAGGGGCGGCGGGTTGACGTTGATCTTCACGTCAATTTCTGGCCGCAATTTGCCCGCGCGGCGCAACTCAGAGCGCCCGGCCGCGCTGGTCGACTGCGCCCAGGACAAATGGCCTGCACCCGTGAGCGCCGCGTACGACAACACCGACTCCACATTGGGCGTTGACAGGTTGACTTCCTCATAGTCATACACATCCAGTTGCGTCACGCCAAACTGGTAGTTGCGCTGGCCGACCTCGAAACCGGCTTCAAAACGATCGAACGAGGGTTTGGTGAAAAGCTCGTCCTCGTTGAGCTTGAAGAACTGGGCAGCAGAAAAGTTGTCGTCGAGTTTTTTATCTGGCGTTTTCGTGACTGCGCCAAACAGGATTTCCCCAATCGCAATTTCGGTCGCGCCTTCGATGGCGTTTGTGCCCAGCTTGGCCAGTGTCTTGCCCAGCGGCATGCGTTTTTGCACGAACTGCAACACGGCATTCGGGTGCGCCAGAATACCCGGCGCATCCGGCAATTTGGCGAAGGTGGCAAAGGCGTCACCCGCCTGGGCCAGTTGCGCAGACCAGTTGCCCGGTTTTTCGATCTCGAGCTTCAACTC
>JANNMM010000255.1:0-33304 GCA_031397915.1 Rhodoferax sp. | reverse complement strand
CGCTTCGCGAAACGCCACGGCTTTGGCGGCGATGACGTGCATCAGCGGGCCGCCCTGCAGGCCGGGAAAGATGGCGCTGTTGATGGCTTTCTCGTGCGCAGACTTCATCAGGATGAAGCCGCCACGCGGTCCGCGCAGGCTTTTGTGCGTGGTCGACGTGACAACATCGGCGTGCGGAACCGGGTTGGGGTAAACGCCAGCGGCAATCAGCCCGGCGTAATGTGCCATGTCCACCATGAAAATCGCGCCCACGTCTTTGGCCACCTTGGCAAAACGCTCAAAATCAATGCGCAGCGAATACGCGGACGCGCCGGCGATGATCAGTTTGGGCTTGGTTTCGTGGGCTTTTGTCTCCATCGCGTCGTAGTCGATGGCCTCGCTGGCGTCGAGTCCGTAGGAGACCACGTTGAACCATTTGCCACTCATGTTCAGCGGCATGCCGTGTGTCAGGTGGCCGCCTTCGGCCAGGCTCATGCCCATGATGGTGTCGCCCGGTTTCAGGAAGGCGAGAAACACCGCTTCATTGGCCGAGGCGCCGCAATGCGCCTGCACGTTGGCGCAGTCGGCGCCAAAAAGCTGTTTCACCCGGTCAATGGCAAGCTGCTCTGCCACGTCCACGTGTTCACAGCCGCCGTAATACCGCTTGCCGGGGTAACCTTCGGCGTATTTGTTGGTAAGTTGGGTGCCTTGAGCGGCCATGACCGCGGGCGAGGCGTAGTTTTCGCTGGCGATCAGCTCGATGTGCTGTTCCTGGCGCGTGTTTTCCGCCTGGATGGCGGCAAAAATCTCGGGGTCGGTCTTTTCAATCAGCAGGGTGCGGTCGTACATGGCAGTCCTTATAGACATCGGGCCTGTGCATCAAAACGCGGGAGTTCTGACGCAAAGGGCTGCCCAGGCGAACGGCTGAACGCTGGCTTGCAACAAGGCAGCGGTGCGCTTCCCAGTGGTATCCCACGTCGGCCCGGCAGTTGTTGGAAACTACAGGCCTATCGCCAGTTGCGCACGCCCGGATTTTAGCCGAGCGAAGCGGAATACGGTTGTGCGACTCGGGTAGAGACCGCCGCTTGTGGCTTTTTGTGGCCCGCCACGGCCTTGAGCCGGGCGTATTCGGCCATCACCTTCGCAGCGTAACCGCCGTCGTCTTCCAGATTGGCGGCGCCCACATAGAAACGCAGGCCGGCTTCGACCGAGCCGGCGCGGGCGATGCATTCCTGCAGCACTTTCACGCCCACACGCAGGTTGGTGACCGGGTCAAAGGCGGCGAGTTTGCCGCCAAAACCTTCGTATTTGTCGCTGTGCACCTTGGTCATGACCTGCATCAGCCCCTGGGCGCCCACCGCGCTTTGCGCAAACGGGTTGAAGCCGGATTCGACCGCCATTACGGCCAGGATCAAGGTCGGGTCCAGCTTGCTGCGTTGGCCCAGCTCAAAAGCTTCGGCCACCAGGGCACTCACGGGTTCCGGCGCCACGCGGTATTTTTTGCTCAGCCAATAGGCCAAAACGGCTTGTTGTTTGGGCAATTCATGCGGATGGGTGGCGGTGGCGCGGTCTACCGCATCGGGAACCACCTGAAGCGCATCTTCCGCGGGCTGCACCTGGCGGGTTTTAAGCCAGCCGATGAGGTGCGTCTCGCCCAACTCGCGCAATTCGGGTTTGGCCACCAGGGTGATGGCGCTGAAGATCACGGCCAAGCCAATCAAGGCGAAGCTGTTCTGGGTGAATTCGACAACACCACGGGTGGTGTTCGCGGCGGCCAGACGCAGCGATTGGCTGATCTGGCAAATGTTTCCTGACGCTGTCATAGCTCTTCCTTCTTTCGCGCTGGCCATTCGGGGCACTGCATGGAGCAGGGTTCCGTCTGACGCATCGTTTGGGTTGGTACGCCTTCAGTTCGGGGTGTCACGCTGTCCATTGGACTGTACAACGGTGAGCGCAAACTGAATATGCCGGGGTCGGCAGCGGGCTCGGGTTAACCCCAGTCGCTTTGCCGGGGTGACGGGATTTTAAACCGCAATATATAACTAGAAGTTAATTTAAATTAGGTTTTATATTCTATTTCAGTCTGATATCCGGGTTTGCAATCGGGAAAGCCCGTGCCTAAACTTGTCATGTCTGAGTGAAAACCCAGATGCCTGTCGGCAGTAGCCAGTCCCTACCGTAAGGTGGCGTTGATAAAGCGGCCCCGGCAATAACTGGTGGCAATCTCTTGCTGCCTGCATTCGGAGACGTCAATCTCTCTGGTGCGAACCCTGACGGCACGGGCCTGGAGCCAGCCGCCGAGCCCGGAAAAGTTGGCCCAGAGCCAGTTTTTCCGGGCTTTCTTTTGTGTGCCATTTTCCATCACGCCGTGGATTTCTGGCCATGTTGCAATCCATTCATACCCAATTTGGGGTTTATATATTTAAAAAATGTATATAAATTCATAAAGTTAGAAGTTATTGGTAGTTAAGTCACGCATAAATTGAATGTAATGCTATTAAAATTAATTAATTATAAAATTTAGTGTAATGTAGAATATATAATGAACGTATTTTTAGTAGGCACTCGGGCGAACAATCGACCCCGTAGGTGTACCCGCCCGTACAGTCCGCCGAATTGACTGCCTTTGCATTTCATTGAACACTTGTTGAATGAAAAATGGATCCATTCTTGAGGGTTCCGGAGATGGCGTGCGGGCAAAACCTTGGCTCAAGCGGCTGCCGAAGGCCCAGTTTCGCCGTTTGCCAAACCAGCCGCGTTCAAGGGTTCCGGGCAGATATCGCCCGTGGATGGCCAAACGGGCACTGCAGCAAGCCTGAAGTTTGACGGCAAAGCGACAGGCTGGGCCGCGCACGTGAACGCAGACCTGGGCAATCTGGCGCTGAACCTGGCCGTGCCGTATCTGGCGCCTGCTGGTCGTGACCGAGGCGGAGTCACCGGCTTTATTGAAAGAGGTTTTCAGACGATCCGATTTGCCAAAACCCCGGGATGTGCCGGGAATTGCGAAAGACCTCCCGGCTGAAGAAATGCGGGCGCTGGTGTTGGCAAACATCGTGGTAACGCAGGACGCCATATGAACTTGGCGACCAATTGAGGAGCCTCAGCGGGCTTCGTCGTATTTCCGGGAGGCAGCCACTCAAACCGGGCCATTTAGCAGCGAAAATGCACGCTCCAATGAAACACGCTGCCGAAACACGCTCGCCATTAGAACGGCTATAGCCAGCACAACCACCGGCACAACTGCCGGTCTACCCAACCTGATCCACCGTGACGACGACACTGCCCCCAAAACACAACAATATTCAAGCCCTGGATGCGCTCACAGGTGGTGCATTCACTGCGGCGACATCGGGCGAACGTGCCTCGCGGGTTCGGGACTGGCTTGCCAAAGACCCAGCGCCCGACGCAATTTCGGAGGTTTTCAAGGAACTCAGCGGCCGCGACAAGGGTGCTGCCAAACCACTGCGCGAAAAACTTGACGAGATCAAACGCGCGAAGAGTCAGGACGCCATTGCACTGGAATGGGCGAGCAGGGCGCAGACGCTGCTTGACGTTCCAAAACTGAACATCGCGGACGCGCTGGCCTGGCAGCGAGACGCCGCCAAGGCGGGCGCGCCGCTGTCAAAAGAACCGCTGAGCCATCTCAAAACGGCGTTGACCGAGCGTGTCAAGGTGATTGAAGACTTGCAGCACCGTGTCCAGGTGCAGCGCGAAGCGGCAGTATTGCTGGCCCAGCGCATTGAGGTTTTGTCAATGAAACCCTGGCGCGACGCCCAGACAGTTTGGGATGCCGTTCGCCTGGACATCGACCACTGGCAGGCTCAGGCCGACGCCTTGCAGGCCGACGCCAACTGGCCCAGTGTCGACGTGAAGTTTCCGCCGCTGCTCGACGCCTCCAGGGCGCAACTGCTGGTGGTCTGGGACGCGTTTCAAAGTGCACTGGCGCAGGCGGTGGCAGCCAGCGACGATGTGCAGGCGCCGTTGCCGCCCGTGCAAGTGTGGGCCGACGAACTGAGAGCGGCCCGCGGTGTGCTGGTTGAGTCCGCGCCGAAACCCCAGAAACCCAAGATCGATCCTGAAGTGCGGGCCCAGGCACAGGCCGCGGTGCGTGACGTGTTGGCAAAACTGGAACTTGAAATTGCTGAAGGTCATGGCAAAGCCAGTGCCGGCGCAGCCAGCGCCTTGCGCAATGCACTCAAGGAACATAGCCGAATGATCGGCGACAAGCTGGAAGCCCAGGCCAGTGCTGCGCTGGCGGCGGCTACCGAACTCGAAGGTTGGCAACGCTGGCGCGCCGACCAGTTGCGTGAAGATTTGGTCAACAAGGCCGAAGCCTTGCTCAAACGAGATCCAGGGCACGAGCTCGGCGGGCGCAAGATGCAGGAGAACCTGCGCGCCTTGCGCGAACAATGGAAGCAAACAGATCAGGGTGGTGTGCCCAACCACGGCCTTTGGAAACGTTTCGACGAGGCCTGCAACCAGGCCTACAAAGTGGTCGAAGCCTGGCTGGAGAAGATCAAGGCGATGGCCGCCCAACATCGTGCCGAGCGCCTGGCGCTAATTGAGGAAGTCAAGGCCTGGGCTGCCGCAAACGCCACTGCACTTGACGATGACTGGAAAGGGTTCAACCGGATCCTCCACCAATTTGGAGACCGTTGGCGTGAAGCCGGCCATTTGGGTGAAAAGGATTTCGCACAGATTCACCCGCAGTGGCTGGAGGCCATCAGTGCAGCTGCCGCGCCGTTGGAGGCCCTGCAAAAACTCAGCGTTGAACGCCGTGAGGCGATGATTGAAGAAGCCAAAATACTGGGTGATGCGCCGGTTTTGAGGGTGGACGCCGTCAAGGCGTTGCAGATGCGCTGGCAGGCCGAGGCACACACCATTCCACTGGAGCGGCGCTTTGAGCAAAAACTCTGGGATGCTTTCAGGAAACCGATTGATGAAGCCTTCAATCGCAAAACCACAGAACGTGAAAAAGCCACGTCCGAATTAAGTGCGCGTGACCGCGTCGTCATCGACGCTGCGCGGTCCTTGGACGCGGCCAATGCGTCTGGCGACGCACAGGCCATTCGCGCCGCCATGACGGCCCTTGATGCAGCACTGCGGGGCCAGGCGCAAGCACAGGCTGTGGTCGCTGCGGTTACGCCGGCTGGTGCAGACGCACCACCGGACAATGCGCTTCAACCGTCCAGCGAGCCGGGTGCCGAAAGTTCGGTAGAGGCGGCGGTTGAACCTGCCGCCGCACCAGCTGCACCTCCGCCGACGCCACGAAAACCCGTCGTCGCGGTTCGTGGCGACGATCGCCCGGGTATGCGCAAAACCGAGCCGGTGCCAGCGGGGCGTGGTGGCAAATTTGGCGACCGCAAGGATGGCCCTCGCTCTGACCGCTTCGACAAGGGCGGGCGCGGCGACCGCACTGACCGGGGTGACCGGGGTTCTGCACGCGGTGACCGGCCTGACCACGTCGATGCACCGCGCTTGGGTGACGCGGCCTTTCGGGCGCAACGGGATGCCCTGGAAAATGCCCAAATGGCGTTGAAGAAACTTGCAGCGCAAGCGCACGGCGAAGCCATCGTGCATTTGTTGTCGGCATGGGAAGCGCGCGATCCGGCGCAGATTCCGCCGGTTCAGGCGCTTGGGTCTGCCGCCAACGTGGCTGCCCGAGGCAGTTGGGTGCAGGCACTTGGCCAGCCGGCAGGCCAACCGGCCGATACCGCCTTGCTTCGTCTGGAGATGGCGGCCGAGCAACCGACGCCGGCCGAACACCTGAACGCAAGACGGGCCTTGCAATTGCAACTGTTGACCAAACGCCATGAGCCTTCGCCATCCGACACCTGGGCCCGTGATCTGGGGGTTGTGCTGGCCGGTCCATTTGACATCAGTGCGTCAAAGCGGTTACAAAACGTGTTAAAAATGCTGCTGCGTAAGTAATCTGAAACAAAATGGGGCAGCAGCTCCGGGGAGTCGCGCATGGATTCTGTTGAGGATTTGCTCCAGCGGCTCGAACAGCTCAATCAGGTCGGCGTGTCTCTTTCGAAAGAGCGCGACATCACGCGCCTGCTGGAGACGATTTTGTTCGCCGCCAAATCCATCACGCACGCCGACGGTGGCACGCTGTACCGTACGATGGACGATGGCAAGGCGCTTCGTTTCGAGATTTTGCGCACTGACTCGCTGAGCATCGCGATGGGGGGCACATCCGGCGCTGAAATGAACTTCCCCAATTTACCGCTTTTCAATGAAAACGGGGGGCCAAACGACTCGCTGGTGGCCGCCTATGCGGCCATCCACCGGCAAACCGTCAATGTCAAAGACGCCTACTTCGAAGCCAATTTTGACTTCTCGGGCACGCGCGGTTTCGACGAGCGCACCGGGTATCGCTCGAAGTCTTTCCTGGCTGTTCCGATGAAGGACCACGAAGGCGAAGTCATCGGTGTGCTTCAGTTGATCAATGCCACGGACCCTGATACCGGCATCGTCACTGACTTTTCGCCGTCGGACCAGAGGCTGGCTGAGTCGCTTGCGTCACAAGCCGCCATCGCGCTGACAAACCGGCTTCTGATGACGCAGCTGGAGGAGTTGTTTGAATCGTTTATCAACCTGATCAATCTGGCCATAGACGAAAAATCGCATTACACCGGCGGGCATTGCCATCGGGTACCGGCCCTGACCATGATGCTTGCGGAAGCTGTCAGCGCGACCCAAGAAGGGCCTCTGGCTTCTTTCGCCATGACAGAGCGGGACCGGTATGAACTCAAGATCGCCGGCCTTTTGCATGACTGCGGAAAAGTCACGACACCCGTACACGTCGTGGACAAGGCCACCAAACTCCATACGCTGTTTGATCGCATCGATCTGGTGGACACCCGCTTTGAAGTGCTCAAGCGCGACCGCGAGATTGAGGCTTTGCGCCGTCAACTGGCCTTGCGCACCCAGAAGGATGCAAAAGCCGAGGCACAGGTAGCCGCCACCAGTCGCAAGGAAATCGAGGCGCTGAATGCGGAGCGCGAATTGATCCGCTTCGCCAATACCGGGTCTGAATCCATGACCCCAGAGGCGATGGCGCGGGTGCGGGAGATCGGTCATCGTCACACCTGGCGCGGCGTCGACGGCCTGGAGCAGGAGTTCCTGACGGCCAATGAACTTGAAAACCTGACGATCCGGGCTGGAACCTTGACCCAGGCTGAACGCAACACCATTAACCACCATATCGTGGCGACTATCAAGATGCTGGAGCAACTGCCCTGGCCCAAACACCTCAAACGGGTGCCCGAGTACGCTGGCGGCCACCACGAACGAATGGATGGCAAAGGTTATCCCAAGGGGCTCACCCGAGACCAGATGTCAGTGCAGGCGCGTGTCATGGGCATCGCAGACATCTTCGAAGCCTTGACGGCCAAGGACCGACCTTACAAACCCGGCATGAAACTGTCGCAGGCCATGGATATCATGCAAAAATTCAAACAAAATGGGCATATCGACCCGGACCTGTTTGACGTATTTGTGAGCAAAGGGGTTTACCGGGACTATGCGCTGCAGTTTCTGGACCCGTGGCAAATCGACGAAGTTGACATGGCTCGCTGGTCGCAGTGACCGTATCGGGTTCAAAGCCGCTGACGGCGATCGAAAAAGTTGTCGAAGATCGGCATCAGCGCAGGAAACTCGGTTTCGAAACGCTCCGGGTTGACAAAATAGGCTTCACAAGCCACCGCAAAGAATTCAGGCAAGGAATGCGCTGCGTAGGCGTCCAGCCAGGGTCGGGTTTGGCCAAAACGCTCGGCCTGTATGCACTGCTCACGGAAAGTGTCATACGCACCTTGAACGGTGGATAACCAGAGTCGGTGTGCCTGCCGCTCGCTTTGCGTGCCCATAAACGCATGGGGCAAGGGCGGGCAGCCGTCCGCTTGGCCATAACGCATGTCCATTTTGTGGGCAAATTCGTGAATCACGAGATTCATGCCGTTCACCGCGCCTTCACCGGCGTTGGCCACATCCTTCCAGTTCAGCGTGACAGGCCCACCTTCCATCGCTTCTCCAGCCAATTCCTCCTGATAGTGGTGGACCACACCTGCCTCGTCAACTATCTTGCGACGGGCCCGCATTTCAGCGGGATGCACCACAATGCCGACGAAATCCTCATACCAGGCCAGGGCTTGCTGTGGTGCTCCCATGTTCAAAAGGGGCAGGCACGCCTGGGCAGCGATGGACATGGCCATGCTGTCGGTGATCTGCAATCCATGGGCGCCATGGAACTCTTTTTGCTTCAGGAAGCGCAGGCTCAGGTCCTGCAAGCGAATTTGTGACGGTGCATCCAGTCTCGACAAAAATGGGTAGTGCGACAGAACCTGTTGCCAAACGGCGTTTGTCTGTCCCGCCATAACCAGGTTTGTCCTGAAGGAACGCTTGGGCCAAATGGCGTCAATCCAGCGTGGCATGCTGTGACCCCTGCGCGTCAGGCTTGGGTTGGCGAAATTCGCGAAATACTTGCGGTGCCTTGTGCCGTGGCCAGCATGCGCAGCACCTGGGCGCGGGCCGGCGATGCGCCCATGTCCCAATCGCTCAAGACGTGGCGGTGCAGCTTGCCCGCCAGCGCGTGATCGGCCGGCTGGTGGGTATGGCCATGGATCATTTGGCGGGCACCTGAACGCTTCAGCAGTGAAACCGTTGCGGGTGCGTCGACATCCACAAAATCGGCTGAGGCGCGTTTGTGCGCCTGGCTTTGTTCACGGAGTTTTCTGGCAATGTCGCGACGTTCGCGCAAGGGTTTGGCCAGAAATGTGGTTTGCCATTCAGGTGTGCGCACGGTTGCCCGGAACTGCTGGTAGTCAATATCTCCAAGGCACAAGGCGTCGCCATGGCTCAATACCCAACGTTCTTGGGGAAGTTGCAACACACAAGGGTCGTCAAGCAAGCGCATACCGGTCGAATCGCAAAAGGCTTCCCCAAGCAGAAAATCACGGTTGCCATGCATGAAATAGACTTTCAAACGAGCACCTGCCTGGCGTAAAACAGCCGCGCATTCCGATTCAAACGAAGACTCTCCTGGTTGCAAGGCGTTGGCTGCGTCGTCACCAACCCAGACCTCGAACAGGTCGCCAAGAATGAACACGGCGTCGGCCCGGGTTTGCTGCATGTAAGCCTGCCAGGCCGCAAAATTCTCGGGCTCGCCAGCCTGCAGATGCAGGTCTGAGATGAAATCGAGCACCCGCCACTCGGGCAGGATGGTTATCAACTGGGCGTCAGAGGGCAACGGCTTTGTCCAGCACGACGTCATCGTTTGGAACGTCGTCGTGGTAGCCCTTGCGGCCGGTTTTGACAGCTTCAATCCTGTCAACAATATCGGTGCCGGAAATCACCTTGCCAAACACCGCGTAGCCCCAGCCTTGCTGGGATATGGCGGTGTGGTTCAGGAAGGCGTTATCGGCAGCGTTGATGAAAAATTGCGCGGTGGCGGAGTGGGGGTCGCTGGTGCGCGCCATGGCCACGGTGTATTTGTTGTTCTTGAGGCCATTGTTGGCTTCGTTGTTGATGGGAGAGTCACCGCGTTTCTCCTTCATGCCCGGTTCCATGCCGCCGCCTTGCACCATGAAGCCGGGAATCACGCGGTGGAAGATCGTGTTGTTGTAGTGCCCTTTGCCAACGTAGCTCAAAAAGTTGGCAACAGACTTGGGTGCCTTTTCGAAGTCAAGTTCAAGGGTAATGACGCCAAATTTGGCAATGTGGAGTTCGACTTGCGGGTTGCTCATGCTTATTTCACCAGGGTTGCGGAGTTGATGACGATGGCCGTTTTGGGAACATCCGTCGGGAAGGGGCCGCCCGCGCCGGTGGGCGTCGTGCGGATTTTGTTGACCACGTCCATGCCGCTGACAACTTTGCCAAACACGGTGTAGCCGAACAATTGGGGCGCGTTCACAAGGTTGGCGCGCGGGGTGTTTTCATAGGTGCGCCCCTGGTATTCAAATTTCGGCACCGGGTCGCCCGGTGGAATCAGGGTCGGGTCGAGGAAGGCGTTGTCCTTGACGTTGATGAAAAACTGGGCCGTGGCCGAGTGCGGGTCGTTGGTGCGGGCCATGGCGAGTGTGCCAACCACGTTTTTCTGACCGCCTTTTTCAAGTGCTTCGCGGCCCTCATGAACCACCGGCGCGCGGCCTTTCTTTTCGGCGTATTTGGCGTCAAAGCCGCCGCCCTGGATCATGAAGTTTTCAATCACCCGGTGAAAGACAGTGCCGTCATAGTGCTTGTCTTTGACATATTGAAGAAAATTTTCCACAGTCTTGGGCGCCTTGTCTGGATAGACTTCCACCACAAAATCACCAGCCGACGTCGAAAACTTCACCTGCGATGCCGACTGCGCATACGTCGGGTTTGCCAGCGCAACCAGACCAAACAACAGGGCCGGCAGGTGTTTCATGGACGCAAGTTTCAGCGCGTGAGCCGTCAAATTCATGGTGCGTTTCCTTTGGGTGGGGCAATCGGTGCGGCGGTTGGCGAAGGCGGTAGCTGGGCCGCGGGGGAAACTGCCTTCGCGCTGCCAACGAGTTGCTGGATCAAGTTCAGCTTCGGTGTGAGCGAGGCATTGCCCCCGCCAAGTTGCTGTGCACGCGTGAACGCGTTTGCAGCAAGCCTCACATACACGTCACCCAGGTTTTCCTGGGCCGTGGCGTAATTGGGGTTGGTCCTGACCGCCATTTCAAGTGAGGCGCGGGCCTTGTCGATCTCGTTGCGGGCTGCATACAGCACAGCAAGGTTGTTGTGGGGCTCCGGCAACTCCGGGTAGTCTTCCGTGAGGCTTTTGAAGCTCTGCATGGCATCGTCGATTTTCCCCGTATCACGCTGGATCATGCCTTTCAGGAATCGCATTTGCGGATCGCGCGGTCGGTTGATCAGATAGACATCGGCCTGGCGCAAGGCGTCGGCCATCCGGCCAGAACGCATCAACGCACTGACGTCATCGTAGTCGTCAGCATGGGCCGCACCGGTGACCATCAGAAACGCCAGAAAAATGGCGCTGCTCAGGCAACCGGGGCGGGAAACTGATCGGACAAAATTTGCCACGAGTCCGCAATTTTTACGTAGGGACTCAGGTGAGAGCGGGTGGTCAGTCAAGAGGAATGCGTGGGCTATATACTGCCACCGATTGTATCCGAGGGCCTGATTTCGCCACCCCGAAAAAATGCCCAGGCGCGGATGCCAAAACCCCCGTTTCATACCCGATCGTTCGTCCACCCCATGTCTGCTCCATGAGCCTGCGCATCTACAACACGCTCTCGCGTTCCCTTGAAGACTTCACGCCACTGGTGCCGGGCCTGGTGCGGATGTACGTGTGTGGCATCACGGTTTATGACCTGTGCCATGTCGGGCACGCCCGTGCCAACGTCGCTTTTGACGTGGTTCAGCGTTGGCTGAAGGCGTCGGGCCTCGAAGTGAACTTTGTGCGCAACATCACCGACATCGAGGACAAGATCATCGCGCGCGCCGTAAAAAATGGCGAAACCGTGCGCGCCTTGACAGACCGGATGATCACCGAGATGTACCGCGACTTCGACGCGTTGGGCATTGAGCGCCCGACCCATGACCCGCGGGCGACCGATTTCGTGCCACAAATGCTGGACATCGTGCAGACGCTGGAAGACAAGGGCTTGGCCTACGTCACGCCTGGCGGCGACGTGAACTTTTCGGTGCGCAAGTTTCCGGGCTATGGCAAACTTTCGGGCAAATCCATCGACGAATTGCATGCCGGCGAACGCGTGGCCGTGCTGGACGGCAAAGAAGACCCGCTGGATTTTGTGTTGTGGAAAGCGGCCAAGGAAAACGAACCCGAAGATGCCAAATGGGACAGCGACGGCCTGGGTTTTGGCTTCGGCAAGGGCCGCCCCGGCTGGCACATTGAATGCTCGGCCATGGCCTGCGCGCTGCTCGGTGAATCGTTTGACATCCACGCCGGGGGCGCCGACTTGCAGTTTCCGCACCATGAAAACGAAATTGCGCAGAGTGAAGGCGCTTACGGCAAGCCGCTGGCGCAGATCTGGATGCACAACGGCTTCGTCAATATTGACAACGAAAAAATGTCAAAGTCGCTGGGCAATTTTTTCACCGTGCGCGACGTTCTTCAGAAATACCAACCGGAAGAACTTCGTTTCTTCATCGTGCGCGCGCATTACCGCAGCCCGTTGAACTACAGCGATGTGCATCTGGACGACGCGCGCAATTCGCTCAAGCGCCTTTACACAGCGCTGTCGCTCGTTGCCCCGGAAGACGTGGCCATTGACTGGGCCAACCCCTTTGCAGCACGATTCAAGGCGGCCATGGACGACGACTTTGGCACACCTGAAGCAGTGGCTGTATTGTTTGATCTGGCGGGGGAGGTCAATCGTGGGCGCTCAGGACCCGCGGCGGGATTGCTCAAAAAACTGGGTAGTTTCCTGGGTTTGTTGCAAAACGACGCAAATGTTTTCTTGCAAGCCGGCTCAATTCTTGGACAAGCGGAGATTCAGCAACTGATCACCCAGCGCACCGACGCGAAGGCCGCGAAAAACTTCGCCGAAGCCGATCGAATTCGGCAACAATTGCTCGCCCAGGGCATCGTGCTGAAGGATTCAGCTTTGGGCACCACGTGGGAGGCTAAATGAAGTTTTACACAGATAGATTGGCCTCTAGGTCTCGAATTAATTGTGATGAATGCTACTAAAAAGATAGCAATTGAGGTCTTTCAGCCCGGGTATTGGGCAGACGCCTGTAAACACCTGGTCAAAAAAGACCGGGTGATGAAGCGCCTCATCCCGCAGTTTGGCGACGCCTGCCTGCAAACGCGCGGGGATGCCTTCACGACGCTGGCGCGCAGCATTGTCGGGCAGCAAATTTCGGTGAAAGCGGCACAAACCGTGTGGGACCGTTTTGCCGTGTTGCCCAAAAAAATGACGGCGCCCAATGTGCTCAAGCTCAAGGTGGACGACATGCGCGCGTCGGGCCTGTCTGCCCGCAAGGTTGAATACCTGGTGGACCTGGCGCTGCATTTCCACAGCGGCGCGCTGCATGTGGACAGCTGGCAGGCAATGGACGACGACGAGATCATTGCCGAGCTGATTTCGATCCGGGGTATCGGTCGCTGGACTGCTGAGATGTTCCTGATCTTCCATCTGATGCGCCCCAACGTTTTGCCACTCGACGACGTTGGGCTCATCAGCGGCATCAGCAAAAATTATTTCTCCGGTGAAGCGGTGAGCCGCAGTGACGCGCGCGAAGTGGCTGCGGCATGGGCCCCTTACTGCAGTGTGGCAACTTGGTATATTTGGCGGTCGCTGGATCCGCTTGCGGTTGAGTACTGAATAGCACAGGAGCCTGAATTGGCAAAGAAAACTTTCCTCGATTTCGAGCAACCGATTGCCGAGCTCGAAAACAAGATTGAAGAACTCCGGTATGTACAGACTGAATCTGCCGTAGACATCTCTGCAGAAATTGACCAGTTGGCGAAGAAAAGCCTGCAGCTCACCAAGGACATCTACAGCGACCTCACGCCCTGGCAAATCACCAAGATCGCGCGCCATGCCGAGCGGCCCTACACGCTGGACTACATCGAGGAGATATTCACCCATTTTGTCGAGCTGCACGGCGACCGGCATTTTGCCGACGACCTGAGCATTGTGGGTGGCCTGGCGCGATTCAATGGCACGCCGTGTATGGTCCTGGGGCAGCAAAAAGGCCGTGACACCAAAGAACGCGGCCTGCGCAACTTTGGCATGAGCAAACCCGAGGGGTACCGCAAGGCGCTGCGGCTGATGAAGCTGGCCGAGAAGTTCAAGCTGCCGGTTTTTACTTTCGTCGATACACCGGGCGCTTACCCCGGTATTGATGCCGAAGAACGCGGCCAGTCCGAAGCGATCGGACGCAATATTTTCGAGATGGCGCAACTCGAAGTACCGATCATCACCACCATCATCGGTGAAGGCGGCTCGGGCGGCGCACTGGCGATTTCGGTGGCAGACCAGGTACTCATGCCCCAGTATTCGATCTATTCCGTCATCAGCCCGGAAGGTTGCGCCTCGATCCTCTGGAAAACCTCAGACCGCGCGCAAGAAGCGGCCGAAGCGCTGGGCATCACCGCCCACCGCTTGAAGGCCTTCGGCCTGGTCGACAAAATCATCAATGAGCCGGTGGGTGGCGCGCACCGCGACCACAAGCAGATGGCCGCATTCGTCAAACGCGCCTTGACCGATGCCTATCGCCAGATCAGCGACTTGAAGGTCAAGGAACTGCTGGACCGCCGCTACGAGCGCCTGCAAAGTTACGGCCGGTTCATCGACACCAAGGCCGAAGCCGGCTCCGAGCGCAGCATGGCCGCAATTGACCGACGCGAGCGCCGCCTCGAGCGCAATGCCGAGCGCACCGAAGAGCGTCCGGTCGAGCGCCGTTCAGCCACCAGAACGTCTGCCAAATAGGGCGCGCCGGCCCGAGCCTTCGCCGTGCCGTGAGCATCCCGTTTTCAGAGGCGATCGCCCGTTTTTCGCCGCCATTGCCGCTGGGTGTGGCCTATAGCGGCGGCGCTGATTCCACCGCGTTGCTGCTGGCTTGCGTGCGCAAGTGGCCCGGTCAAGTGGTGGCTTTGCACATCAACCACGGCCTGCAGACTGCGGCCTCTGATTTTCAGCAGCATTGCGAAGCCGTTTGCGCGCGCATTCAGGTGCCATTGCGCAGCGCGGCCGTAAAAGCGGGTGCAGCGCCTGGTCAAAGCCCCGAAGATGCAGCCCGCCTCGCGCGTTACCAGGGTCTCGTGGCACTGGCATCGCAAAGTGCGGGCACCCTTGCGCTCCCATCGGTAGCCATCGCGCAACACGCCGATGACCAAGTCGAGACCATTCTGCTGGCTCTGGGCCGAGGTGCCGGTCTCGCTGGCCTTGCAGGCATGCCCGCGCAGTGGACGCGCGGCGGGTTGGTTTTTCACCGGCCGCTGCTGGGTGTCTCGGTGACGGCGATCCGCGCATGGTTGTCGCAACAGGGTCAGACCTTCATCGAGGACCCAACCAACCAGGACGAAACATTCACCCGCAACCGCATCCGTGCGCGCCTGCTGCCGGCACTTGCCAGTGTGTTTCCCGAATTCCGCGATACCTTTGCCCGCAGCAGCATCCATGCTGCGCAGGCGCAGGCTCTCTTGACCGAGCTTGCAGCCCTTGATTTCGAGGGGGTGGCGCAAAAAGACAGCCAACATCCTTTGATTGCTAGGCTGCAGGCGTTGAGCCGGCCGCGCCAGGCCAATGTGGTGCGGCATTGGCTCAAGACCCGGTACAGCTGTGTGCCCAGCGCAGCCCAACTTGACGAGTTGCTTGACCAGGTGGCCGCCTGCACCACGCGTGGGCACCAGATCCACCTGAAAATTGGTGCGGGGTACATCAAGCGCGAAGGCGAAATTCTGGCTTGGTACAATCCCTAGGTTTTTTTGCCCACTTTTTCCGCCATTTCCCCTCCCTTTTTCTCTCCCCGTTTCCCTTCCCATGGCATTGATTGTTCACAAATACGGCGGCACATCGATGGGCTCCACCGAGCGCATCAAAAACGTCGCCAAACGCGTCGCCAAATGGGCCCGCGCCGGTCACCAGATGGTGGTTGTCCCGAGTGCCATGAGTGGCGAAACCAACCGTTTGCTCGGTCTGGCCAAAGAGCTGGCGCCAGCCAAAACCAGCAGCGCCTATGACCGCGAGCTCGACATGCTGGCCGCCACCGGCGAGCAGGCCTCCAGCGCGCTGCTGGCCATTGCCTTGCAGGGCGAAGGCATGGAATCAGTGAGTTACGCCGGCTGGCAGGTGCCGATCCGCACCAACATGGCGTACACCAAGGCGCGCATCGAGTCGATTGACGACCGCCGCGTGCGCGCCGATCTGGCCGCGGGCAAAGTCGTCATCGTCACCGGTTTTCAGGGCGTTGACGAAGACGGCAACATCACCACCCTGGGCCGGGGCGGCTCCGACACCTCGGCCGTAGCCGTGGCCGCCGCCATGAAAGCGCAGGAATGCCTGATCTACACCGACGTGGACGGCGTCTACACCACCGACCCGCGCATCGTGCCCGAAGCGCGGCGCCTGCACACCGTGAGTTTTGAAGAGATGCTGGAGATGGCCTCCATGGGCTCCAAGGTGCTGCAGATCCGCTCGGTCGAATTTGCCGGCTAATACAAAGTGCCACTGCGCGTGTTGTCGAGCTTCACGCCGTGGGACATCGACATCAACGAAGAGGCCACATCCGGCACCCTGATTTCATTTGAGGAAGACGAGCACATGGAACAAGCCATCGTTTCAGGCATTGCGTTCAACCGCGACGAAGCCAAAATTTCCATCCTGGGCGTGCCTGACAAACCCGGCATCGCCTACCAGATCCTGGGCGCGGTGGCCGAGGCCAACATCGAAGTCGACATGATCATCCAGAACATCAGCAAGGATGGCAAGACCGACTTCAGCTTCACCGTCAACCGTGGCGACTACCCCAAGGCGGTTGATCTGCTCAAGACCCAGGTGTTGCCCTCGCTGGGCGCCCAAGAGGTGCAAGGCGATACCAAAATCTGCAAGGTGTCGATCGTCGGCATCGGCATGCGCAGCCACGTCGGCATTGCCGCCAAGATGTTCCGCAGCCTCTCCGAGGAGGGCATCAACATCCAGATGATCTCCACCAGCGAGATCAAGACGTCGGTGGTGATCGACGAGAAATACATGGAGCTGGCGGTGCGTGCGCTGCACAAGGCCTTCGAGCTGGATCAGGCGCCAGCAAAATAAGGCAAACCGGCGGGCTTTCGCAAGCTTCGCCGCCGTGAGATAATCGCGCATCGATTTGGCGGCCAAATCAAATGAATCCAGGAAACGTGACCGAGTGGCCGAAGGTGCTCCCCTGCTAAGGGAGTATGGGGTGTAGAGCCTCATCGAGGGTTCGAATCCCTCCGTTTCCGCCAAATCTAAAGGGCTCCACTTGGAGCCCTTTTTTTTGTGCGTTACGCCGTTCGAGGTTTGTCAAGAACCGATCTCGCAGCCTTCAGGGACCGGCAATCTGGATGCTATGATTAATATAGCAAACAATCAAATAAATACGTGACTTCAATGACGATTTATTTGTAGAAACAGCCCGATCCGCCTGAATTTGCGCCAATCAACCCCATTTTGGGTACGATTGGCTTCAGCGGTGCGTCACTTCATGCAGGTTGCTCAGGTTCATCAATGCGGCCAGCACTTCTTTCTTGAAGCCGATGCGCGCCTTGCCCAGGCCGTCGCCGCCGCTCATGATGAGTTTCTGCAGGTATTCGTCGCAGTCCTGATGCCCCCAGAACGTGTTGATGGCTGAGCCAATGCGGGCGTGATGGTGGTTGATGACGGCCATTTCACGGTCGATGCGCGCTTGCCGCGGGATTTCGTGCAGGGGCATCGGACGCGTCTTGACGTCCTCTTCCTTGGTCACGATCTGTGGAAATCCAACTTCTTTCTTGGCTGTCATGGTGTTGCTCCAGCGCCAGGTCTATGGGCCCGGCTGTTCCGAGATTTTAGTTCACCATCACCAGCTTGCCTTTGACGCCGCGCGAACCCATGTAGGCGTAAGCGGCTTTGAGTTCGGCCATCGGCATGGTGCGGTCGATCACCGGTTTGACTTTGCCCTGTGCGTACCACTGGGCCAGCTCGGCCATCATGGCGGCGTTGGCTTTGGGTTCGCGACGTGAGTAGTCGCCCCAGAACACGCCGACGATGGATGCGCCCTTGAGCAGCGCCAGGTTCAGCGGCAGGGAGGGGATGGGGACTGAAGCGAAACCCACCACCAGATAGCGGCCGCGCCAGCCGATGGAGCGGAACGCCGGCTCGGCGAAATCGCCGCCGACCGGGTCGTAAATCACGTCTGGCCCGTTGCCGCCGGTCAGTTTCTTGACGGCCTCGCGCAGGTTCTCCTTGGTGTAGTTGATGGTTTCGTCGGCGCCAATCGATTTGCACAAGGCGCATTTCTCGTCGGTCGAAGCGGCGGCGATCACCTTGGCGCCCACCGCTTTGGCGATCTGGATCGCCGAGGTGCCGACGCCACCCGCCGCACCGAGCACCAGCACGGTTTCACCGGCCTTGAGCTGCGCGCGGTCGATCAACGCGTGGTGTGAGGTGGCGTAAATCATGATGAAGGCGGCCGCGTCAACGTGCGAGAAGCCGGCGGGCAGCGGCATGCAGCGGTCGGCCGGGGCCAGTGTGTGGGTGCCAAAGCCGCCGGTGCCCGAGAGGCAAGCGACACTCTGGCCAACTTTCAGGTGCGTCACGCCTTCGCCCAGCGCCGCCACGATGCCGGCGTATTCCGAGCCCGGCACAAAAGGCAGCTCGGGCTTGAACTGGTATTTGTTCTGTACGATCAGGATGTCGGGGAAATTCAGGCTGGCGGCCTTGATTTCAACCAGCACCTGGCCCTTGCCGGGCGTGGGCGTGGGCAATTCCTTCCAGGTCAGGGCGTCTATGCCCACAGGGTTTTCACATAGCCAGGCGTGCATCAAAAATTCTCCAGATCGGTGGACAGCGCGGCGGTTGCCGCAGGCCGCCATCCTACAATCAAATTCACAATGAAGATTCTGATTTCAAACGACGATGGTTACCAGGCGCCCGGCATTGTGGCGCTCTACGAAGCACTCAAAGACGTCGCCGAGGTCGAGGTGATTGCGCCGGAGCTCAACAACAGCGCCAAGTCCAACGCGCTCACGCTGCACTCGCCGCTGCACGTGACACGCGCCGCCAACGGTTTTCGCTTCATCAACGGCACACCGGCCGACTGTGTGCACATCGCGCTCACCGGGCTGCTGGGCTACAGGCCTGATCTGGTGGTCTCGGGCATCAACAACGGCGCCAACATGGGCGACGACACGATTTACTCCGGCACCGTGGGCGCGGCGATGGAAGGTTACCTCTTTGGCGTACCGGCCATCGCCTTCTCGCAGGTTGAAAAGGGTTGGAAACACCTGGACGCCGCCGCACAGAAAGCGCGCGAGCTGGTGCTGCAGATGCAGGCGCACCAGTTGATCGGCCGGCCCGAGATGAAGGCCTGGCTGCTGAATGTCAACATCCCCAACGCGGCGTTGGCAGACCTCAAGCCGATGAAAATCTGCCGCCTCGGGCGGCGCCACGCGGCTGAGCCGGTGATCACCCAGATGAGCCCGCGTGGCGAGACGATGTACTGGATCGGCGGCGCGGGGCCTGCAAAAGACGATGCCGATGGCACCGATTTCCACGCCACGGCCATGGGCCATGTCGCCATGACGCCGCTGCAAACCGATTTGACCGAACACGACACGCTGAAATACTGGGCGCAAACCGCCGCCAGGCTGGCCGCAGCAGGCGTGCAGGCCTGAGCCAGAACCGAATGAAGCAAAGGCCCAGTTTTCCGGCGCGGATGGACAGCAGCGTCAAGCCGCGCACCGGCGCTGCACCGGCTGCACGACCCACGCCACAACCTTCTGCACCCAAGGCCATCGCCCGGCCACTGGTGAAAGCTGTCCACCACGCAACGCCTGGCCATGGCATGGACTCGTCCGCGGTGCGCGCCAACATGGTGGCCAAGCTGGCGAGGGGCGGCATCACAGACCGCCGCGTGCTGGCCGCCTTCAATGCGGTCGAGCGCCATCGTTTTGTCGACAGCGCCCTGGTCAACCAGGCCTATGAAGACACCAGCCTGCCGATTGGCTTGGGGCAAACCATCTCCAAGCCCGGCGTGGTCTCGCGCATGCTTGAGCTGCTGCTCAATGGCAATGCGCACAAACTCGGCCGGGTGCTCGAAATCGGCACGGGTTGCGGTTACCAGGCGGCCCTCTTGAGCCATTTGGCGCGGGAGGTGTATTCGATCGAACGCCTGCGCGGCCTGCACGAAAAGGCGCGCGAAAACCTGCGGCTGATGCGCCTGGCGAACGTGCACCTGCTGTTGGGCGATGGCATGGCGGGTTACGCCAAAGGCGCGCCTTATGCCGCCATCATTGCAGCGGCGGGGGGCGAAGCCCTGCCGCAGGCCTGGCTCGACCAGTTGGCAGTGGGCGGGCGTCTGGTAGCGCCAGTGCAGTTGCCGGGGGGCAAAACCGGGCAACAATCGCTGATGGTGGTTGACAGGGGCGCCACGGGATTTACTCAGACTATATTGGAAGCGGTGTTGTTTGTCCCTTTAAAATCAGGTGTCGTGTAAACCAGCCTGGATAGTGATCGGGCGAAACCTGCCGACGAGGCTCAAAATTTTTGCGCTGGAAACCCAAGGGAGTTGAAATGTCTGGAGAGTTGCCCCGCAATCATTGGCTTAAAGCTCAGAGAGGGCTGCCAATTGCGCTGCTTGCGGCAATGCTGGGCCTGGCCGGTTGTGGCTCCTCGCCCACCAACCGCGCGCCCGTTGAAGACCGGGGGAGCAGCGCCGGTGCCGCACGGCCCGCGGTTCAGGCAGCGCCGGCGACCGCGCCCGGTGCGCCTGTCGCGATAACGCCCCTGCCCAAAGCCTTGCCAGGTGCCGAGAACGAGGGCAAGCCAGGTTACTACACCGTGAAACCCGGCGACACCCTGATCCGTATCGGGCTGGACAACGGCCAGAACTGGCGCGACGTGGTGCGCTGGAATGCCATTGACAACCCGAACCAGATTGAAGTGGGCCAAGTGTTGCGCGTGTTGCCGCCAGTAGCCGTTGCGCTGGCAACGCCGGCCACTGCCGCTGCGCCTGCGCCCGCCGTTGCGGCTTCCGGTGTCGTAACCCGCCCGGTCGCCACACCGAGCGCCACGCCAACACCAGTGGCACCCGGCGCCGCCAGCACCCAGGCGGCTGGGGCGCAACGGCCGGCTGCCTCGGGTACGGTGGTGGCTGCAGCGCCGGCAACCGCCGCCTCCGCAACGGGCGCACCTACCGCCACCGGCACGCCGGCAGCGGCGCCGGGCGCCAATGCCGACGAAGACATCGCCTGGGTCTGGCCGTCCAACGGCACCGTGTTGGCCAGTTTTGATGACGTCAAAAACAAGGGCGTCGACATTGGCGGAAGCCTGGGCGCGCCGGTGGTGGCCGCCGCTGACGGCCGTGTGGTCTATGTGGGTGCGGGCCTGCGCGGCTACGGCAACCTGATCATCCTGAAACACAACAACACCTATCTCACGGCTTATGCCCACAACCAGACGCTTCTGGTCAAGGAAGACCAGTCGGTGCGCCGGGGCCAGAAAATCGCTGAAATGGGCAGCAGCGACGCTGACCGCGTGAAGTTGCACTTTGAAGTGCGCCGCCAGGGCAAACCGGTCGATCCGGCGAAGTATTTGCCGCCCAGGTAACCCGGACCACAGCCATGACCCCGCCCGATGAAGCCGTCAAAAAGCGCGTCGCAGTGGGGCTCAGACCGGTAAAGCTGGTAAAAAAAATTGCTGCACTTGATGTCGCAAAGGCTTCCAGCACGTCCAGTCACATAAAAAAAGCAAAGTCAGCTTCCAAAAACGGTGTTGATTTGAGTGAAAAACAGGCGAGTACTGAATTTTCAGAGACTTCCAACGTAATAGGAGCCGACACTGGCGGTGGCGATTCGCTCTCGCGCTACCTGCGTGGCGTGCGTCGCACCAGACTGTTCACGCCGCAAGAGGAGTTTGACGCCGCCATGCGCGCCCGTCAGGGCGATTTTCTGGCGCGCCAGAGCATGATCGAGCACAACCTGCGGCTGGTGGTGAGCATCGCCAAATCCAGCCTCGGGCGCGGCGTGCCGCTGTCAGACCTGATCGAAGAAGGCAACTTGGGCCTGATGCACGCCATCGACAAATACGAGCCCGAACGCGGTTTTCGTTTTTCCACCTACGCCACCTGGTGGATCCGCCAGTCGGTCGACCGCGCCGTGATCTACCAGGGCCGCGCCGTGCGCCTGCCGGTGAATGTGGTGCGTGAACTGCAGCAGGTGCTCAAGGCCTGGCGCGTGCTTGAAAACGACCCGGACTACGCACGGGTGCACCCGCGCGGCGTGCGCCCCGAAGATGTGGCGGCAATGCTGGGCCGGGACACACACGACGTGGCGGATTTGCTAGCCCTGGCGGAGGCGCCCAAATCTCTTGACGCCAGCCTGAGCAATGGCAGCGAGGGCGCCAGTGACGGCAACTCACTGGGTGACGCGCTGGTCGACGAGGTCACGCTCGACCCCAGTGGCGTGACCCAGCTGCACGAGGTGGAGCGCCTGGTGGACCAATGGACGCACAGCTTGAGCACGCGCGAATGTGAGGTGCTCGAAGGCCGATTCGGCCTGCACGACCGGGAGCCCGAAACCCTCGACACCTTGAGCGTGCGCCTGGGTCTCACCCGGGAGCGCGTGCGCCAGGTGCAAAACGAAGCCCTGGCCAAACTCAAACATTACCTGGGCAACCGCGGCATCACACGCGACGCGCTGCTGTAGACGTGCGCGCGTGTGAAGCGGCAGCCACCTGAGACAATCAGGGCATGAGTGCTGCCGCAAAACTTGCAAAAATCACAAAAACCACCCCTGCCACCGACCCCGCAACCGGGCTTGTACAGTACCCACCGCCGGAAATCCTGAACGTCGAGTCACTCGACATCGAAGCCCAGGGCATCGCCCACCGCGCCGACGGCAAGGTGGTCTTCATCGAAGGTGCCTTGCCGTTCGAGCGCGTCAGTGTCAACGTGCACCGCAAGAAAAACAACTGGGAGCAGGGCGTGGTGTCGCACATCCACCGCGAATCGTCGCAGCGGGTCACGCCGCAGTGCCCGCACTTTGGCCTGCACACCGGCGCCTGTGGCGGCTGCAAGATGCAGCACCTGCATATCGGCGCGCAGGTGGCGGTGAAGCAGCGCGTGCTCGAAGACAACCTCTGGCACCTCGCCCGCGTGAAGGCCGACAACATCCTGCGCCCGATCGAAGGCCCGGCCTGGGGCTACCGCCACCGCGCGCGGCTCTCGGTGCGCAACGTGCTGAAGAAAGGCACCGTGCTGATCGGCTTTCACGAGCGCAAAAGCCGCTATGTGGCCGACATGCAGGTGTGCCACGTGTTGCCGCCGCATGTGAGTGCGATGCTGATGCCGCTGCGCGATTTGATCGCCTCGCTCGACGCCAACCAGACCTGCCCGCAGATCGAGCTGGCCTGTGGCGACAGCGTGACGGCGCTGGTGCTGCGCCATCTGGAGCCTTTGAGCGCGGCGGACAAAGACCGGCTGCGCGCGTTCACCAAATTGCATCCTGAGGTGCAATGGTGGCTGCAACCCAAGGGGCCTGAAACGGTGGCTTTGCTCGACCAACACGGGACGTCTTTCGGCCCCGGCGGCGAGACGCTCAGTTACGCCTTGCCTGAGTTCGGCATCACCATGCCTTTCAAACCGACCGACTTCACCCAGGTCAACCCGCAGATCAACCGCGTACTGGTGGCCAAGGCGCTGCAACTGCTGGCGGTGCAAAAACACGAACGTGTAATTGACTGGTTCTGCGGATTGGGCAATTTCACGCTGCCGCTGGCGACGCAGGCGCGGGAGGTGCTTGGCGTGGAAGGTGCCGACACGCTGGTTGCCCGCGCCAGGGAGAATCTGGCCCTGAACAAGGCATCCAGTCCGGTAACCAAAGAATGGGCGGCCACGGACTATGTCGTGCGCAATTTGTTTGACATGACGGCCCAGATGCTGGCAGAAGACGGTATCGCCGACCGCTGGCTGATCGACCCACCACGTGAAGGTGCGTTTGCCCTGGTCAAGGCCCTGGCTGAATTGCACCAGCGCAAGGTGAATCCGCAAGGCGCCATTTCAACGAGCCCGGAAACCACCCCTGCGCCCGCGCCGACGGCAAGCCTGGCCACCGAAATGACATCGGCCTGGGTGCGGCCCCAACGCATTGTGTACGTCAGCTGCAACCCGGCAACACTGGCGCGCGACGCAGGCATATTGGTTCACCTGGGCGGTTACCGCTGTGCCTTCGCCGGCGTGGTCAACATGTTTGCGCACACCGCCCATGTGGAAAGCATGGCGGTGTTTGAGCGCGACAGCTGAGCTGCAGCGGCCCGGCAGGGCACTGCGGTTCAGGGCCGCGGCGGGTAAGGCACCGATGCGCCGGCGCGCGCCTGCCCGCTGGTTCGAACCCGCACCACCGCCTGCAACACACGGGGGATGGACTTGGCCACATTTTCAATGTGCAGGTGGATCATCTCGTGGCTGAAGCTGGTGTACGCGTCGCCAGCCATGCAACCCTCAATCGTCACGATGCGGCCTTGCACGGTGGCCCACAGTGAGGAATTGACCAGCGGCGAGTGGGTGTAGAGCTGGTTTTGCGTCAGCGCCGCTTTGAGTGCAGTGGCGATATCGGCGTCGTACGCATACGCGTTGGGCCGCTCACACGTGCCTGCGAGCCAGCAACTCGTGCCCTTTTCCGCACGCCGGTGGGCCTGCGCCGCACGTTCGTCTGCCCGGATGAGCGGGCCCAGCGGCACCGGGCAGTCTGCCACGGCAGCGGTGAACTGGAAGAAGGGGTCGTTAAACCAGTTTTGCAGGCTGGCGGGTTCGGGTGCTTGAGAAAGTGCGGGTGAGGGCGTTTGGGCGTGGGTAACCGCGCTGGTCGCCAAGGCCAGCGCCAAGCCCATGCCGCGCAGCGCCCGCGCAAGGCTTGGCGCGCGTTGGGGTTTAAAAATCGACATGGCAGGCAGTGTAGTGAACAGGCCCACCAAGACAAAAGGCCTCCGAAGAGGCCTTGTGCAAGTGCGCCGCAATGCGCCCGAGGGCTGTGCCGGTTTATTCCCGCTCGCCGCCCAAGCCCAGCAAAGCCAACAAGGCCTGGAACACGTTCAGGATATCCAGGTACAGGGCCAGCGTGGCGCTGATGTAGTTGGTCTCGCCGCCGTCAATGATGCGTTTGAGGTCATACAGCATGTAGGCACTGAAAATGCCGATGGCCGCGACCGAGATCGCCATCATGCCGGCGCTGGAGCCGACGAAGACGTTGATGATTGAACCGACCATCAGCACCAGTGCACCGACGAACAGCCATTTGCCCATGCCTTCGAGGCTTCGTTTGATCACGCTGGAGAGCGAGGCCATCACGAAGAACACGCCCGCCGTGCCGCCAAAGGCGGTCATGACGATGTCAGTGCCGTTTTTGAAGCCCAGCACCATGCCGATCAGGCGCGAGAGCATCAGGCCCATGAAAAAGGTGAAAGCCAGCAGCACCGGCACACCCGCGGCCGAGTTTTTGGTTTTCTCGATGGCGTAGATAAAACCGAACGCGCCACCCAAAAACACCATGAGGCCCCAACCGCCCGAGAGGGAGCGTGTGATGCCGGTCGACACGCCGAGCCAGGCGCCCAGCACGGTGGGAACCATGCTCAGCGCGAGCAGCCAGTAGGTGTTGCGCAAAACCTTGTTGCGCTCGACCACACTGGTGTTGTAACCCAGGCCTTGGTCAATGGTTTGAACTTGATCGGTCATGTTGAAAAAACTCCTTCTGGTGTTGCCCACGCCTCGCAATGAAAAGGTGAACCCGGGGCAGATGGGGCGAATTCTATGGAAATTCAAGCCCCTTTTGCGATTGCCCCTGAATTCTTTGTGACAATCGGGCCCGAACCCGGCTTTTTCCTGTGTTTCCTCGTCCTTTGATCCGTTAAGTTCCTCTTTGTTCCCCACTTCGTTCCCCAACTTGTTTCCTTGATTCACCATGAAAACCACTTACGCCCTCGATGCCGCTGACGCATCCGCCATCCTCGCCGCTGCCGAAGCCGAAGCGCTCAAAAACAAATGGGCCGTTGTGATTGCCGTGGCCGACGCAGGCGGCAACCTGATGGCGCTTAAACGGCTCGATGGGGTGGCACCGATTTCCTCGCACATCGCGCCGGCCAAGGCGCGCACGGCGGCGCTGGGCTGCCGCGAGTCGCGGGTCTATGAGGAGATCATCAACGGTGGGCGGTATTCATTTTTGAGCGCGCCCACGCTGGAGGGCATGCTCGAAGGCGGCGTGCCCATCATCAAGGACGGCCAATGCATTGGCTCCGTGGGCGTGAGTGGCGTGAAGTCGTCGGACGATGCGTTGATTGCCCGTGCCGGCATCGCGGCGCTCGGGCTCTGAAAACCGGCGACTGTATTTAGGCTGTTCATACCCATTTTGGGTATGATTGGGTGAATTTGGGGGTGTTCAGGCGGATTTTATAGAAAAATCCACTATGGAGTCACGTGATATATGTGTAGTTTGCTATTAATAAAATAGCAAACGAGTTGTGCCACCTTAATCCGTTTAGGGTTACTGGCGTGGCTCCGTGATGAAGCCGATCTTCTTCAAACCGGCCTGCTGCGCCGCCGCCATGGCTTGCGCCACACGTTCGTAACGCACGTCTTTGTCGCCGCGAATGTGCAAATCGGGCTGTGGGTTCTTCGCTGCCTGCTCCTTTAAAAGCGCGGGTAAGGCGGCATCGTCGATGCGGTTGAGGTTCCAGTAATACACGCCTTGCGCGTCCACACTCAGGCGCACGGTTTCGGGCTTCTGCTCCTGCGGCTGGTTGGTGGCGCGTGGCAAATCCACGTTCACGGCGTGTTTCATCACCGGAATGGTGATGATGAAGATGATCAGGAGCACCAGCATCACGTCGACCAGCGGCGTCATGTTGATCTCGTTCATCACGTCGTCAGTGTCGTCTTGCGTGCCAAAGGCCATGTTCGTTTTCCTTCGGGTCAGGTACTGCGCTTCATGGCGACCACGTTCGCCGCGCCGTTGCCGCCTCCGACGCGCGCACCGGTGACGAAATAGGCGTGCAGGTCATGCGCAAAGCTCGACAGTTTGATCAACACCGACTTGTTGCCCCGCACCAGCGCGTTGTAGCCCAGCACGGCCGGAATCGCCACCGCCAGGCCGAGCGCCGTCATCACCAGCGCCTCGCCGATCGGGCCGGCCACTTTGTCGATGGTCGACTGGCCGGAGATGCCGATGGCCAAAAGCGCGTGGTAAATGCCCCAAACCGTGCCAAATAGGCCCACAAACGGTGCGGTGGAGCCCACCGAAGCGAGGATCGCCAGGCCCGACTGAAGGTGCGCCGTGAATTCGTCGAGTGTGTTGCGCAGGCAGCGGGTGACCCAGTCGCTGATGTCCAGCGTGTCGTGCAACTGCGACTGGTTGCTCTTGTGGTGGGCAATCGCCTCTCGGCCCTCCACGGCAAGCTGGCGAAACGGGTTGGCCCCGTCGGCGCCGAGCTTTTCCAGGCCGGCAGCGAAGTCCGGGCTGTGCCAGAAATCAGCCGCATTGCGCGCGAGCTTTTTGTAGCGGATGATGTCCAGCGCCTTGATGATGATGACCATCCAGGAGGCCAGCGACATCGCCAGCAGCAGGATGGCGACGAAGCGGGTGACGATGTCGCCCTGGGTCCAGAGGTTGGCAATGCCGAATTGGGATTCCATGGTTTATTGGGGTTCCTATTTGGGTTCCGAGTATTTGATGGGCCACAGGTAGGTCCATTCGATGGGCGTGCCGTCCCGGGTGGCGGGCCGGAATTTGACTTTCTTCGCGCCTTGCAGCGCGGCATTGTCCAGCCGGGGGAAGCCGCTGGATTTTGACACCTCGGCGAGCGAGACGAATCCATTCGCGCCAACAGTAACTTTGAGCACCACCACGCCGAATTCTCCCAGGCGCACCGAGGCCGGGGGCGGGCGGAAAAGCTCTTCGTTTTGGGTGTAGTCGGCGTCGACCACCGGCAGTTCCACCCGGGCTTTGGCGGGCGGCGCGGGCGGCGCCACTTCGGCCACGGCGACTGGCGCGGCGATGGGTGGCGGCGCAGGCTGCGGTGCCGCACTGCCGCTGGGCGCAGCGGGTGCGGGAGTGGGGTCGGCAATCGCGACCGGCACCGGTGCTGGCGTGGCAACGGGTGGCTGGGGCGCGACCGGTTTCACCACCACGGCTTTGGGCGGCAGTGGCGGTGGTTCGACGGGCGGCGGCGCGACCTTTGGCACAACTGGTTCAATGAATTCGCTGAGCAACTGGGCGGGCACCAGTACCTCAACCGCGCGGCGCATCAGGCCGCTTTGCAAGGCCCACAAAGCCGCGAGGTGCAGCAACACCACGCCCAGCGCAATCTGTGCGTGACGGAAGTGGCTTGAGGTTGGCGGACGAGGCAGGCTTGCCATGGTCAGTGTTCAATAAAAAGGGACTAAAAAATGGGCGCCAATAAACAAAAATGAGAATCAAAGCCCAAAAGAAGCAGCAAATTTCATAGGGTTTGATTGTCAGGTATCTACCCACATGCGCAGCAGGTTGTGGTAGACCCCTGTGAGTGCCGTGGTTTCATCCGATTCGCCGCGCAGTTGGCGCAGGCGCAGCAAGTTCATGTCAAGCTCGTAAAGCAGGCGTCGCTGCCCGTCGCTGCGCACCATGCTTTCGACCCAGAAAAAACACGCCAGCCGGTGGCCACGCGAGACGGGTTTCACTTGGTGAAGGCTGGTGCCCGGGTAGACCACCAGGTCGCCCGCGGCCAGCTTTACGCTGTGGTCGCCAAAGGTGTCAGCCAGGCACAGCTCGCCACCATCGTAGCTATCCGGCTCGCTCAAAAACAAGGTGCAGGCAATGTCGGTGCGCACGCGCTGCGCCGAGCCCGGCACGTATCGCACGGCGCCGTCCACATGCAGACCGTAGGCGTTGGTGGCCTCGCCGTAGCGGTTCAGGCGCGGCGGGAAAATGCGTTTGGGCAGGGTCGCCGAGAAGAAGCCGGGGTTGCGCTCCAGGCCTTTGAGCACCATCTCCCGGATCGCGCGGGCGGCCACACAGTCGTGCGGCAGTTGCTGGTTGTTTTTTACGGCGCGGGCCTGTTCACCGGCGCCGGGTTTGCCATCTTCCCAGGTCGCGGCTGCCAGCAGCTTGCGCGCCTGGGCGAGTTCGTCAGGGTTCAGGACATTCTCGATGGTGATCAGCATGGTGAGCTCAGAATTTGGCGTTCAGCGTCAGCAGCCAGATGCGCCCGGCACCGGGCACGTAGTGACCACGATAGAGCGAGTCGGCGTACAGCACGTTGCCTGCATTGTTGACGTTGGCCTTGAGGGTCCAGCGCTCGTTGAAGGTGTATTCGGCCATCAGGTCAACGGTGGCGAAGCCGGGCGCCTCCCACGATGGCGCAGTGGTATCGGCTGGTGACTGCGCAGAGCGGAAGTTCACACCGCCACCCATCCGCAGTTTCGGGTTGACCTGGTAGGTGCTCCACACCGTGCCGCTGTGCACTGGCGAGAGGCCGGGGCGGTCGCCTGCGCGGTTGCCCACCGTGGTGGCGGTACTGGCAGCCACGTCTACCACGGCTTCGGGCATCCACATGTAAGAGGCATAGATCTCCCACGCCTTGGTGATGCGGCCGGTCACGTCGACTTCAAATCCGGTGGCATGGCGTTTGCCCGAGAGCAGCAGGCGGGTCGCGGCGGTGTCGGGGTCGGTGTTGCGTTCGTTCGTTTTGGTGGACTGGAAAAGCGCAAACCGGGTGGTGAACTGCTTGTTGGCGCTGTCGATCCTGGCGCCTAACTCGATGTTTTCGCTGCCTTCAGGCGGCGTGTTAGCCGAGAGGGCGTTGTAGGAATACACATCACCCGAGGTATTGAATGAGGTGCCGTAACTGAAGTGGTAGGAATGCAGGGGATTGGGCTGGTACAGCATGCCAAACCGCTTGCTGATGGCAGAGATTTCCTGGTTGTAGGACGTGGTCGTCTCCGGCCCGGCTGCGCTGGCGGGCAGTGTGTATGTGCTGTAGTTGCCGCGCAGATTGTCGAAACGCAGACCCTGCAGCACTTTCCAGTCTTTGGCCACCTGGAACAAGTCTTGCACGTAAATGCCGTAGCCGATGGCCTGGTAGCCGTTGCCAGGCCGCAGGACGCGGGCGTCTTCGTTCACGCTGATGGTGTTCGGGTCGCCGTAAGTGGCTTGAGGCTTGGTGACCGTGACTCCGCCCTGCGCGGCGTTTCGCTCCGCATAGACGAGTTTTTTCTCGACTGCGAAGTCAACGCCGGTGAGAACTTCATGTTTGAAACCCAGCGCTTCGAATTTGTTTGAAAAGTCGCTTTGCAGGTGGGTCGCGTCCACGTCCTGAATCTTCAATGCGTTGCCCCGGTTCAGCACCGTGTTGAGTTCCAGATTCGCCAAGGTGACAGCTTGCGGATTGGTCAGCGGCGCGGCAGCGGTGCCCGGTGGCTGGCCGGCAAAGCGGATCGTGCTGGCGCGCTGGTCGCGCGTGAAACGGCCCTGTCGCAACTGGGTTTGCAACTCGCTGTCGTGATCGAACCGGTGCGTGTGTTTGACCGCCAGCCAGTTGGCAGTGCCGTTGTTTTGGTCACTGGACAGGCCGTAGTAGGCGCTGGGGTCCAGGCCGCCCAAAATCGTGTTTTGTGCCGTGGTCGTGGTGGCGTTGGGGCGCACCCAGGGCAGGCCGTAGTTGATGCCGTTCCTGTTGTCCAGGCTGTACAGGCTGGCGGTGAACTCGTCTTTTTCGCCAATGCCAAAACTGTAAGCTGCCGCTATGCCGCGTTTGTTGATGCTGGAGCCGGAGCCATTGTTGTCGGCCTTGGTCACCATGGCGTTGAGGCGCAGTGCCGCACTCTCGCCGGTTTTCAGGTTGAAGTCGCCAGTGATGCGCCTGTAGTTGTGGCTGCCCAAGGTCGTCGTGATTTCCTGTTCATTGATCAGACGAGGCATCTTGCTGACCTGGTTCACCGCGCCGCCAGTGGAGCCGCGGCCAAAAAGCATCGAGGCCGAGCCGCGCAGCAGCTCGACACGGTCATTGTTGAAAGTGTCGCGGTCATAAAACGCCGGGTCACGCATGCCGTCAATGAAAAGGTCGCCTGTGGTGGCCAGCGAGAAGCCGCGCAGCCGGATGTCTTCCTCGCCCCCTTCGGCCGCCTGAAACGTAACGCCCGCCATGTTGCGCAACACGTCTTTGACGGTGTCGAGGTTGCGGTCGTCGATGAGTTTTTCTGTGACCACGGTGATGGACTGCGGAATGTTGCGCAGCTTCTGGTTGCCTTTGCCGATGGTGGTCGTAGTGACGCGCAAGGCATCTTTGCCGGCAATTGGTTCGGCTTTTATGTGGACCTCAAGAGGTTTGAGCGCACGCGTGTCACCCGCTGAATTGTCTTGTGCCATCGCGTGGATTGAACTTGCCAGGAGCAGGGCGCCCAGCGGCAACAGCCGCTCATCACGCACGGCTTGAAATGTTGCAGAAGGCACCTGGGGCGCGGCAGTTGCAGTGGTTTGAAAGGTTTTTTCGTTGACCATGGTGGGTAAAGCATGCGATAACTGTTGCCAGTATATATACAAATACGAATCATTCGCATTAAGATTAATGAATTTGCCATTTTTGCGAAAATCGACGGCCGAAAAGCCACAATGATTGACAAACGTTCGTTTAGGTCTAAACTAAATCAATGAATATTCTGTGTATCGGCGGCGGACCGGCGGGTTTGTACTTTGCGTTGTTGATGAAGCTGCAAAACCCGGCGCATGTTGTCACGGTGGTCGAGCGCAACAAGCCGTTTGACACCTTTGGCTGGGGCGTGGTGCTGTCAGACCAGACTCTGGACAACCTGCACGCGGCAGACCCGGTCTCGGCGCGGCTGATTGGCGACGCCTTCAACCATTGGGACGACATCGAGGTGTTTTTCAAGGGGCGCAGCGTGCGTTCGGGCGGCCACGGGTTTTGCGGCATTGGCCGCAAACGGCTTCTGAATATCTTGCAGGAGCGCTGCATCGCGCTTGGTGTGAACTTGGTGTTTGAAACCGACGCGGTCGACGACCAGCAGTTGGCCCTGCAGTACGTGGCCGACCTCGTCATCGCCAGCGACGGCCTCAACAGCCGCATCCGCAACCGCTATGCCGCCGCGTTTGAGCCCGACGTTGACCTGCGCCAATGCCGCTTTGTCTGGCTGGGCACCAAGAAGAAGTTTGACGCGTTCACTTTTGCGTTTGAACAGACCGAACATGGCTGGTTCCAGGCGCACGCTTACCAGTTTGACGCAGACACATCGACCTTCATCGTCGAAACGCCGGAGGCGGTGTGGAAGGCGAACGGCCTGGACGCCATGGAGCAGCCCGAAGCCATTGCCTATTGTGAAAAGCTTTTCGCGAATTACCTCGATGGCAACGCGCTCATCAGCAACGCGACGCACTTGCGCGGCTCGGCCAACTGGATCCGTTTTCCGCGCGTGGTGTGCAAGACCTGGGTGCATGAGGTCACGGTGAATGGCAAGCCGGTTCCTGTCGTGTTGATGGGCGACGCCGCCCACACCGCGCATTTCTCGATTGGCAGCGGCACCAAGTTGGCGCTGGAAGACGCGATCGATCTGGCGAACGAGTTTGCCGCCAGTACGGATGAAATCGTCTCGGGCAAAGACATGGGCAAAGTGCTGCAGCGATATGAGGCGCGGCGCAGCGTCGAAGTGCTCAAAATCCAGAACGCCGCGCGCAATTCCACCGAATGGTTTGAAAACGTGACGCGTTACACCGGCATGGAGATCGAACAGTTCGCCTATTCGCTGCTCACACGCTCGCAACGCATCAGCCATGAAAACCTCCGCCTGCGCGACGCAGCCTGGCTGGGCGGCTTTGAAGGCTGGCTTGGCGGCGCGGCCCAGCCCGGGCAAATGGACCCGGCCGCGCCACAGACTCTGCCGATGTTGTTGCCGCTGCGGGTGCGCGGCTTGCAGCTGAAAAACCGCATCGTCGTTTCGCCCATGGCCATGTACAGCGCAGTTGACGGGGTGGCGCAGGATTTTCACCTTGTGCACTTGGGCGCACGTGCCTTGGGTGGCGCGGCAATGGTGTTTGTGGAAATGACCAGCCCCACGCCTGAAGGCCGCATCACGCCCGGCTGCACGGGTTTGTGGAATGACGAGCAGGAAGCGTCGTTCGCGCGCATTGTGAAATTTGTTCACGCCCAAAGCAGCGCCAAAATCGGCATGCAGTTGGGTCACAGCGGCCCGAAGGGGTCTACGCAGCTGGGTTGGGAAACCACCGACGATCCACTGCCAGACGCCACCGCCAATTGGCCCGTAATCGCGGCGAGCCCATTGGCCTACGGCCCGCAAAACCAGTTGCCACACGCCATGACGCGGGCCGACATGGACACGATGAGGGAGGCGTTCGTTGCGTCGGCGCGCCGCGCGCACACCGCTGGTTTCGACTGGCTGGAGCTTCATTGCGCGCATGGGTATCTGCTGGCGAGTTTCATGTCGCCGCTGACCAATCACCGAATCGACGAATACGGAGGTGCCATTGCGGCGCGGTGCCGTTTCCCGCTGGAGGTTTTTACCGCCATCCGCGACGTCTGGCCCGCCAACAAACCCATGAGTGTGCGCATCTCCGCGCACGATTGGGTGCAAGGTGGCAACACGGCGGACGACGCGGTGGCCATTG
>JANNMM010000245.1:0-5395 GCA_031397915.1 Rhodoferax sp. | reverse complement strand
GATGAATTCCTGGCGTTTTTCGTCGCATTTCTGCCCGGTCGCGGTGAGGAATTCGATGGCGGTCATCCATTCGGCCGGCGTGAGCTGCACTTCACGGGCGAAGGCGTGGATGTGGGTGATCAGGGCACTCATCACCTCTTTGAAGCGGGGGTTTTTGCATTCGCTCATGCGGGCGATCACGGCCTGGGGCAAGTCTGCGGCGCTGGTTTCAAGGGACATTCTGGTTCTCCAACAGGTTCAATCAATCACGTTGACGTCAATTCACGCGTATTCGGCGCGCAGGATTTTGGCGGCTTCGACCATCGCGCGCATCTTGCCGTCGGCCACGTTTCGGGGCAGGTATTTCATGCCGCAATCAGGCGCGAGGATGATGTTTTCAGGCTTCGCATACACCAGCGCTTTCTTGATTCGGGCAACCACGGTTTGCGGGGACTCGACGGCCATGTCTTCGAGGTTGATACAGCCAACCATCAATCGCTTGTTGTCGAGCTTGGCCAGCACCGAACAATCGAGCCCTGACTGCGCGGTTTCCAGAGAGACCTGCTTGCAACTGCAGCCATACATCTCCGGCAGGAACGAATACCCCGATGGCCGCGCGTGGATCACCGCGGCGTAGCCAAAACAGATGTGCACTGCAGTCTCGCCGGTGATGCCCTCCAGCGCCGCGTTGAGCGCCTTCAGGCCGAACTGGCGGGCTTTTTCCGGACGCGCCTGCATATAGGGCTCGTCGATCTGCACCACGTCGGCGCCAGCAGCAAACAGGTCGGCAATTTCTTCCCGCACCGCCACCGCATACGCCATGGCGGCTTCTTCGCCTGTGGCGTAAAAATCGTTTTGCGCCTGCTCGCTCATGGTGAACGGCCCTGGCACGGTGATCTTCACCTTGCGGTCGGTGTGCGCTTTCAGAAACTTGAGATCGTCCACCTCCACCGGGCGCAGGCGTTTGATGGGCCCCACCACACGCGGCACCGGGTTGGGGTGGCCACTGCGGTCCAGCGCCGTGCCGGGGTTATCAATGTCCACGCCGGAGAGCGCCGTGGCGAAGCGGTTGGAATAACTCTCGCGGCGGATTTCGCCGTCGGTGATGATGTCCAGCCCGGCCTCTTCCTGCGCGCGGATGGCCATCAGGGTGGCGTCGTTTTGCGCCTCCTCCAGGTACTCGGCCGGAATGCGCCACAACTCCTTGGCGCGCGTACGCGGCGGGAACCGCCCGGCGAGTTTCTGGCGGTCGATCAGCCATTCCGGCTGCGGGTAGCTGCCCACGAGAGTCGTTGGGAACAACATCGCCAAGCCTCCTACAGGACTTCGCAGGCCTGCTCGAACGAGAGGCGCGGGTTGCGGTTGAAGAGTTTGCTGTCGTCGCCATACCCCAGGTTCAGGATGAAATTGGCCTGGAAGCGGCCGTCCTTGAAGAATTCGGCATTCACCTTGGCCAGGTCCACGCCGCTCATCGGCCCGCAATCGAGCCCGCAGGCGCGCGCCGCAATCATGAAATAAGCGCTGCCCAAAGTGCCGTTGCGCGTGGCGGTGGCGGCAGACAGGGCGGCATTTCCGGCAAACATGGCCTGACCTTCGGGCTTGTGCCAGGTTTTGTCCATGTGGGTATAAAACTGCGTGTCGTTGGCAACGATGATGCTCACCGGCGCGGTGCGGGTTTTTTCCAGATTGCCCGGGCTCATGGCGGGCAACAGGCGCGCCCGCGCTTCAGGCGACACCAAAATAACATAACGGGTAGGCTGGGTGTTCATGGAGGTCGCGCCCATTTTGGCGATGTCGTACACCTCCTTCACCTGATCCAGCGAAACCGGTTTGTCGAGGAATCCGACGACAGTGCGGGCCTTGAGGAACAGCTGGTCCAGCGCGGCTTGATCAATTTTGCTCATCTCACTCTTTCAAAATAGAAAATCAATAATCAACCTGGTGGCGTGCGATGCGCAGCCCGTGCAACTCGTCGCGCACGCGCAGGTGTTCCGGGTGGGTGGCGTAATTGTCCAGCGCCTGCTGCGATTCAAACTCCGAATACAAGACGACATCACAGGCGTAGTCCACACCACTTCGGTCCACACCCACTTCCAAGTGCGTCAAGCCCGGTATCTTCCCACGAATGCCCTCGAAGGCGCTTCGCAGGCGCTCAATGCCAGCATCTTTTTGTTGCGGGGTGTCCCCCTTGACATTCCACATGACGATGTGTTTGACCATGCTGGCGCCCGATTCAGTCGGCCTTGATGCCGATGTCGCGGATGAGTTTGGTCCAGCGCTCCACGTCGCGGCGCACCAGCGCTTTGGCGTCGTCGCCCACCAGCGCCATGGGTTTGCCGCCAGCCTTCTCAAAACGCTCGATCACGTCAGGTGCGGCCATGACGGCAGCCAGGGCCTGCTGCAGCCGGGCCTGCTCGGCCCTGGGTGTGCGCGCTGGCACAAAATAGCCAAACCACGATTCGAGTTCCAGCGGCGCAGCGCCGGTCTCGCGCACAGTGGGCACCTGCGGGTGCATCGGGTTGCGCGCGGCGCCCGACACGGCCAACGCCTTGACAGTACCCGCGTCCACTTGCGGCCGTGCGGTGGACGAGAGGTCAAAAAACAGGTCAATCCGCCCGCCAATGAGGTCGGTATACGCCGCCTGTGCGCCCCGATAGGGCACGTGGGTGAGCTGGGCGCCCGCCAGGTGCCACAGGGCAGCCGCCAACACGTGCTGCCCCGAGCCATTGCCGCCCGAAGCGTAGGTGAGTTTGCCGGGATTGGCTTTGGCGAAGGCGAGCAGTTCCTGCAAACTCGAAAACGGCAAATCTTTACGCCCAATCAGGGTGTAGCTGTAACTCACCGCCAGGCCCACAGGCTCGAAATCCTTGAGCGGGTCGTAGGGCAGGTTGGCGTAAAGCCCCGGGTTCAGCGCCAGGTTGGAGACCGAGCCGGTGAGCAGGGTGTAGCCATCGGGTGCCGCTTTGGCGGCAGCATCTGTGCCCACCAAGGTGCCCGAGCCGGCACGGTTCTCCACCACCACCGGCTGTTTGAGTTGCAAAGACAACTTCTCGGCCAACACCCGTCCGACAAAATCAAAACCACCGCCGGGCGGCTGGGGCACGATGACCTTGAGCGCGCGGTTGGGAAAAGCCTCCTGCGCGTCAACGTGGGGTGCGGCCGTCAGGGCCGTCAGGGCCACCAGGCTAGTGAGCAACGTCACCAGGATCGCCGCAAGTTTGGGGAAAGTGATGTGCATGGCGCAAGCTCCTAACGTTCGATGGGCTGGCCTGCCAGCCAGTTGGTGCCGCGCCGGTAGAGGTCTGCCACCAGCGGGCCCGTGAGGCCCGGCATGTCCAGCTTGACGGTGTAGCCGATGCGCGTCTGGATGTAGGCCAGGTGGCGGTAGCCTTCCGGGTACTTCGCCAGCGTGGCCTGGTCCAGCTCGAGCACGGCGGCGGGGTCAATCGGGTCCACCCGGTCTTTTTCGTAAATCGGCTGGCGGTGCACCAGACCCCAGCGCACCACACCCTGGCGGTCTGCGCGGTGCTCGAAAAAATCATAAAAGCGCCCGGTGCAAACCACGTCACACATCACGCCGTCGACCAGGCCACGCTGCGAGATCGTCATCTTTGTTTGTGCGATGGCGCGTGTGCCCACCACGTCGATGGACGAGCCGCCCAGAAAATGCAGGATGCTCACGCCCTTGTTCCAGCCCTCGATGGTGACGCGCAGAAAGTCTTCAAACGGGCCCTGGAACCAGGTCGCCATCATCACGCCGTCGTCGTGCCAGACGGTTTTGAAGCGCTCCCAGTCGCCGGCGTCACGCCAAAGCGCCCAGCTCTCGACCAGCTGGCGGATTTGGTGTTGCTGCGTCAAGGTGTTGTTCACGGGAGCTCCTACGGGTTTGGTCTCTTTGGCGAACTATAGATTGCGCCGACAATTCCCGGCCACACCCTCATTGCAATTGACTTTTCCATGGACCGCTGGACCGAACTCGAACTCTTTGTGCAGGTTGCCGAAACCGGCAGCCTGAGCCGCGCCGCCCAGGCACTGGACCTCTCCAACGCCGCCGCCAGCCGGTATCTTTCAGCCATGGAGTCGCGCCTGGGCGCGCGCCTGGTGGAGCGCAACACGCGCCGGCTCTACCTCACCGACACCGGGCAGGAGTTTTTCCAGAAGGCCAAGGCTGTGCTGGCCGACCTGAAAGACGCCGAAGCCGCCGTGAACGCCACCGCCCTCAATCCCAGTGGCGTGTTGCGCATCAGCGCCTCGCTCTCGTTCTCGCTGCACCACGTGGCGCCGCTGCTGAAACACTACACCGAGCGTTACCCGAACGTAACGGTGCACATCGAGGCAGCCAACCGCTACCTCGACATCATCGACAACAACATCGACGTGGCGATCCGCACGCGCGAGGTTGAGCCAGACAGCAACATCACCATCCGCCGCCTGGCATCGACCCGGCGCATCCTGGCCGCCGCCCCCGCCTATCTGGCGCAACATGCCGCACCGCAGACGCCCCAAGACCTGCTGCAGCACAAGGTATTGGTCTACACCTACGCCAACAAACCCAATGAGCTGCGCTTTTCGCGCGACGGCCAAAGCGCCACCGCCACCGTCAAAGGCCTGCTCGAATCCAACGACGGCCAGGTGCTGCGCACCGCTGCGCTGGACGGCTTGGGCATTCTGATCCAGCCGACCTATATCCTCTACGACGACATCGTCGCCGGGCGCCTGGTCCCCGTGCTGGACGACTGGGACCTGCCGCGCCTGACCATCAACCTCGCCTACCCGAGCCGCAAACACCTGTCGGCCAAAGTGCGCACCTTCATTGACTTCGTGGTGGAGCACTTCAGCGCGATGGACTACGAAAAGAAGTGGACCGGGTCGCTGGCGGGGCTGGTTGTTGCGAAAACCAAAGGCAAGGGTGGGTGAATCGATTTGCTATATTATTAATAGCTATAAAACGCCATTTGCCGAGACTTCGTAACCCAAAAGATCACAAACTTTTGCAAAATCGGCGTTTTTGATGAAATTGTTAATACCCATGTTAATTATTGGGCTTGGAGTCATGGCGCAGGTTGAGTAGCGGCTGCGCTCGTCAATCCGCCCGGCGACCGGGCCATGCGCATGCGGTTTTGGGATGGAATCACGCGCGGTGTTGAAAAATGGGTCAAGCTGGCGCTTGGCCATTTTTTGGGGTGACTGACGGATCGCTTGCGCGCGCCTTCCACCCCAAAGCCCGGTCGCACAGCCCAATCACCGCGCTACGTGACTGCTTTTTGGTCTGCCGCTATAGTGCAATTGCCATGTTGAACTGAGTGAAAAAAATGAATGATTTAATCCAAAACCTCGGCTCTATTCCGCAAGTTTTTCGGCCATTGGCGGTTTAGGCTGAGGATGCCACGTTCACCATTGCTTTGGCCGTCTGTTG
>JANNMM010000234.1:0-12443 GCA_031397915.1 Rhodoferax sp. | reverse complement strand
GTATGGTCGGCGCAATGGCGACCGGAAAGCTGGCCCCGGTGGCGAGGCGATGGCTGGCGGGCTGGCGAGTTATTACTGGCGAATCACGCAGTTCATCTTCCCGTGGTTCACGCTGATCCCGCCTTTTGGTGAACACTCGCTCGGCGGTCACGTCTGGGTGCCGATTGACGACGAAAACTGCTGGGCCTGGAGCATCAACTACCGCCCGGACCAACCGCTCTCAAAGCAGGAGCGTGACGACATGGACGCGGGCCATGGCATTCACGTGTTGTATGAGGAGGGCACGGTGCCCATGAGTTTCCGCCCGCGCGCCAACAAAGACAACGACTACCTGATCGACCGCAAGGCGCAGCGGGAAAAACGCGCCTTCAGCGGCGTGCACGGCATCAGCGAACAAGACGCCTCGTTGCAGGAAAGCATGGGCGCGATCCAGGACCGCAGCAAGGAGAAACTGCTCTCTACCGACAAAGGCATCGTGATGGCCCGGCGCATGCTCGAGACGGCCGCGCGTGACCAGATGGCGGGCAAACCGATACCGGCGCTCGAAGCCTCAACCCAGGCCGTGCGCGCCGCTGGCGTCCTGCTGCCGGTGGGTCAAAACCCGATGGCGTGGGCCAAAGACAAGATCGAACACGTGGCGGGCAAGCCGGTGTATTCGATCTAATCCGGCGCGTTGACAATTATACCCAAATTGGGGTTTATCGGGCTACGATTCGATCATCAAGGCCAAAGTTTTAATTAAATTGGCCTTTAAGTCACGTATTTATTCAATAGTTTGCTATGTAAAAAATAGCAATCAACTGCCTTTCGATCACGGAATCACGACCACTCCAACCGGATTTGACCCGGTTGGGATCGCCGCGCCCAGCGAGGTCAGGGTCGATCCCGAGCCGCCGATGCTGAAGGCGGACACGTTATTACTCACGTAATTGGTCACATACAAATAGTTTCCTGACGGTGCAACCGTCACACCGCGCGGGTTGCTGCCGGCGGTGGCGGGTGAGCCGGAAAGCGTCAATGCGCCTGTGGTCTGGTTGATGGAAAAAATCGAAACATTGTTGCTGGTGGTGTCGCTGGTGGTGTACAGGAACTGCCCGTTCGGATGCACGGCCACCGACCAGGTGCCACCGCTGCTGGCCGTGTTCGCGCAGCCGACGCTGCTCAACACGCCGGTTGTGGCGTTGATGCCGAAGGCGCAGATGCCGCCACTGCCGCTGACGACATACGCAAATCGCCCGGTCGGGTCAATCACCAGTGCGTTGGCCGCAAGGATCACGTTGGTGAGGCTTTGAATCTGTGTCAAGGCACCCGTGGTGCTGTTCACGCTGAAAGCGGTGAGGGCGGCATTGGACTGGTGGGCGGTGTAAACGAAGTCCATCGTCGGGTGCGCGGCAATGGCATAGGGCAGGCCGTTTTGAGTGGAAACCGGCGGACTGCCTGCCAGCACACCACTGCCGTCGATGGCAAAAGTCTGCACGGTGTGGAAGCCGTAATTCGCCGTCCAGAGGAAACGGCCCTGCCGGTCCATGGCAATGCCATACGGGTTGTTGGAGCCGGGTGAACTCAGGGGAATCAGCGTGACCGCGCCGGTGGTGTTGTTGATGGCAAACGAGTTGACCGTGCCGCCGACGGCATTGGCCACATAAGCAGCACTTTGATTCGGCAACACGGCAATGCCCCACGGTGTGTTGCCGGCATTGACATTGCTCAGGAATGACAAGGCGCCCGTCGACGGATTGGCGCGGTACACCGACAGGGCGTTGTTTCCGTTCGTCACGCCGCTGTTGGCCACCAGCACCAGCGGGCCGGAGGAGACGCAGGTCACCGCTACATTGGAGATATTGGCGTTGGTGACGGTGCCTGTTCCATTCGCCACGGAGCAGGTCGAGCCCGAGGGCTGCGTCAAAACCGTGACGGCGTAGTTGGTGTTCGCAGCCAGTCTTGTGGCAAAGCTGAAGGCACCGCTGACGGTGAACGCCAGATTGTCTGCGCCATTGTTCTGCAACACGAGCCCGGTGCCGGCCAGGCCGCTTACCGTGCCGCCAATGCTGAAGGTCGGGATACAGGTAACCGCCACGTTCGTGACGTTGGCGCTGGCGGTGCCACTGCCGTTCGCGACGGTGCAGGTCTGGCCTGCAGGCTGGGTGTTCACTGCCACGTTGTAGGGAGCGCCGATTCCCACCGTGTTGGAGAAGGTGAAATTGCCGCTCGCAGCAACCGCTGTGAAGTTGCCGCCGTTGTTCTGCAAGACCAGGCCTGCGCCCGTGAGGCCGCTGACCGCGCCGCCGACGGTGAAGAACGCCGTTGGCACGGGGACGTTGCTTGTCATCACCAAGCCGTCGCCCACATTGCTGCTGGAGTAACTGCCGTAGTTCCAACCCGTTACGTCGCCATTGGTGCTTGAATGGGCAACGTCGGGGCAATCGTAGTGGATGACTACCGAAAAACGGTTCTGCGCGGGCATCGTGTGGTCAAACGGAAAGTCAAAAGTTTCCACGCCACGCAGAACGCCGCCGTCCACCACCAGCGTGGGTGTCTTGGTCTGAACGATGATGGGCAAGCTCCAGGTGCGGACGGCAGAACCCACGTAGGTGAAGCGCCGCAAGTCGGCTGTGACGTTGGTGCAGTTGCCCCGAACGGCAAAGCGCGTGGTGAATCGCAGCGTAGCCGCTTGGTCCATCCGGCGGCTGCCCATGTCGCCACGAACTTGGTCGATGGACCCGGTCTGCACCATTGCCGCTGCCGGTGTGGCCGCCACCGTTGCATAACTGGTGGCATGCGTACACCAGTACGGGTCGCTGTTCATGACGGGCGGGATGAAGCAGGCCGTCCCGATCAACAAATTTGAAAAGCTGTTGCGGGTCCACTCGGCCATGCCGTTGACAATCTGAGCGTCCAGCAGTTTCCAGCCTTCCCCCTGGCTGGCCATGAAAACCAGCGGGGTTGTGGCACCAGCAGGCAGGGGCGCGCGCACCGTGACCAGGCTGTTGAACGTGATGCCATGGGGCGTGAGTTCATACACATAACCGGCCGCCGGGTAGGCCTCAGGTGTCGCTGGCGCGCCTGCAGAAGAGCGGGCAATGCCAATGGTGGTGTCGGCATTCAGTGCGCCCGGTGGAATGACAACCTGCACGCCGTCCGGCCCGGTCAAGGTGCCACCGGCTGCCCCGATCACGGCGCTGGCCGAGGTGACGGGGACCGGCGCGGTTCCTGAGCCACCGCCGCAGGACACCAGCAGCGCGGTGGCTGCCGTCAGTAGCCAGCGGGTGAGCGGATTCAGGCGTGCCGACCTGCGGCTGTTGGCGGTTTCTGAAGATGCGGATACGCGGTCTTTGGTTGACATGGCAATTCCTGTGGGGCTTTCGGATGAGGCAGCATCAGGTTACGAACTGTTAACGCCTCGTGACAGTGTCAAAAGTCATGGTTTTGCAAATATCTCAGCCCATTGGGTTGCCCTTCATGTTGCGCTTCCTGTTCCCGTCATGGGTGTCAATACCGCAATACACCATTGAACGTGGCAGGCGTCCCATTGCCAATCACGGTGCTGGTCATCGTTACGGTTCCGGTGACCACGTCCACGGTGACGCCTGTGCAAGGCGGCGGGGAAAATGACGCAGAGGTACACAGCAGGGTGATCAAGTGCGTTGGGTCGTTCAACCCATAGAACATGCTGTCGACTACTCCCGTTGCCGGGTCGAAGGTCACACCGAGACTTTGGGTGTACGAGGCCGTGGGGTAGGTGTAGTTTTCAACCCAGGAAGCGGTTACGTGACCATTCTGATTGGGGGCTCCCGGTGCAGTCCGGGTTTGCGGACAAAATTTCCCCGCAAAGGAAGTGGCGGGTGGGTTGGCCACTGTGGCAGAACCCAAACCCACGTCGCAGACCGCTTGAAGAATCAGTTCAAAGTAATTTTGATACGACTGTGGCGGGTTGGCGCTATCGGAAACCTGCAGATTCAGGTTGTAGCTGGCTGGCGTTGAGCTCGAGCCGCTGAGGACACCAGTCGAAGCATTCAGGCTGAACCCGGGCGGCAAGCTTCCGCTGGCGACGCTCCAGGCATACGGTGCCGTGCCGCCGGATGCCGCCATGGTGGTGCTGTAGGGCGTGTTCACCGTGGCAAGGGGAAGTGGCGACGTGGTGGTGATCTGGAGGGGCTGAATGCAAGTGACCGTGATGTTTGACACCGTGGCCGTCGCCACACCACCGCCATTCGCGACCGTGCAGGTACGGCCTACCGGTGGTGTCAGCACCGTGACATTGAAATTTCCACCGGATGTGATGGGTGTCGGAAAAACGAAGTTTTGATTTGGCCCGACTGAGATCGTGTCAGTGCCATTGTTTTGCAAAACAACAGCGCCACCATTGTTGGCGTTGGTTTGGCCCCCCACGGTGTAGGTGGCTGCGCCAGCCACACAACTGACGGCCACATTGGACACACCATTGGCGGTACCACTGCCATTGGCCACCGTACAGGTCTGCCCCGAAGGTTGGGTCAACACCGACACGGCGTAAGCAGTACCCGCGCCCACGGGCGGTGCGAAGCTGAAGGTGCCATCGGTATTGATCGCCAGATTGCTGCTGCCCGGATTCGCCAGCACCAGCCCGGAGCCAGTGAGGCCGGTGACGGCGCCACCGACGGTAAATGTCACGCTGGGCACCGGAATGCTGACCTTGACGGTCATCAAATCGCCACCGCTGTGCCGGGGTTTGTTGGGCCGGTTGCAGGAGAACGAATACCCGAACGCATGCGTGCCAGTGGCGTTGATGGCGCTGTCCAGATGCGAGAACGGCACCGCCACGGCGGTGCTGCCCACCGCACGGCGGTAACTGCCGCAAGGTGTGCCGTCCAGATTGGTGGTACCCGTGCAGGCGAAGGTGCCGCCGGGCAGGCTGAAGACGGTGGGCGTGAGTGAAACAGCTTGTTCAAAGACGATGGTGGCCGGGTTGGCGGGCGTGACCAGCACGGCCGGGTTCCAGCGGATCAACTTGACCCGCGCGTTCGTGCAGTCAGCGGCGGCGCGGTAGTTCAGTGTCATGTCTACGGTAGCCGCCTGCGTGATAGACCATGAGCCTGCGTTGCCACTGTAGAGGCCCTGGCTGCCAAAGGCAGTGCGCGTGATCGCTGTCGGTGGGTTGGCGGCCGCGTTGGCACCGCCCGAGGGGTAGATGCAGGGGTAAAGGTTGGTCAGCGTGGCCGAGGCCGTGCAGGGCAGGCCACCCATGCCCCAGGAGAAGCTGTTGCGTGTCCATTCGGCCACACCGGCCGTGACGGTGGCATCAATGGCTTGCCAGTCTTCGCCGGGGCTGGCCATGAAAAGCGCAGAGCCGTCAGCGCCGGTGGGCAGCGGCATGCGGATGGTGACTGGCAGGTTGAACACCAGGTCGTGCGGGGTGAATTCGTAGGGGCTGTCGGCAATCGGGGTGTCGGCCAGTGCGGCCGGCGCACCTGACGAAGAGCGGGCGATGCCGATGGTGGTGTCTGAATCCAGGGCGCCGGCAGGAATGATGACCTGCACGCCATCCGGGCCCGTCAGCGTGCCACCGGCTGCGCCGATGACGGCGTTGGCGGAAGCCGATGGTAGCACGACGGGCGGCGGTGACGAGCCGCCGCCACAGGAGATCAGCAGTGTGGTTGCGAAGGCAACCAGGTACCGCGCGAGCGAACTTTGGACGGCCGATTTGCAGACCGTATCTGCTTGCGGTGATAGGGGAAGGCGGTCAATGCGGGACATGACGAACTCCTGAGGGGCTGACGGGTAAGGCAGCTACAGGTTACGAAATGTCAGCGCATTGAAACAGTGCCTAAAGTCATGAATTGGGTGCAATCGCAAAAGTCTGCGAAGTCAGCGCAGCCAGCGAGGCCAGCAAAGCGGGCGCGGAAACTGGTTTGAACAGAACCGGCAGGTTGGAGTCGCGCACACGCTGCAGCCGCTGCGGTGAGGTCTCACCAGTGACCAACAGCAAAGGCAACTGCGGTGAAAACTGTTGGCGCAGGCGCTGGGCCAGCTCCAGGCCATCCACGCCGTTGGCCAGGCGGTAGTCGCAGATCAGCGCGTCCAGTTGCTGGCCCATGGCGGCGTCTTGCGTGAAGACGGCGATGGCCTGGGCCTCATCGCGCGCCACTTGCAGGACGACACCGTGCGCCTGCAGAAGGGCGACCATCGCATCGCCAATGTCGCTCTCGTCATCGATTAACAAAACCCGGCGCGGCAGCGTGTGCGATACCGGCGCAGTCGTCGTGGCCAGTGGCGAGGCGGCTGGCACATCGCCCGGTTCAAACGCGGGTGCCGGTGTTGCGGGCAGGCGCACCCGAAAGCGGCTGCCCCGGCCAGGGTTGGAATGCAGCTCGACGGGATGGTCCAACAGTGCCGACAGGCGCCGCACGATCGACAGCCCAATGCCCAGGCCCTGGGTGCGGTCCCGCCCCGGGTTGTTGACCTGGTAGAACTCCTGGAAGATCAGGTCCCGGTGTTCAGCCGCAATGCCGGCACCGGTGTCGATCACATCGATCCACACCACTTGGCCGCGAGTGCGCGCCACCACCAGCACACCGCCCTGCGAGGTGTATTTGATGGCGTTTTCAACCAGGTTGGCCAGCAGGCGTTGCAGCAGCTGGGCGTCAGTGCGCACCCACAGCGGGGACGCGCGCAGGCGCAGCTGCAGGCCTTTTTCTTCGGCCAGGGAGGCGAACACCTGGTTGACAGACTGGAACAAGGGGTTGAGCGCAACCGCCTGTACGTCAGGCACGATTACGCCGGCGTCCAGGCGCGAGACATCGAGCATGGTGTCCAGCGAGGTGCCCAAGGCGTTCACGGCGCGCATCAGCCGCGTGGCGTGGGTGTGCTGGGGCTGGCCCTGCAGGTCTTTTTCGAGCACAGCGCCAAAGAGGGCGATGGCGTGCAGCGGCTGGCGCAGGTCATGGCTGGCCGATGCGAAAAAGCGGGTCTTCTCCTCACTGATGCGCTGTGTGAGCGCGGCTTGCTCAGCCAACTGGTCGGCCAGCGCTTCCTTCTCAAACCGCGCCAGCAGGGCGGAGGTGAGCAGGCGGTATTGCTGGCGCGCAAAGTCGAGCGTGGCGCCCAGGTGGATCGCAGTGAGCGCCGCCAGAACCAGGTGCAGCGTGGTGCCGCGCCAAAGGAGCGCAGTAATCAGGCCCAGCACCATCGGCAGGACGAAACACAGCAGCGAGGGCCAGCGGGCGCCCACTGCCGGTACGCCGCCGCTGGCCAGACCGAGCATAACCAGCATCATCAGGCTGGTCATGGCCAGATCGTCGGCCGGCATGAACATCCAGGGCGCCAGGCCCCAGACCGTGCTGTAGACAAAGATCAGCTGGTAGTGGCGCCTGGCCCAGAACTCGCTGCGTTGGCTGGCCAGGGGGTCGCGGTAGTAGGCCGAGTAGAGCGGGCGGCGCAGCAGCAGTGCGATGTTGAGGGCCATCCACGCCAGTGCCCAAGGGTCGCGCAGGCGCCAGTAAAAAAGACCGGTCAGCGCACACGCCAGCAAGGTGCCGGTGATGGTGGAATTCAGCGAGGTCGCGTACAGCGAGGCGACCTGCTCGCGCAGCACGCGGGTGGCGGTTTCGCTGCTGGGGGGAGGGGCGGCTGCTGGATTCACCGCGGCAGTCTACCCGCGCCGGTCTGGGCCATCGCGATGCCTTGCGCCATCAACGCAACTGGCTGATGAGCTGCGCACGCGAACGCACACCGAACATCAATAGCAGTGTCGAGACATGGTTCTTGACCGTGCCTTCGCTCAAGTGGGCGCGTGCCGCGATGTCGCGGTTGGACAGGCCGGTGAGGATCCAGTCCAGCAGCTCGGCCTGGCGCGAGGTGAGGCGCACACTCTGCGCGGGGCCGTTGCCGCTGCCGGCAATTTGCACCACACGGGCTGTGCCGTTGTCGCGCGCGGTCGTCTCAGGCAAGCCCGTTGCGGACGCGGCGTTGTTGAGAAGCCCCAGGGAGCGGACATAACGCACCACATCCTGCAGGTCGCCTGATTTGGTCAGGTAGGCGCGCGCGCCGTGCGCCAGGGCTTCGCGCACCAAGGCGGGGTCACTCTCGCCCGAGAGCACTACCACGGGCGCTGCGGGGAAACGCCTGAGAAACGCGGTCAGGCCCGAAAGGCCATGTGCATCGGGCAAATGCAGGTCCAGCAGCACGAGGCCGATGTTGGCCTGCTCTGCGGCGTAAACGTCGAGCGCACCGTTGAGTGTGCGGGCTTCAAACACCCTGACCGATTTGGCGTTCGCCGCTGCATGGGCCTGCACCAGACTCTGCATGCCCAGGCGCACCAGCTCATGGTCGTCCACCACCAACAGCCCGGCGGGGCTGCTGGCGTCAAACCGGATCGGCGACGCGGTGGCATTCATGGCCGCATCTTAGTGCCGCACCAGTGCCTGCGGGAGTGAAGAAAGTCATGGGTGCGGCCCGGCAACCGAGGCCCCCTCGATGCCGTGGCGCAGCAGGGCGCTGGCGACAAAGCCGGAGGCTTTCATGCGCTCGACAAAGTCTGTCAAATACCTTGCCGCATCGTCACCGCGGGATTTTGCGCAACCCATGGCCTGCTGGATGACCATGAAGTGCCCGGGCAACAGGCGCAGGTTCGGGTTCTTGGCAGTTTCGGCTTCCAGCATCTGGCGGATGCCGGCCAGCGCTTCCAGATTTTGGTCGTCAAAAGCCGCGAGCGCGCCCGGCGCGCCTTCGCACCGGACGATCTGCGCGGCTTTGAGCGCACGGCTCAGAAAGAGGTCGTAGGCGCTGCCTTTGCCGACGGCGACGCGGTTGGTGGCGGTGTCCACCTCTGTGTTGTCTTGCAGTGGTGACGGTTGGCGAACCAGGTAGCTGCCCTCGATCAACACGTAGGCCGCAGTGAAGCCGATGCCTTCGCCGCGCAGGGGGTCGATGGCGAAGTAGCCGACGTCAGCCTGCCCGCTGGCCACGGCGTCGACCGATTTGGCGGCGCCGTCAAACACGTCCAGTTCGAGCGTCACACCGAGTTGGCGCGCCAGTTCGGTGGCCAGGTCGACAGAGACGCCCACGGCTTGCCCGGTGGTCGGGTCGCGGTTCGCGAGGATCGGGTTGCCCAGGTTGATGGCGGCGCGCAACCGGCCAGTGGGCGCGAAGAGCGGGGTGAGGGCGGAGGCAGATGGCATGGTGTGGGGTTCAGGTTTGACCGGTAAGGCATTGCGGGTCAAATGCTATTATATTAATAGCAATAACTCACCATTTCATGTGACTTGAAGGCTTAAAAAACTTAAATTTTTCGAAATTTGAGCCATTTTTGCAAAAATGTTAACACCCATGTTAATTATTGAGAAAAACTCCAACCGTCTTGATGCCAGCGACCGTCAAGATCAGTGAGCCCAGCAAGTGCAGCGCCGCCGTGCCCAGTGCCAGCCCATACCGCTGCTGCTGCAACATCGCCACGACTTCCACCGAGAAACTGGAGAAGGTGGTCAGTGCGCCCAGAAAACCGGTGACCAGCGCCAGCCGCCAGACCGGGTCGAGCTGCGGCAGGGCATGAAACACGGCAACACAGATGCCCACCAGATACCCGCCGACCAGGTTGGCCGCCAGGGTGCCAAGGGGAATCGGCCCGAGCGGGTTAAGCCACAGCGCCAGCGCCCAGCGCGCCAGGGCACCGACACTGGCGCCCACACAAATGGCCAGAACAGACATCATGGCGCAAGTTTAGGGGCGTTATTTCTCTTTGCCCATCATCAGGTCGGGCAGATAGGTGACGATCTGCGGGAACACCGTCACCAGCACGATACACACCACGAGGCAGCCGAAGAACGGAATCGCCGCGCGGGCGATGGTGTTGCTGTCTTTGCCGGTCATGTTTTGCAGCACGAAGAGGTTGAAACCCACGGGGGGCGTAACTTCGGCGATCTCGACCAGCAGAACAATGAAGATGCCGAACCAGATCAAATCGAAGCCGGCTTTCTGGATCATCGGCAAGACGACGGCGCTGGTGAGCACGATCATGCTGATGCCGTCCAGCGCAGTGCCCAGAATCAGGTAAATCACCGTCAACATGCCGATCAGCGCGTAGGGTGAAAGCTGCATGGCGTTGACCCACTCGGCCAGTTCGCGCGGGATGCCGGTGAAGGCCATGGTCTTGGTCAAAAATGCCGCGCCCGCAAGGATGAACATGATCATGCAACTGGTGCGCGTGGTGCCCATCAGGCCGTCCCAGAAGTTTTGCCAGGTGAGTGAACGGGTAGACGCGGCGATGACCAGTGACCCCAACACGCCGTAGGCCGCGCATTCGGTGGCAGTGGCCCAGCCGGCGACGAGCACCCAGACGATGAAGACGATCAACAAGGCGCAGGGAATCAGGCTGCCGCTCAAGCGCAGCTTCTGCACAAACGTGGTGGGCGCCTCCGGCGGCGGCACTTTGTCGGGGTTTCGGAGGCTCCACCAGATGATGTAGCCGCTGAACAGCGCCATCAGCAAAAAGCCCGGCAAAAAACCGGCCAGGAAAATGCGGATGATCGACGCGTCTGCCGCCACGGCATACACGACCATGGTGATCGAAGGCGGAATCAAAATGCCCAAAGTGCCTGCAGTGGCCAGTGCACCCAGCGCGATGTTTTCGTCGTACCCGCGGCGTTTGAGTTCGGGCAACGCGACCTTGCTGATGGTGGCGCAGGTGGCGGCTGAAGAGCCGGAGACCGAACCGAAAATGCCGCAGCCCAAAATGGTGGTGTGCATCAGGCGGCCGGGAATGCGGTTGAGCCAGGGCGCAAGGCCGGTGAACATCTGCTCCGAGAGCCGCGTGCGAAACAGGATCTCGCCCATCCAGATGAAGAGTGGAAGTGCGGCCAGTTCCCAGGAGGCGTTGGATTCCCAAAACGCCGAGAACAGGTTTTTGCCCGGTTGCGTGGTGGTGAAGAATGCCTGGCCGATCCAGCCGACGATGGCCAGTGTCATGGCGATCCAGACCCCGCCCGACAGCAGCAGCAACATGATGAGCAGCAGCAGGCCGCCAATGGCAATCAGGCTCACGCATGGCTCCAGGTAGCGGCGAGGGGGCGTTCAGAGGTCTTCAGAATAGTCACCCCGCGCATGGCGCTCCTGTACCTTGCGCACGTAGGTGGGCACGCCGCCTTGCAGCACGATGACCAGTTCATCCAGCACCGCCAGCAAAAAGAGGAAGGAGCCGATGACAAAACTCATCTGCACCGTCCAGATCGGGATGACCACCATGCCTCCGGCAATGTCGTTGAACTGGTAACTCTCCAGTGTGAAACGGGCCGCCCACCAGGCGAGGTAACCCACCGCCAGGGCCGCAATACACAGCGAAATGATCTCGAAAACGTGCTGTACTTTGGGACTCAGCTTTTCCGTCAGCAGCGACACACGCACGAAGTCGCCATGTTTGAAAGCATGCGCCATGGCAAAGAAGGAGGCCGCTGCGCAACTCCAGGAGACGATGTCATTCACACCGCCGACGCGCCAGCCGGCCATGCGGCCGATGCTGGCAAAAATCATCAACAGGAAGATCGCCAGGATGAACAGCGCCGCCAGCCGCCCGGTCCATTCAAACAGGGCGTCGAGCAGGCGACGCATCGTGCGGCTCGCGTGGCTCTGAGGATGAACCTACTTGCGGAAGGCATCAACCATGGCTTGACCTTCCGGCCCCGCCCGCTTCAACCAGTCCGCCAACACCACGTCACCGACCTTTTTCAAATCGCTGGTCAACTGGGCACTTGGCGTGATGATGTTCATGCCTTTAGCCTTGAGTTGATCAAGATACCAGCTGTTTTTTTCTTCACTGACTTTCCAGCCGCGCACTTCAGCATCTGCGGCGGCTTTCATCACCGCATCTTGCGTCGCTTTATCCAGTGCGGCAAACGCGGCGTTGTTCACGATCACCGCATTTTTGGGCAACCAAGCCTGGGTGTTGTACCAATTCTTGATGTGTTCGTAGGTCTTGGAATCAAAACCGGTGGAGCCGGAGGACATGTAGGAATCAATCACGCCAGTGGCCATGGCCTGCGACAGCTCCGCCGCCTGGATTTGCACCGGCTGTGCGCCCACCAACTCGGCGATCTTGGCGGTGGCCGGGTTGTACGCGCGCCATTTCAGGCCTTTCATGTCAGCTGCAGAGTTGAGCTGCTTGTTGGCGTAAATGCCTTGTGGGGGCCACGGAACGGCATACAGGACCTTAATGCCTTGGGCGCCCAGCAGCTTGTCAAGAGCAGGTCGCTGCGCTTTATACAGTTTCATCGAATCTGTGTAACCGGTGGCCAGAAATGGCAGGCCATCGGCGCCGTAAATCGGGTTCTCGTTCTCAAGAATGCTCAGCAGCACTTCGCCAATCTGCGCCTGACCGCCCTGCACGGCACGTTTGATCTCGGGCGCCTTGAAGAGGGAGGCGTTGGCGTGCACCTGGATTTTGAGCTTGCCACCCGAGGCCTTCTCAACGTCGTTGG
>JANNMM010000376.1:0-11522 GCA_031397915.1 Rhodoferax sp. | reverse complement strand
ATCGACGCGGTGATGGCAATCGAGATCGCCGGAAACTGCACGTATGAGACGATCTGGTTCACCGCGCCATACGCCGCTGTGGCCTGAGAGCCATAACGGTTCACCAGGAACAACACGGCGATTTCCGACACCGACATGGTGATGATGGTCAGCGCCGAAGGCAGGCCGATTTTCAGTACCTTGAGAAAAATGTTGCGGTCCACGCGCAGATGGCCCAAGAGCGCCGCGTCGGGCGCGAGTGCGCTGTGGGTGCGCCGCAGGTGCCAGGCGGTCCAGGCCATCGCGACGACGAACGACACACAAGCGGCATACGCACCGCTGGCCACCCCCAGCGGCGGCAAGCCGAGCCATCCCTTGATGAGCAGCGGCGTGAGCAGCAGCCCGACACCGGTGGCGATCAGCAGGGTTTTAAGCGGCGTTTTTGTGTCACCAATGCCGCGCAACATGGAGGTGGACAGCAGGTAGACAAAAATGGCCGGCGCCGCCACCAGCATCACCCGCGCATAGGCCGTGGAGCTGGGCAAGATGTCCGCCGGTGTGCCCAATGCCAGCAGCAGCGGCTGGGTGAACAAGCCGCCAAACAGCGCAACCACGGCGCCAAATACAAGCCCCACCGTTAACGTGGTGCCGGCAATGGCCTTCACCGTTTGTGTCTCGCGCGCCCCCCAGGCCTGCCCGATGAGAACCGCCGCGCCCGAGCCCAGGCCGATCATGAACGCCATCAGGAAAAACAGCACCTGAAAAAACGACGAGACCGCGGCCATCGCGCTCACGCCGAGCATTTGCCCGAGGTAAATGTTGTTGATGGTTCCTGAGGCCGCCTGAAGAAAATTGGCGAAGATCATCGGCACCAGGAAGCGCAGGTAAACCTGCCAGAGTTTGGGTGGGTTTGGGGTGGCTTCGGACATCAGAAGGCCTCCGGTCAAATCAGCAGCGGATCCACATCCACTGCCCAGCGGATCAGGCCCTTGCCACTGGGTCCTTTGCGTGTCGCGTGCAACACGGTGTGCCAGGCCGCGAGAAACGCCTGCAGCCGCGCACGCGACGGCGACTCCACCAGCATCTGTGCACGCTCTACATTGGCCACGCGTTGAATGCCCATCGGAACGGCAGGGTAGAGCGTCACATAAGCGGCTTCGGCCAGGGCCTGCGCGTCGTCACAGGCTTGGCTTAAAAACTGCTGGGCCGCCTCTTGCGTGCGGGCTTCTGCGCGCACCAGCGCCTGGAAGCTGAAGGGGGGCAGGCCGGCGCTTTGCCGCTCCTTGAGTTGTTGCGTGGCGAAGGCTGGAAAGTCGTGCCGTTTCAGGGCGTCAAAAAACGGGTGTTTCGGGTAAAAGGTCTGCAGCCACATTTCACTTTGGCCGCTCAAGGCGGCGTCGCGCCCGGCGCGGCCAGCGGCTTGCATCAAGAGGCCAAACAGGCGCTCGGGCGCGCGGAAATCGCTGGAGAACAAGGCACCGTCCGGGTTCACGGCGGCCACCAGCGTGATCCGTCGAAAGTCATGCCCTTTGGCGATCATCTGGGTGCCGACCAGCACGTCCACGTCGCCCTCATGCACCCGCGCCAACTGTTTCTGCAGTTCGCCCTTGAGGCGCGTGCTGTCGGCGTCGATGCGCGCAATGCGCAGTGGCTCACCCTCTGGATACAAGGTTGATTCCGTGCCCGGCCGACGCACCTCACTCAGGAGCTCTGCCAGGTGTTCTTCGAGACGCTCGGTGCCGCGCCCGACGGTTTGCAAATCGACGTTGCCACATGCTGGGCAGGCGCGCGGAACGGGCTCGGTGAAGCCGCAGTGGTGGCAGCGGATGCTGCGGTCGATCTTGTGGAACACGCGGTAGGCGCTGCAGTGGGGGCATTCGCTTTTCCAGTCGCAGGCGGTGCACGCCAGCACCGGGGCGTAACCGCGCCGGTTCAGGAACACCATGCTCTGTTCGCCGCGTGCCGCGCGTTCCTGTATGGCCCGCAGCAAGGGCGGAGAAATCACCGTCTTTTTGGGCTGGTGGTTCATGTCCACCCGCACCACCTGGGGCAGCCGGGCGTCGTCACCGATGCGGCTGGGCATGTCGATACGCAGATAGGGCCGGGTCTTTGCAGCGGCAGTCCCCGCGTCCGCAGGAAGGCTTTTTTGCCAGCTCTCCAGCGAGGGTGTGGCCGAGCCCAAAATCACGCGTGCGCCGTCTTGCCGGGCGCGCCACACCGCCAGGTCGCGCGCTGAATAACGCGCGCCTTCGGTCTGTTTGTAACTCGGGTCGTGTTCTTCGTCGACGATGACCAGCTGCAAACGCGGCAACGACGCGAACACCGCCAGCCGGGTGCCCAGCACAATGCGTGCGCCACCCGCGTGCGCGGCCAGCCAGGCCTTGAGCCGCTGCGGCGGTGTCATGCCGCTGTGCATCGACACCACCGCGTCCTCGCCGTACAGCGGCACAAACCGCGCGCGAAACCGCTCCTCAAGCTGGGGCGTGAGGTTGATCTCGGGCACCATCACCAGCGCCTGGGCGTCCGCTTGCCGGGCCAACACGCGGGCCACACATTGCAGATAGACCTCGGTCTTTCCGCTGCCAGTGGCGCCAAACAGCAGCATGGGAGCGGTCTGCACCTGTGCGACGTGGGCGTCAAATTGGCTGAGGGCCTGTTGCTGCTCCGGCGTGAGCGCCAAACCTGGCGCAGCGCCAGAAGGCCCGTCACCGCAAGCGCCCACACTGGCAGTTTTGCGTTTGAGGCGCCGCGCGAGTTGGGTCGCGTCCAGGTCGCGCAACTGTGGCGGCAATGCGGCCAGGGCCACTTCGCCCGGCGAGCGCTGGTAGTAGTGGGCGGCAAAGTCGACCAGTGCACGCCAATTTTCTGACAAGGGCGCGATGCCCGCCAAGGCGCCGCAAATTGCGCGCAATTTTCCGGGCTCGAACGCGCCGTGGTCAGGCGTTGCCGAGCCCGCATCGTGGCCCCACACCACGCCCAGGGTTTCACGTTTTCCAAGTGGCACCCGCACCAGGGTTCCAGGCGCAAGTATTTGCTCACTTAAATACGTCAAGGAACCCGAAATCGCGCTGTGCGCGGGTGTTTGAAGGAGAACGCTGAGGCGATGGCTCATGCCAAAACGGCGAAAACCTGATTTAGGGCAACTTGTTGATGTCCAGTTTCAATACCCGCCTTAAGTGCTTGATTTAAAACCGCTTTACACACGATTCGTCCTTATTGTGGATAACTTTGTTGATAACTGCCATGCGGCCATTCCCAAGCCTTGTAAATCAAGGCGTTCGCTGAATTGCCGCCAAATCAAGCATTTTCATAAATCCGTCATAAATCAACCACTTACGCAAGCTCCTCGATTTGTAGCAGCGCCACTTTTTCGCGCCCATGTTTTCTGCACCGCAACAAGAATTTTGTGCATAAGTCAGTCGGGGCTGACTTGCATGTGGCGAAAATCATGCTATTGAAACCGGCCAGCAGGGTCCGAATTTGCCGCCAGGGGCTCAGTTGGCGCGCATTTTTCGGGACAAGGCATGCACCGCTTCAACCAGGGCCAACACGTGTTCGGGCGGCGTGAATTGGCTGATGCCGTGCCCCAGGTTAAAGATATGGGTGGGGCCGGTGGCATCGGGCTGGTTGGCCGGTGCCTGAAACGGCGCGCCAAAACTCGCCAGCACCTTGCCCACCTCGGTTTCAATCTGGCCCGGATTGGCAAACAACACATTCGGGTCGATGTTGCCTTGCAGAGCTTTGCCGGCGCCATTGACCGTGCCGCCCACCAGGGCACGCGCGTGGGCGAGGTTCACCGTCCAGTCCAGGCCCAGCACCTCGCAGTCGAGCTCGCCCATTTCCTTGAGCCACAAGCCGCCACCTTTGGTGAAAACAATGCGCGGGATGCGCACACCGCCATGTTCCTTCTTCACTTTGGCCAGCACGCGCGCGGTGTACGCCAGGCTGAACTGCTGAAACGCGCCGTCGGCCAGCACACCGCCCCAGCTGTCAAAAATCATCACGGCCTGCGCGCCGGCGTCGATCTGCGCATTCAGGTAGGCCGCCACGGCATCGGCGTTCACCTGCAGCATCCGGTGCATCAGGTCGGGCCGCTGGTAGAGCATGGTTTTGACCAGGCGGTAGTCGTCCGAACCCTTGCCTTCGACCATGTAGCAGGCCAGCGTCCAGGGGCTGCCGCTGAAGCCGATCAAGGGCACGCGGCCATTGAGTGCCTTGCGGATGGAGGTGACGGCGTCGAAAACATACCGCAGCTTGGCCATGTCGGGCACTTGCAGTTTCGCCACGGCCGCCTCGTCGCGCACCGGGTGGGCGAAGCGCGGACCTTCGCCTTCGGCAAAACTCAAGCCAAGGCCCATGGCGTCGGGCACGGTGAGGATGTCGCTGAACAAGATGGCGGCATCCAGCCGAAAGCGCTCGAGGGGCTGCAGGGTGACTTCGGTGGCGAAGTCGGTGTTGGTCGCCAGGCCCATGAAGCTGCCGGCTTTGGCACGTGTCGCTTTGTACTCGGGCAAATAACGCCCGGCCTGGCGCATCAGCCAGATGGGCGTGTGGGGCGTGGCCTGGCGCAGGCAGGCGCGGATAAAGCTGTCGTTTTGAAGGGGGGCGTAGGGGGAGGGCGGGCTCATCTGGCGATTGTCGCAGCCCGGGCCTGCCGTTTCAGCACCAAGAGGCGCTTCAGCGTGCCCGGCGCACTTCCAGAATCTCGAATTCCATTGCCTGCAGGTAGGTGGCCTCGTCCTGGCTGGCCAGGTGCAGCAAAATTTTGGCGGCCTGCGCTGAAACGAGCCGGTTGACGACCACCGCCGCCGCCACCAGGCCCAGGCCCCAGACCGGGTGCCCGAGCATCGCCAACGCCACACCCAGGCCTGCCAGCGCCAACGCTACCGGCAGGATCAGGAGGCGGTGTCGCACAAATTTACGCGCGCGATCGGGGTTCACGATCACGCGGAACTGGCCCGCTGGCAGGCCACGGCGAAACTCGGCGTGGGGAACCAGCAGCGCCGGCTCGTCAGCCGGTGGGGAGGGGGTCAACGCGCCAACCGCCTCAGCGCATGCGCCGGTGCTCGACCAGCAGGCATTTGTTCTGCACCACGCGCAAGCCGGCTGAGCGGGCTTGGGCCGCCGAAGCCGGGTGTTCAATGCCGAGTTGCAGCCACAGGGCTTTGGCGCCAATCGCGATCGCCTCCTGGGCAACCGGCGGCACGTCTTCGCTGCGCCGAAACACGTCCACGAGGTCTATCTTCTCCACCTTGGCGGCGTCGAGCAAGGTCGCGTAGACCTTTTCACCCAGAATCTCTGTGACCTGCGCCGCCGGGTTCACCGGAATGATGCGCCAGCCGTGGCGTTGCATGTAGTCGGCCACCTCGTAACTGTCTCGGTGCATCTTGGGCGAGAGGCCCACCACGGCTACTGTGCGGTGATGTTTCAGGATGTGCTGGATGTCGTCGGTTTGGTCCATGCGTCAGTCGTGGTTTGTGGCCAATCAGGCCGGTGAGCCGCTTTTGTATTTGACCGAGCACCCATACGGTGCCGTTACCGGTTTGCTCAGGGCCTTGCCGGCCAGCGCTTCATTGACGCCCTGGCGCACGTAGTTGGTGGCGGTCTTGATGCTCTCGGTGCTGTACGAGGCGTTGCTGTCAATGCCACCGGCGTAGACCAGTGTGCCCTTGGGATCGACCATGTACATGTGCGGCGTGGTGCGGGCACCGTAGGCTTTGCCAACGTTGCCGTCTTCGTCCATCAAGGTGGCGGTGGGTGCGGCTTTTTGCTGTGCCATCCAGCGGCCCAGTTGCGCCGGGGCCAGGTAGTCGGGGTGCGACTCTGCCGTGGAGTTGATGGCCAGCCAGACCACGTTTTTCCCGGTCACCTCTTTTTGCAGCGCCTGCATGTTGGCCGAATCGTAATGTTTGCGCACATACGGGCAGCCCGGGTTGTTCCATTCCAGCACCACGTGTTTGCCCTTGAAGTCGCTGAGTCTGACGGTTTTGCCTGCGGTGTCGGTGAGCATGAACTCGGGGGCCTTTTGCCCCACCGCAGGCGCCGCATGCGCCGCTGCCACCACCATCAGTGACGCAACCACAACTGCTACACCCGTGAAAGTTTGACGACGCAACATGGCAATACTCCAAAAGCGTGAAGGCGAAGCCGCCATCCTAAACCCAGTGGCGCAATTTGTCCTCTGACCGGTTGTTAATCCTTCGCGGAATCCAGTGCAAAGTGTTTCATCTGTGCCGCGAGTTTGGCCAATTCGCCGTCGTTGAGGGCCACCAAGGGGGCACGCACACGCCGCCAACCCGCGTTCCCGGTGGCGATGGCTATGATGCCTTTGAAGGCGGCTGTCAGGCCGTAGCCGCCCAAAATCGCCAGCAGTTGCTGGCAGCGCGCCATGTCCTGCGGGGCGCTGGCGCCGTTGAACTCGGCCACCATGCGGGCGATCAACCGTGGTGTCACGTTTGCAACGCCACTGACCGCACCCACTGTGCCCTGTGCCGCCATCACCTGCAAATCCGGCTCGTTGCCCACCCACACCTGCAGGGGAGGCATGAATGCCTTGGCAAGACCCAGCGACCACTCGCGCTGGCAGCCGCTGTCCTTGATGCCGATGATGGTTTGTGAGTAACGCTTCACCAGCGTGTCAATCACGTGGTGTGAGAGCGGCACACCGCTGACCTGGGGAATGTGGTACAGCACCACGCGAAGCCGCGCGTCGGCCACCTGGTCGATCACCTGCGCAAACGAATCGATGATGCCCTGGTCCGGCACACCCTTGAGGAAAAACGGCGGCAGCAACAACACGCCAAAACACCCGGCCTGCACCGCGTGGCGCGTGAGCGCGACGGCGTCTGGCAAGGCGGCTGCGCTGGTCGACACAAGAATGCGCCCCGCTGGAACACCCGCCGCGATCAAGCCGTCAACCGCCGCAATGCGCTCTGCCACGCTGAAGGACGGCCCCTCACCGGTGGTGCCAAACGGCGTGACGCCGGTGCAACCAGCCGCCAGCAGGTTTTTGCAATGGGCGGCGAAAGCCGGGATGTCGATGTCCAGGTTGGACGTGAGTGGCGTCAACAAGGCGGGCCAGATGCCGCGAAAGGTGAGGGCTTGAGGTGTGGTCATGGGTTGCGCAATCGGCCGTGAAAACCACAAGTCTAAAGCTTCGCCAACTCGGCCCGTACGTCCTCCACACTGAGCAGCTCAGACAACAACACCGGGGCCGCACCGGGTTTGTAAATCACGTACAGCGGCACACCATTGCGGCCCAATTGGCCGAGCGCGGCGGTGATGGCCGGGTCGCGCCGTGTCCAGTCGGCACGCAGCAGCGCTACTTTTTTCGCGTCGATGTCGGCCAACACCTTGGCGTTGGTCAAGGTGGTTTTTTTGTTGACCTGGCAGGTCACGCACCAGGCGGCGGTGAAGTCGACAAACACCGGCTGACCGGACGCGAGCAGTTGCTCCACCCGGCCCGGCTCCCAGGTTTGCCAGCGCTCGCCCACCGCGACCGCTGCCGTGGCGGGCAAAGGCTGCACCACATACGGGCCCACTGACACTGCCAGTGCGGCCAATGACGCGACCGAAAGCGCTACGCCCGCCATCCGGCTGCGGCCCTTCAGCGTAAACGCCCACACCACCAGCGCCATGGCCACCAGCAGGGCGAGTAAGGCGCCCGCGCCGTCAATGCCGCTTTGTTGCCCCAGCACCCACACCAGCCAGACCACCGTGGCAAACATCGGGAAGGCCATCAGGCGGCGGAAGGTTTCCATCCACGCGCCGGGGCGCGGCAAGGCGCGCGCCACGGCCGGCACAAAACCGGCCAGGGCAAACGGAATCGCCATGCCGACGCCCACTGCCGCGAAGATCAGCAGGGCCTCGTGAGCGGGCAAGGCCACGGCCAATCCCATCGCCGCGCCCATGAAGGGGGCGGTGCAGGGCGACGCAATCGCCACTGCCAGCACGCCCGACAAGCCGGCGTTCAGCACCGGGTTTTTCACCTCGGCCGAGGCAATGCCGGAGGGCACCAACATGCCAAACTCAAACAGCCCGGCCAGGTTCAGACCGATCAGCGTGAACAACACCGCCAGCAGGGCCACCACGGCGGGTGACTGCAACTGAAAGCCCCAGCCGAGTTGTTCCCCCGCACTGCGCAGCGCCAGCATCACCGCGCCCAGCGCCACAAACGACAGCACCACACCGGCCGAATACGCCATTGCGCTGATGCGGTGGCTGCGCTGGTCATCGGCGTTCTGTGCGAACCCCATCACCTTGATCGCCAGCACCGGGAACACGCAGGGCATCAGGTTCAGGATGAGGCCGCCGAGCAACGCACCCAAGAGCGCGGCGATCAGCCCGATGGGGGCAGCCGCCGGTGGCAATGACGCCGCTGCGTTGGCCTTCAAGGCCGCGTCAAGCGCGGGTGACACGGTGGCCGCCGCCGCCAGCACCGGCCAGGTGCCGTTGACCGTCAATTCCGCGCGGTAACTTTGCCGCAACCCATCAACATCGGCCGCCAGTACCACCGGCATCAGGCCCGGGCTGTTGCTGCGTTGGCTGGCGAGCGGCAGGCTGGCGCGCCAGACGGCGCCCTTCCACTCCTGCGTGCCCGCTGCACTGGTCTCGATCACCTCGGGTGTCTCTGGAAAAAATGCCAAGGTCTTGCCGCGCAGCGCCAGCGGCAAACCCTGCACTTCAAACTGCAGCGTGTTGCCCTCGATCATGGCGCGGCTCGGCGGTGTGCCCACCGGTGCCAGGCTGGCCAGTGGCCGGGGCGCAGCCTTGGCGGCGGCGTCAAACGCGGCGCCGTTCACCGCAGTGGAGCCCTTCACCGGAAACTTGAGAGCGAATTCACCCTCTTCGGGAATGCATTCCTTCTTGCACACCAGCCAGGCCGCCTTGAGTTTGACCTCGATGTCATTCGACAACAACGCCGGTTTGAAGGTGGGCGAGATCGTGAGCGGCACCGGCAGCAAGACGGTATTTTCGTAGCCGTAATTGGCGAGGTTGCCAATCGGGATTTTTTTGGGCGCAGGCCATGCGATCTCGCCGGCAGTGACGCCTTCAGGCAGCGTCCAGGCGAGCTGCGTCGGCTGGCCCGAGTCGCCCGAGTTCTTCCAGTAGGTGTGCCACTCGGGCTGGTGGGCGAGTTGCAGGCCGACCCAAACCGTTTTGCCTGCGCCCGCGCCATTGGGCGCATGCGCCATGAGTTCGGCGCGCACCTGGGGTGTGGTGACGACGCTGTTCGCGGTGCCCTTGGCAACGCCCGAGCCGAGAACAGTGCCGCCGGTGATGCCCGGTTGTGCCCAGGCTGCGGGCAATAGCCCGCAAGCGGCGAGGAGCAGAACGGCAGTGGGGTGTTTAAAAGGGAAAGCGGAGCGTGTCATCGGGTCTGGGCAGGCAAGGTCGCATTATCGGAGCCGTGTGTACGGGTTTAAGTTCCACGGGTTTACAGACCTTGCGCAAATAGTTAACACCCATGTTAATTATTTGCCTTCTTAAACCCAGATTATCAAAATTTCAAGAAAAATCGGGCATGAAGTCACGAATTATATAGGTTTATTGCTACCATAAATATAGCATTCGATAATTCAACCCATGTCCCTCACTGCGGCTCCGCAGGCACCGGCGCCCATCGTCCTGTGCACGCTCAACGCCAAATACATCCACGCCTCGCTCGGCCTGCGCTATTTGCTGGCGAACATGGGTGCCTTGCGCGCCCAGACGGCGCTGCGCGAGTTCACCATCGCGCGCAAGCCGCAGGACGTGGTGAACGAACTGTTGGCCCTGAACCCGCGCGTGATCGGTTTTGGCGTCTACATCTGGAACGTCACACAAACCTGCGCGGTGGTACGCCTGCTCAAGCAGCAACAGCCGCACATCATGATCGTGCTCGGCGGCCCCGAAGTCAGCCATGAAGTGCAGGAGCAGGCCGCCACGGCGCAGTCCGTCGTTTATCTTGCCGACCACGTCATCACCGGCTGGGGCGACGTGAGTTTCCCCAAGCTCTGCCAGGCGTTGCTGTTTGGCCCGCAGCCGCTGATGAAAATCATCGCCGGTGAACAGCCGCCGCTGGATGCCATCACGCTTCCGTATGGTGAATACAGCGACGCCGATCTGGCCCACCGCGTCTTGTACGTGGAGGCATCGCGCGGTTGCCCGTTCAAGTGCGAGTTTTGCCTGAGTTCACTCGACAAAACCGCCTGGGCGTTTGATCTGCAACGGTTCCTCGCCGAACTTGACACGCTCTACCAGCGCGGCGCGCGCACCTTCAAGTTTGTCGACCGTACGTTCAATTTGAAGATCGATGCGACCATACAAATCTTGCAATTTTTTCTGGAACGGTTGCCCGCGGGTGGCGCACCGAAAGCAGAACAGCTTTTTGTGCATTTCGAAGTGATCCCCGACCACCTGCCCGGGAAACTCAAAGAGAAGATCGCCGAGTTCCCGCCCGGCGTCTTGCAGTTTGAAATCGGCATCCAGAGTTTCAACGTGGCGGTGCAGCAACGCATCTCGCGCCGGCAGGACAACGACAAAACCTCAGCCAACATCGCCTGGCTGGTGGCACATTCCAACGCGCACCTGCACACCGATTTGATCTTCGGCCTGCCGGGTGAATCGCTACAGAGTTTTGCCGAAGGGTTTGACCGGCTGTATGCGCTCGAGCCGCATGAAATCCAGCTCGGCATCTTGAAGCGCCTGCGTGGCACGCCCATCGCACGGCACACGGCGGAACATGGCATGGTCTATGACAACGAACCGCCCTACACCGTGTTGCAAACCCATGCCGTCAGCGCCGAAGACATGCAGCGTTTCACGCGCTTGGCACGGTATTGGGATTTGATCGCCAATTCGGGGCGGTTCGCACAAACTTTGGCACAGTTGTTGTCAGCGTCAAACAATTCGAACTCGGCGTTTTATGCATTTCTTGACCTTTCCGACTGGCTTTGGCGACACACCGAAACCACTGGGCATTTGACGCCCGAAGCGCTGGTGGACGCGCTGTTTGACTACCTCACGTCAGAAGCCGGAACAGGCGCTGTGCGGGCGCGTGAGTGGCTGCTCGCCGACTACCTCAAGAGTGGCGCAAGGGCCAGCCCACGCGCGCTCAAAGATGTCTTGCCCCGTCAGGCGCTACCGCTGGCCAAAGCGCCGCGCCAGTTGGCCACACGGCAGCAGCGGCATGAAACGGCTGTTGAAACGCCTTCTGCCGCCTGACCGCATCGATAGGCTGATCGAGATCCAGGAGAACGGGTTCAGGCACGTGCGAGCCGCAGAGCTGAGTGCCCCGTCGGCCTGATCTACCCCGCACTTTTCAGCGCCCCGGTTTCGGCAGCGGCAGCGCCGTCTTGTACCGAACCTGCTTGAGCGCAAAACTCGAGCGGATTTTTTCAATGCCGGGGATCGGGCTCAGTTGCTCCAGGATGAATTTCTCCAGTGCGCCAATGTCGGCCACTGCCACGCGGATCAAATAGTCGGAGTCGCCCGTCATCAGGTAACACTCCATCACCTCGTCGTGTTCGGCCACGCGTTTCTCAAAGCGGGCCAGCGCCTCT
>JANNMM010000345.1:0-5648 GCA_031397915.1 Rhodoferax sp. | reverse complement strand
ACTCGACAAGGTCATCGCCAAGGGCAAGAAGATCGCGGCGCACCTGATGGAAGCTGCCGACACCGATGTCGAGTTCAGCAACGGCGTGTTCTCGGTGGCCGGCACCGACAAGAGCGTGCCGTTCGCCAGCGTCTCGCTGACGGCCTACGTGCCGCACAACTTCCCGCACGACAAGCTGGAGCCTGGCCTGAACGAAAACGCCTTCTACGACCCAAGCAACTTCACCTACCCGGCCGGCAGCTACATCTGCGAGGTCGAGATCGACCCGGCCACCGGCGTCGTGCGCATCGACCGCTTCACCGCGGTGGACGACTTCGGCACCATCATCAACCCGATGATCGTCGAAGGCCAGGTGCATGGCGGCATCGTCCAGGGCATTGGCCAGGCGATGCTGGAAAACTGTGTCTACGACACCGAAACCGGCCAGTTGCTCACCGGCTCGTTCATGGACTACGCCATGCCCCGCGCGGACGACTTCCCGAACTTCACCATCGACACCATCTGCACACCCTGCACCCACAATCCGCTGGGCACCAAGGGCTGCGGTGAAGCCGGCGCGATTGGTTCGCCCCCGGCCGTCATCAACGCGGTGCTGGACGCCCTGCGTGATGTTGGTGTGAAAGAATTCGACATGCCCGCCTCGCCCGCCCGTGTGTGGGAAGCCATCCAGGCCGCGAAATAAACCATCCGTAGAAGGAGAAAAAAATGTACTCATTCACCCTGGACCGTCCCGCCTCCGTTGCCGACGCCGCAAAACTCGCTGCCGCTGGCAGCAAAGTGCTGGCCGGCGGCCAAACCCTTCTGGCCTCGATGAAACTGCGGCTCTCGGACCCTGGCAAACTCGCTGACCTCTCCCAGATCAAGGATCTGGCCGGTATCAGGCGCGATGGCAACAACGTCGTCATTGGCGCCATGACGCGCCACATCGACGTGGCCAACAGCGCCGATGTCAAAGCCGCCATTCCCGCGCTGGCCGACCTGGCCGCCCACATTGGCGACCGCCAGGTGCGCGCCATGGGCACGATGGGCGGCTCGGTCGCCAACAACGACCCGTCGGCCTGCTACCCCAGCGCCGTGCTGGCCCTGGGCGCAACCGTCACGACCAACCAGCGCACCATCGCGGCAGACGACTACTTTCAGGGCATGTTTGCCACGGCACTCAAAGACGGTGAACTCATCACCTCCATCAGTTTCCCGGTACCCAAAAAAGCGTGCTACATGAAGTTTGTGCAACCCGCATCGCGCTTTGCGCTGATCGGCGTGTTTGTCGCCCAGACCGACAAGGGCGTGCGGGTGGCCGTGACGGGCGGTGGCAATGGCGTGACGCGTCACAAAGGCCTTGAAGACGCACTCAACGCGAGCTTCACGGTGGCGTCAGCGGCTGCGGTGAAAATCGACGCATCCAACCTGAATGCCGACATTCACGCCTCAGCGGCATACCGTGCCAACCTGATCAGCGTGCAGACACAACGGGCTGTGGCCAAAATGCTGGGCTGAAGCGGCCGGCCGCGCGGGGCCGCGGGTTACAAACCCCGGTGTTCACCAAGGGCCATCGCAAAGCCCCGCGTCCAACGATGCGGGGCTTTTTTGTTTTTTGGTTGTTATTCGAGTAAGAATGACGGATTTGAAGTCACGAATTTAATGGTTTGTTTGCTACCAATAGTCATTCAAAAAAGCAATTAAAACATTCGAAATACTGCTTGAGATAGAAAATACACATGAATTCGACCTCGCCGTTCCCAACGGTTGATTCCCTCATCGTCGCGCTCGAAGCCAGCGGTTATTTTGCCGACCGCCGCTTGGCCACGGCGGTGTTTTTGGCACTCAAACTGCAGCGCCCCTTGCTGCTCGAAGGTGAGCCGGGTGTGGGCAAAACCGAGTTGGCCAAAGCTTTGAGCGCAGCCCTGCAGCGGGCCTTGATCCGCCTGCAGTGTTACGACGGCCTGGAGCAGCGCGAAGCCCTTTACGAGTGGAACTACGCGGCGCAGCTGCTGCACATGCGCGCGGCTGAACTGCGCGACCACGATGCCGCTGCCGATGTGGAGCGCGAGGTTTACCAAGACCGTTACCTCATCCGCCGTCCGCTCTTGCAGGCGCTGCAAGCACCTGCGCCGGGCGCCGTGTTGTTGATCGACGAGGTGGATCGCGCGGACGAACCCTTCGAAGCTTTCCTGCTGGAGTACCTCGGCGAGTACCAGGTGAGCATCCCCGAGATCGGCACCGTCAAGGCAGGGTTCACACCCGTGACAATTCTCACGAGCAACCGCACGCGCGAGTTGAACGACGCCGTCAAGCGGCGCTGCCTCTACCACTGGCTCGACTACCCGGAGCGCGAACGCGAGCTGGCGATCATCCGCGCGCAGGTGCCCGGCGCCTCGCCAGTTCTGACGGCGCAAGTGGCCGAGTTCGTCGGCCGCTTGCGAAGCGCGCCTTTCGCCAACGCGTTCCAGCGCGCGCCCGGCATTGCCGAGAGCGTGGAATGGGCCAAGGCGCTGGTGGCGCTGGACACGCTGGCGATCGACCCCGAAGTTGTCGCCGACACAGCCGGCATCCTCTTCAAGCAGCGCGAAGACGTGGCGGCGCTGACGGCTGACCTGGCGACGGCGCTGCTCAAGCCCGAAGAAACGGCAGCCTGAAATCCCCATGCAGCTCGGGGACGCGCGATCTGGAAAACTGGCTGACAACATCGCCGGTTTTGGTCGAACCTTGCGCCGCGCGGGCGTACGGGTTGACCCTTCACGCATCGCACTGGCAGTAGAGGCAACGCAGGCCGTGGGTCTTGCGCAAAAGCAGGACGTGAGCGCCGCGATGGAGGCCGTGATGGTCAGCCGCGAGCAAGACCGCCTGGTGTTCCGCGAGCTGTTTGACGCCTACTTCCGCAACCCCGACGTGGCCAACAAACTGCTCGCGCAACTGTTGCCCAGCGCCGAGGGCAAGGCCGAGCCCAACAAGCGCCGCCCGCGCGTCAACGAAGCCCTGGCGCCGCAAAAGGCCTACGGCAAAGAGTCCAAACCCAAACCCGAAGACAAAGAACTCGATTTTGACGCGGCCATGACGGCAAGCGACATGCAGCGCCTCAAACACGCCGATTTCAATTCGCTCTCTGGCGCCGAGTACCGCCTGGTCGAGCAGCTGGCGCGTGACGTACGGCTGCCGCTGCCGCAGTTCGACACGCGGCGCATGCGCCCGGCCTTACACGGCGCGCGCGTGCATTGGCCGGGGGTCATGCACGAAGCCTCGCAAACTGGCGGCGAGCTGCTGCGTCTGCCCCGGCTGCAGCGGCGCCGGCAGCCACTGCCGCTTCTGGTGCTGGTCGACGTGTCGGGTTCGATGGAGCGGTATGCGCGCCTGCTGCTGGCGTTTTTGCATGCCGCCACCCGCCGCGACATCACAGGGCACATCCAGCGCGACGTGTTTGCCTTCGGCACCCACCTCACCGACCTCACACCCGCCTTCAAATTTGCCGATACCGACGAGATGCTGGCCCACGCCAGCCTGTTGATCGACGATTTCGCAGGGGGCACACAACTGGGCGATTCCCTGACCACCTTGCGCCAGCAGCATTCGCGCCGCCTGGTGGGCCGGCGCACGCTGGTGCTGGTCATCACCGACGGCCTGGACACCGGTGAACCTGAGGACCTGAAACGTGAACTGGCGTGGCTGCGCCGGCGCTGCCGCCGCCTGCTGTGGCTTAACCCGCTCCTGCGCTTTGACGGTTACAGCCCGATTGCCCGGGGCGCGGCTGTGCTGCACAGTCAGGCTCACGGCATGTTGGCGGTTCACAATGTGAGCAAATTGCAGGATCTGGCCAGCAGCCTGGCCGAGCTGATGAAGCGTTAAACAACAACACACGGAAACGAGGGAAACACCATGGACATGCAAGGCAGCCGCCAACTCGCGATCACCCAGCAACAGGCCTGGGAGGCGCTCAACGACCCCGAGGTGCTCAAGGCCTGCATCCCGGGTTGCGACAAGGTCGAGCCCACGGGCGAGAACCAATACGCCATCGGCATGGGTGTGAAAATCGGCCCGGTTTCGGCCAAGTTTGCCGGCAAGATCACCTTGACGGACATCGTGGTGCCCGAGTCCTACAGCATCATCTTTGAAGGGCAGGGTGGCGCGGCCGGTTTCGGCAAGGGCAACTCGGCGGTGAAGTTGGTACCCAATGACGCCGGTTGTGAACTGCAATACACGGTACATGCTTCGGTCGGCGGCAAAATCGCCCAATTGGGGCAGCGCCTGATCGACGGCGTCGCCAAATCCATGGCCGAAGACTTCTTCAAGCGGTTCGACGATGCCATGCGGACGGCGCATCCGGCGGCCTATGCGGCACAGGCGGCCAAAGCGGCGCCAGGCGGTGTTGAGGGCGTGGCGGCCGGTGGCGCGAAAGACGACAAGAATTCCGATGCAACTGATGCAAAAGCCGGCATTCCGGTGTGGGTTTGGGTTGGCATAGCCGCCGTGATTGTTGTAGCCTACCTGGCGATGCGTTGAATTTGCCGCGGTTGGCCGCATCTACGGGTAAGCAAGGGGTTTGAAATGGAAAATCTGGACGTGATGGTGCTGAGGTCTTTGCGCAATTGGCGCCAGGGTGGCAAACGTGCCTTGCTGGCGACCGTGGTGCGCACCTGGGGCTCGTCGCCCCGGCCAGTGGGCTCGATCATGGCCCTGTGTGAAGACGGCTCGGTGGTGGGCTCGGTCTCGGGCGGGTGCATTGAAGACGACCTGATCTTCAAATACACCCAGGCTTACGCGTCTGCAGCTCCCGCAAGCGATTCAAAAAACGAAACCCCCCACAGCCTTCCCAGCGGCGCACCGCAATTCATCAAATACGGCATCACCGCCGATGAAGCCCACCAGTTTGGCCTGCCTTGCGGCGGCACGCTGGAGCTGCTGCTGGAGTTTGACCCGGACGCGGCCAGCCTGGCGCAACTGGTCACCGCACTGGAAAGCGGTCAGCTGATGCAACGAACCGTGCGCCTGAGTGACGGTGCGGTTTCGCTCAAAGCCAGCGCCGCGCCAGAGAACCTGGCCGTCAACGAGGTGGCGCTGGTCAACACCTTTGGCCCCGAGTACCGCATGCTGCTCATCGGCGCGGGCCAGCTCACCGAATATTTGGCGACCATGGCGCTTTTCAGCGGCTTTTCCGTCACCGTGTGTGACCCGCGCGAAGAGTACCGGGGCGCCTGGTCGGTGCCCCACGTGACGATCACGAGTGATATGCCCGACGACGTGGTCACCGCCTTCAAGGCCGACCGCCGCTCCTGTGTGGTCGCCCTCACGCATGACCCGAAACTCGATGACATGGCCCTGCTCGAAGCCCTAAAAACAGATGCCTTCTACGTTGGCGCCATTGGCTCGCGGCGCAACAACGTGGCGCGCCAGGCGCGCATGATCGAACATTTCGAACAAACGGCCGAGAGCCTCGCGCGCCTGCGCGGCCCGATCGGCATCTACATCGGCAGCAAAACGCCGCCAGAGATCGCGGTGAGCATCATGGCCGAAATTCTCGCTGTCAAAAACGGCGTGAAACTGCCGCGTGACATGGACGTGGCCTGGGCCAAGAACGACCTCGCGGTGCCGGCGAATGACCCGGGCGATCTGGTGTGTGGGGTGCCGCGCCGGGTTGGATAACTAGCCGTACCTCG
>JANNMM010000340.1:0-1689 GCA_031397915.1 Rhodoferax sp. | reverse complement strand
GCCAGATTGGGGCCGCTGAGTGTCGGGTCGTTCAGCCTCAGCAGCAGCGCTTCGGTATCCCCTTGCGCCAGGCGTGCCAGCGCCATGGGGCGCGCATGTCGTTCACGGCGCAGGCTCTCAACCAGGCTGGAGAGGGCTGCGTTGGCGCCCAGCTCATCGTCTCTGTAAGTACAGATGAACAACACTGGCCGGCTGGCAACCTGGCGCGCGAAGAAATGCAGGAATCGCAGGCTCGCGTCGTCAGCCCATTGCAGGTCGTCCACCATCACCAGCAACGGACGGTTTTGTGCCAACCCGTCCAACAGCCCAAGCAACGCCTGAAACAGGCGGGCTTGGCGGGCCTCAGGCAGGTCTGCCGACAGGGCAGGCAAATCAGGCAGGCGCGCCGCCAGGGCCGGCACCAGCGCCGTGATTTCTGCCAACAGGGTCGGTGCCATGGCGCGCAGCCGGTCTACCGTTGTCACCAGGCTCGCCTGCGTGGCCAGGTCAATTACCGGCTGGTAGGCGATTGCGCGCTCAATCTCGTAACAATGGGTGGACAGCACGGTCAAATTCCGCGTTTGCGCGTCATGCGCCACCTCACGCATCAGGCGACTCTTGCCAATGCCCGCCTCGCCCTCCATCAGAACCACATGGCCGGCGCCCGCTGTGAGATGGGTGAGCAGGCCTGTGAACTGCCCGAATTCGATGGCACGCCCGACAAAGGGGACCTTGAGATCGCCCTCATGCGCGGGCGGATCATGCGGGGCATCTGTAGCCGCTGTGATGGTGTCAACGGGCAGCTTGTCAAGGTGCAATGCGTCAGCGGCTTTTGGCACACGCGCGGCTTCCAGGAACGCGGCGCGTTCCAGCGCAGGAACCATCAGGTGCTCTGCCAGGCGCAAGGCCAGCCCGCGCGACGGGCGGCGCTCGTCAGCTTCAATTTTCTTGATGGCGGCTTGTGAACAGCTGACCCGCGTCGCCAGCGCTTCCTGGGTCAGGTCAAGCGCGTTGCGCGTGCGGCGCAGCCAATATCCGAAAGTACTCCCAAAAGCGTTGCTCTGGTCATTCATGTTTGCAGTTGTCTGGTTACCCCGATCGGCCCATCTTATCGCCGCCACCCGCATTTGTCCCCATTTTTGTCCCCCATCCTGTCCCCATTCGGGTGACCCTGAATGCCTGCGGCTGCGGTGCAATGGCTTGGCTTGTTTCGGAGGGCCCAAAGCGCTCTGACAAGCGGTTTCCATCAACACAGCAAAGGGGAAAGCACATGACTTCTGGTTTCAAATTGCACCATTGCGCGGCGGCCGCCCTGCTGGTCCTCGCGTCGACCGTGAATTGGGCACAACCGGGCGGCCACATCATGGTTGACCCAGACAAACTGACGTGGGCACCCGTGCCCTCGCTGCCCAAGGGGGCGCAGATCGCGGTGATTGAAGGGCCGCTGAACGAAGCAGTGCCATTCACGTTTCGGCTCAAGTTTTCCGCCAACTACCGGATCCCCCCGCACTGGCATCCGGCAGTGAAACCGTCGTCCAGTTGAGTGGCACCGGGCCGTGGGGAATCACCTACATCAATCCCGCCGACGACCCCCGGTCGAAATAACGCAACGGCACAAGCCCGGTTCAATCAATCCAGTTCCATTTCAAGGGGAAAAGTAATGCAAACCACCATTGAACCCCCTGTCCAAACGACCACCCATCAAACGCA